>NZ_CP037427.1:0-467500 GCF_004337635.1 Myroides odoratimimus
ATGCACGATAATACAATTAAGACAGCAGAATCTGTATGGAATAATTGTCTTGAATTCATAAAGGATAACATCCAAGAACAAGCATTCAAGACATGGTTCATGCCTATTAAGGCTATTGAGCTTACAGAGAATGCTCTTTATATTCAGGTGCCTAGTAAGTTTTTTTACGAGTGGTTGGAAGAACACTATGTAAAAATCCTAAAAGTAGCCCTAACAAAACAGTTAGGAGCTGAAGCAAAGTTATTGTATAAGATTCAGATGGAAACTCCTTCTGGAAACAAACAACCTTATACAGAACAATTACCAAGTACACAAAGAGGTCCAGTAAAACCTCAAGAGTTAGATGTACCTATTCAAAACAAGAATCCAGAATTAAAAAACCCTTTTGTAATTCCTGGAATCAGAAACGTAAAAATCGAATCTCAGTTAAATTCAAACTATTCATTTGATAACTTCTTAGAAGGTGATTCAAATAGATTGGCACGTTCTGCTGGTATGGCTGTTGCGAATAAACCAGGTGGTACTTCTTTTAACCCACTTCTTATTTTTGGAGGAGTTGGATTAGGAAAGACTCACTTAGCACACGCTATCGGTGTTGAAATTAAAGATCTTTACCCAGAAAAAACTGTCTTGTACATTTCTGCTGAAGTCTTTACTCAACAGTATATTGACTCTGTACGTAAGAATACGCGTAATGACTTTATCTACTTCTATCAATTAATAGATGTACTTATCGTCGATGATATTCAATTCTTATCAGGTAAATCAGGTACACAAGATGTGTTTTTCCATATCTTCAACCATTTACACCAAAATGGTAAACAAGTAATTCTTACTTCTGATAAAGCACCAGTAGATATTCAAGATATCGAACAACGTCTTTTATCTCGTTTTAAATGGGGATTATCTGCAGAGATATCACACCCAGATTTTGAAACAAGAGTAAAAATTGTTGAAGGAATATTATTCCGTGATGGAGTAGATATGCCAAAAGAAATAATCGAATATGTAGCTAAAAATGTAAACTCTAATATTAGAGAATTAGAAGGAGCTATCATTTCATTAATCGCTCAATCTTCATTTAATAAGCGTGAAGTAACAATTGACTTAGCAAGACAAGTTGTTGAGAAATTTGTGAAGAGTGTGAAGAGAGAAATCTCTATCGATTATATTCAAAAAATTGTTTCTGATTATTTCCAAATGGACACAGAAACATTGCGTTCTAAGACAAGAAAAAGAAACATAGTTCAAGCTAGACAACTAGCGATGTTCTTTGCTAAAAAATACACTAAAGCTTCTTTAGCTTCTATTGGTTCACAAATAGGAGATAGAGATCACGCTACAGTATTACACGCTTGCAAAACTGTGGATAATTTATTAGAAACGGATAAGGAGTTTAAGAAATTCCACGATGATATAAATATTAAATTCAGTATGTAATGACAAAAGTATTGATGGTTTGTTTAGGCAATATTTGCCGTTCGCCTTTAGCAGAAGGGATATTACAATCAAAGCTTTCTACAGAAAGTTTTTTTGTTGATTCAGCTGGTACTGGAGATTGGCATATAGGTAGTCAACCAGACAAACGATCAATAGCTGTTGCTAAAAAATACAATATTGATTTAACTACACAACGAGCAAGACAGTTTAAAGTAAGTGACTTTACTAATTTTGATCGCATCTATGTGATGGACAAATCTAATTACGAAAATGTAATTAAGTTAGCACCTAGTCAAGAAGCTAAAAATAAAGTAAAGTTAATTCTTAATGAAAACACACCAGGTCAAAACCTAGAAGTACCTGATCCATATTTTGGAGGAGATGATGGTTTTGAACATGTTTTTCATCTTTTAGATGAAGTTTGTAATGTAATAGCCAAAGATTTAAAATCTTAGATATATGTAAGTAAAAGGAAGAAAGTCATTTTCTTCCTTTTCTTTTTTGTACTATACTTTATCTTTACCTTTGTACTCTATTTGAGAGAAATTTGACAAATGACAAATAATATACCTACAGGTACACTATACCTAATCCCTATCACCCTAGGAGACACTACAAATCCTATGGACGTTTTGCCACAAACTGTAAAACGCGCTATCGAAATGCTTGACATATTCATAGTTGAAAATGAAAAAACAGCAAGACGTTTTATTAAAAGCATATGTCCTGAAAAAAAACAATCAGAACTTATTCTTTTTCCTTTAAATAAACACACTGAAGTAAGTGAATACAAAGAATATATTAAACCATTATTAGAAGGCAAAAGCGTTGGTGTAATGAGTGAAGCAGGTTGTCCTGGTGTCGCAGACCCTGGAGCAGTTATTGTAGACATAGCTCATAAAAGAAATATTAAAGTAACTCCTTTAGTAGGTCCCTCTTCTATCTTATTATCCGTTATGGCTTCAGGAATGAACGGACAAAGCTTTGCTTTCAATGGATACCTACCTATAGATAAAAGTGATAAAAAGAGTGCTCTTAAAGCTTTAGAGAGAACTTCTCAAGAGAAAAACCAATCACAGTTATTTATAGAAACTCCATATAGAAATAATCAACTGTTACAAGATATGGTACAGATATTAAATCCAAACACTCTTATCTGCGTAGCTTGTGATATAACCTTAGAGACAGAGTTTATACAGACTAAACCAGCTTCTCAATGGAAAAACACAAAAGAAGACTTACACAAAAGACCTTGTATCTTTATCATTCACAAGAACTAAATAGAACAAAAAAAGCTGAAAGTATTAACTAATACTTTCAGCTTTTTTATAAATATAATAATTGGTAAACTTCTTATTTATCTTTTGGCACTAAAGAACCAAAACCCATTCTTCTTAGCATTTTCATCACGAAATTCCAAAAAAAGCGATGTTGTCCAAATATAGTACCCACACAAATCAAAATAACTTTATAAACGGGCAGAATTAGCACAATATACAGAACCCAATATATAAACGGATTAGTTGTAGCTCTGTCTAGCCCTATGCTAGTTAAAATAGGTTTCGATATGTAAGCTGCAGTAGAACCTGTAATTGCAAAAACTAATAAGATTACACCCATTTGCCAATTTGATGTAATACCCCAACGTTGTTTTAATTTTTCCATTATTTAATTTAAATCTAAACAAAGGTAAGTCAATTTCCCTGATCTAAAAACATAAATATTACTAAATAAACGATTTACATCGTCTTACCTCTACCTCTACAATTCTAGTTTAGTAAGAGCTTCTATTACATATTCATGCATTACTTCGCGATAATCTAAATGTGTCACCATACGAAGCCATCCCCCTCCCATATCACTGATAAATATATTCTTTTGTTTCAACTTATCTATAAAGACTTTGTTTTGAGCTATTTCTTGCAGCCTAAAAACGACGATATTAGTTTGAACAGGCAAAACCTCCTTAACCCATATTTTCTTACTTAAAACCATCTCTATTTGCTTCGCTCTGAAATGATCTCTTTGCAGGCGACCAACATTATTTTTTAAAGCGAACAAAGCAGCCGAAGTTAAATACCCAATCTGACGCATTCCTCCCCCCATTAATTTACGTAGGCGAATAGCTTTTTTAATATCTTCTTTCGATCCTAACAACACAGAACCCACTGGAGCTCCAAGTCCTTTAGAGAAACACACTGATATCGTATTAAATAAAGCACCGAACTGACTTGGATGTTGTGATTTAGCCACCAATGCATTCCATAATCTAGCCCCGTCTAAGTGCATCTTTAATCCCTTTTCATTACACACCTCACGAATACGCTCTATCTCACTTAGCTCATAACAAGCTCCTCCACCTAAATTTGTCGTATTTTCTATACAAACTAATTTAGTGATTGGCAAGTGAATATTATTGGGGTCATTATAGTTTTCCAAGACTTGCTCTGCTGTAATACGTCCTCTATCTCCATCTATTAATGCACAACTCACTCCACTGTGCACTGCTATCCCTCCCCCTTCAAACATATTGATATGAGAACTTTTATCACAAATTAAATGATCTCCAGGTTGAGTATGCAATTTTATAGCGACTTGATTTGCCATTGTTCCTGAAGGAAAAAAAAGGGCTGCTTCCATCCCAAACAACTCAGCAACAGCAATTTCTAATTCATTGGTACTTCCATCTTGCTTGTAAACATCATCTCCTACCCTCGCTTTCATCATGTAATTCAACATTTCAGGTGTAGGCTTAGTGATTGTATCACTGATTAAATTAATTTCCATAAATTGATAGGAATAAGTATTTTTGTGCTATAAAAGTATTAAAAATTATGGTAACCACAGAACAACAGAAGGATATTATTGATCGCCTTGGTGCGTTAAGGAGGTATCTTTGACATCGATAAGAAGCTTATCGAAATAACAAACGAGGAAGAAAAAACTTTTGCTCCAGACTTTTGGAATAATCCTAAAGAAGCAGAAGTTATCGTTAAAGCCCTGAAGTCCAAAAAGAAATGGGTAGAAGGCTATGAATCTGCTATGTCTAACCTAGAGGAATTAAAGATTCTTTTAGAATTCTATGCAGAAGGTGAATACACAGAAGAAGAAGTAGTAGAACAGTATGAAAAAACGCTTCAGATTATAGAAGAACTAGAGTTTAAAAACATGCTTTCTGACGAAGGAGATAATATGAGTGCTGTACTACAGATTACGGCAGGTGCAGGAGGTACAGAGAGTTGCGATTGGGCAGCTATGCTGATGCGTATGTACATCATGTGGGGAGAGAAGAACGGCGTTAATGTAAAAGAACTAAACTACCAAGAAGGAGAAGTTGCTGGTGTAAAAACAGTAACCTTAGAGTTCGATGGAGAATTTGCGTTCGGATACTTAAAAGGCGAAAACGGAGTTCACCGTTTAGTGCGTATCTCACCATTTGACAGCAATGCTAAGCGTCATACCTCATTCGTATCTGTTTATGTTTATCCATTAGCAGATGATACTATCGAAATCGAAATTAGCCCATCAGATATCTCTTGGGAGACTATGCGATCTAGTGGTGCAGGTGGACAGAACGTTAATAAAGTAGAGACAGCAGTACGATTGCGTCACCACCCTACTGGTATTATTATTGAGAACTCTGAAACGCGTTCTCAATTAGACAACAAAACAAAAGCAATGCAACTTTTAAAGTCTCAATTATATGAAATTGAGCTTAAGAAGAAACAAGCAATGCGTGATGAAATAGAAGCAAATAAGAAGAAAATAGAATGGGGTTCGCAAATCCGTAACTACGTGATGCATCCTTATAAACTAGTTAAAGATGTCCGTACACAATTCGAAACTACTGATGTAGATTCTGTAATGAATGGAGAGATTGACAACTTCTTAAAAGCATATCTAATGATGATGGGACAAAAAGAAGAAGAATAAAAAAAGGAGCTAGCAGCTCCTTTTTTGCTTCATTAACACATCAACTTCCCGCAATAAAAAAAGTGGCACATCGCTGTACCACTCTATATATCTTTTAAACTATATGCTTACATAAAGAATGTAATCAAATAATATACTACCATTGCTATAATAGCTGATACAGGTATAGTTAATATCCAAGCCCATAATAGGTTAATAGTCACTCCCCATCTAACAGCAGAGATACGTTTAGTAACTCCTACCCCGATGATAGAACCTGTGATCGTATGCGTAGTCGATACTGGGATACCTAAATGCTCAGTCACATATAACGCAACAGCACCAGCTGTCTCAGCAGCCACCCCTTCTAATGGAGTTACTTTAGTAATCTTAGATCCCATAGTCTTCACGATCTTCCATCCTCCTGATAAAGTACCTAGACCAATGAATATAAATGATGCTAACGGAACCCACCACCAGTGCTCTACGAATACTTTAAATGTATCTACTCCATCCACTAGATAAGCTTCATCCATATCTATATTAACATGATAGAAGATAACAGCTGCACCGATAATACCCATTACTTTCTGAGCATCGTTACCACCATGTCCTAAAGAGAACATTGCAGATGACACTAACTGCAAACGTTTAAACCATGTATCACATTTATGAGAATTACCATTTCTACAAATCCACATAATACCCACCGTTATAAAATAGGCTAATATCATACCTAAAAACGGAGCTCCGAAGATAAATAAGAAAATTGGAATTACTTTAGAATATACAATAACATCCTCTCCTCCAGGTGCAAAACCACCTGCATGAGCTACTGCTGCTCCAATAAATCCTCCAATTAAAGTATGCGAAGAAGAAGAAGGAATACCCAACTTCCAAGTCAATAAGTTCCAAATAATAGCAGCTACTAATCCAGCGAATATCACCTCTAAACTAATAAAGTTTTCATTCACTGACTTGGCTATCGTATTACCAATTTTAAACTCTCCAATAATATAAAGAGAGATAAAATAAGCAGCAAAGTTAAATGCTGCTGCCCATAATACAGCTTGGAATGGTGTCAACACCTTTGTAGTCACAATGGTCGCAATAGAGTTTGCTGCATCGTGAAAACCGTTAATATAATCAAACCCTAATGCTAAGACGATAATGATCATCAGCATAATACCAGCTTGATTAGTAAACATTCCTAAGAAAAAATCCATAAATAATGTTTCTGATTAATTAAGCGTATTTTACTGTAATTGTCTCAAGTACATTAGCAACGTCTTTACAACTATCTGTTGCTGTTTCTAGAGCCATCATTACCTCTTTATATTTAATAATCTCAATAGCATTGCTTTCATTCTCAAAGATGTCCGCAACAGCTTTATCAAATACTTTATCTGCTTTACGCTCTAAACGAGAGATATTTTTACTGATTTCTGCTAATGCTGTAAAATTTTTATTGTCTTTTAAGATTAAAAGCCCCTTAGCCACTTCACTACAAGCTTCTAAATTAGCCTCAGTTAATTTGCGCAAAGGTTTTGTTACTTTATCGATTTGATATAATCTCATACGAGATGCAGCATCCGATAAGTGATCCGCTATATCATCTACAGCTGTAATCAAATTGTGGATATCCTCACGGTCAAAAGGTGTGATGAAGTTTTTTCCAAGTTCTACACGTGTAGTTTGAGCGATTGCTTCTATCTCTTGTTTTAATACTTCTACATTCTTTAATAACTGATCTCTTTCTTTAGCTGGAGCATTTACTGCTTCATTTAAAGTTTCTGAAATTTTCTTAATCTTACCTGCTGCCTTTTCAAATAATGGATAAAACACTTTATCCTTAGGCACTAAAAACTGAAAAATATTGTTTAATGACATCTTATAAATGATAATAATCGGGCGCAAAAGTAAACCTTTTAAGTTAGCTCAATGTTTCCTTAACGTTAATTTTTACGACTTTATTAATACTATTACTTTACGATAAAAACATAACTATTTGAATTACAAATATAAACCTATTTCCCTATATTAATTTAATGTTATGTAATAAAAGTACACTTTCCCCCTTATATTCTTATTTAGCGACGACAATTACCCTCATTAATTACAATTCATCACACCCTCACTTCTTTTTATCTCATTATTCACCATTCCTGATATATAATTTTAAAAGAAGACAATACTATAACCTCATTACCTAACTCACTTTTATCCCTCTTCATTTCATTACTATATCTTACTCATCAATCTACAGAACTACACTTTTATAAATCACCAAATTATACACATTTATCAACTATTCTCCTGAATCTAAACCTCCTTTTACTTCAACAACTGTCATTATAAATATTAATAAAATGAACAAAAGAAAATAGGTATCATGCTAAAAATCGCATCTCCTCATTTTTGGATAGTCAAAATTCTAGTATATTTTGTATTTTAGCGAAAACGATCAAGGATTAGTACACTATTTACTCTCTAAATATAACTTGTACTAAACCACAGACAACAGTGAATCAACCCAACAAACTATGGATATAAACTTCAATAAAAACGAAGACCACAATAAGCTTTTGCTTTCTGATTTAAAAAGAAAATTAGTAAAAGTAAAACAAGGTGGTGGCGAAAAAAGAATAGCTAAACTACACGAGCAAGGCAAAATGACTGCTAGAGAACGTATCGACTATTTACTAGATGATAAGACCAATAGTATAGAGATCGGTGCCTTCGCAGGAGACGGGATGTATGAAGAGCATGGAGGATGTCCTTCTGGAGGTGTAGTGGTTAAAATAGGTTATGTAAAAGGAAAACAGTGTATCGTAGTAGCAAATGACGCTACTGTAAAAGCAGGTGCTTGGTTCCCGATTACAGGAAAAAAGAATCTAAGAGCCCAAGAAATAGCAATAGAAAATAAACTACCTATCATCTACCTAGTAGACAGTGCAGGTGTTTATCTACCTCTACAAGACGAAATCTTCCCTGATAAAGAACACTTCGGACGTATATTCAGAAACAATGCTGTGATGAGCAGTATGGGTATCACACAGATAGCTGCTGTCATGGGTAGCTGTGTAGCCGGTGGTGCTTACCTTCCTATTATGAGTGATGAAGCACTTATCGTAGACAAGACAGGAAGTATCTTCTTAGCAGGTAGTTATTTAGTAAAAGCAGCTATCGGAGAGAGCATTGACAACGAAACTTTAGGTGGAGCAACTACGCACTGCGAAATATCAGGTGTAACTGATTATAAAGCTAAAGATGACAAAGATGCCCTTGACACAATCAAAAATATCATTGATAAAATAGGAGACTTTGACAAAGCAGGATATAACCGTATCAAAGCTGCCAAACCTGCTTTAGCTCAAGAAGACATCTACGGTATCTTACCAAAAGCGCGTAATGAGCAGTATGATATGATGGAGATTATCAAACGTCTAGTAGATAACTCAGAATTCGAAGAGTACAAAGAAGGGTACGGACAATCGATCATCACGGGATACGCTCGTATCGATGGATGGGCTGTAGGTATCGTAGCGAACCAACGCAAAGTAGTAAAAACTAAAAAAGGCGAAATGCAATTCGGAGGAGTGATATACTCTGACTCTGCAGATAAAGCTACTCGTTTTATAGCGAACTGTAATCAAAAGAAAATACCACTAGTATTCTTACAAGATGTAACAGGGTTTATGGTAGGGTCTAAGTCTGAGCACGGAGGTATTATTAAAGATGGTGCTAAGATGGTTAATGCTGTATCTAACTCTGTAGTACCTAAATTCACTGTAGTAGTAGGAAACTCTTATGGAGCAGGTAACTATGCGATGTGTGGTAAGGCTTATGACCCTAGACTTATCTTTGCATGGCCTAGTGCTGAGCTTGCTGTAATGGGAGGTGCTCAGGCAGCAAAAGTATTATTACAAATAGAAGCTTCATCTCTTAAAGCAAAAGGGGAAGAACTAACTAAAGAACAAGAAGAAGAATTATTCAATAAAATTAAAGCGAGATACGACAATCAAGTTTCGCCTTATTACGCAGCAGCACGTCTTTGGACAGATGCTATTATCGATCCATTAGATACGCGTAAGTGGATCTCTATGGGTATTGAAGCTGCAAACCACGCTCCTATCGAAAAACCGTTTAACTTAGGAGTTATTCAAGTATAATAAATAACCTTAAAGGGCTTTCAAGTGCATTGAAAGCCCTTTTTATTATTTGAGAGTTTCTCCTTTTCATTATGGAAGCTCTGTTCTATAAGTTGTATCGTGTATGCTAAACTTACCTTTTATTGATGCACCTGTTTTAGTCTTTGCTTCTAACCAACATTGAGTAAACCAAAATTCAAGTATTCGTTCTTGTTGCTCAGATAGAGTTTGCATTAACTCGTCATACATTTCTTCTCCATCTTCAGTCTCTGTCCATGATTCTTCTAAATCGTGTAAAGAAAAGTACAATTCTCTTGGAAACAAATTATCACTTAAGTTCTCTGGAATACCCATTGATATACTTGAAATAACTTGCTCTGCCTTATCCTCTGCCCAAACTACAATATCAAGTGTTTCATAGTCATATTCAAAATAAAATGTATCTACATCTCTAACAGTACATGGATCAACTAAAGGTATATATTCCCTTACAAATAAACTACATAAACTATCTATCATAGTAGGTCTTACTACTTCTAATCTATCTTTTAACCCTTTAGTGTAGTAAGCGATATACGTACTTATATTCATGATAAGTGTTAACTATTTATTGCTGATAAACTATAAAGATAATTTCTTTTGTCCAATTTAGTGTGATTTTCAATTTAAACACATTGTTTCCTATCTATTTTAATTCACATACATAATATAAAGCAGTGAAGTCACAGAGATAAATATCCACAGTCCTACTCCTTCTAATAGAGGTTTAAATCCTACAGATTTCACGGTGCGATAAGATAAAGATGTACCGATTAAGAATAAGGTCAAGGTCAATGCTGCTTTAGAAGCTTCTACGATATATGGTCCGATAGACTGTACTGCTGGGATATAAGAGTTCGCTAGCATTGCTAATACGAATAACCCGATAAAGTAAGGCAACTTCACTTTACCTCCTTTATTGTTAAAGAATACCATAGATAAGAATGCTACAGGGATCACCCATAATGCACGAGCTAGCTTCACAGTAGTAGCTACTTCTAGAGCTTGGTCTCCATACTTAGCCGCAGCTCCTACTACCGAACTCGTATCGTGTATCGCAATAGCAGACCATAGCCCGAAATCTACTTGACTTAATCCTAAGGCATGTCCTATAGGCGGAAATATAATTAAAGCTACAGAGTTTAAGATAAACACGATTCCTAAAGCTACTGATATCTGCTTCTCATCTGCTTTAATAACAGGAGAAACCGCAGCGATAGCACTACCTCCACAGATTGCAGTACCTGAAGAAACCAAATACGATATTTTTTTGTCTATTTTCAACACTTTTCCTAATAAGAATCCTAGTGCTAAAGTTAAAAAGATAGAGAAGATAGTAAGTATAAAACCATCCTTACCTGCAGATATTGCACTATACACATTCATACCAAAACCAAGCCCTATCACAGCTACTTTTAACAATAGCCCTGTTGCCTTCTTAGTCTGTTTTGCATACGGGTTCTCGAATAGCTGTGCATAGACTATCCCTATCACTAGTGCTACTGCGGATGAAATAAATGGAAATAAACTAAGCAAAGCTAGCCCTACTAGAAGCACTTTACCTATTGTCTCACGAGTGTTATTTTCTGTTGTCATTTGTATCATTATTTACAGATACAAATTTCCTTTATACACTAAGGAAAAGAAAATACATAATTGTTATAACCTATAACTTTAAGTTATGATTCTGTACAAAGCGAATGAACAGTTCTACCAAAGCGCTTTCTTGTCCTTGACGCTGTATTAAAGAGAAAGTTCTACTGATGTCTAATCCCTCTATATCTACAATGCTCAACTCGTTATACCTCAACTCTTTTAGAATAGCGTGTACGGATAAGAATGCAACGCTATCTGAGTGCATTAAATACATCTTAATACTCTCTGTACTAGAGAAGTTCATCTCATTAGTCAAATCACTTAAAGTTATACCTATCTCTTTAAGTGTAGTATCCACGACATCTAGTGTCCCAGACCCCGTTTCTCTTAATAAAAAAGACAACTCCTTTAGCTCTTGAGGTTTAATACTTCCTCTTTTGGCTAATTCATTATTGCTACTACACACCAAGACGATTTCGTCTTTGATAAAGTCAATATACTTTATCTGAGGATTTTTAGAATACCCTTCTACTAGACCTACATCTATTGTTTTGTTCAGCAGAAGATTCTCGATAGCATTCGTATTATCAGATACTACGTCTAGATGCAGATCATTTACCTTCTTTCTAAACTCTGCTAATAAGGGAGGTAATACATACTGTGATATAGTAGTACTCGCTCCTACTCTAAGGCTTCCGTCCATTTTAGCATTCAGTGCGTGTATATCGAACTCAAGATTGCGATAGATAGAGAATATCTCTTCTGCATACGTATAGAGTAGTTCACCTGCTTCTGTCAAGTGTATCTTCATCCCGTCACGTACAAAAAGTTTAGTCTGATAGCTAGCCTCTATCTCTTGGATATGCTTCGTCACAGCAGGCTGAGAAATCAACAATTCCTTAGAAGCCTTCGTGAAGCTCCCTCTCTTCGCTACTGTATAAAACACCTTTAATCTAAAGTCAAACATATCATCTCTTTTTTATCATAGAAGTAATTCTCTCTTAACATCTCCTCTTTCCCTAAACAACAAAATTAATGAATTAATATGGGTATTTTATACTATTTACACAGAGATAAAATCTGACTTATACCTATATTTGACTGTCCTTTTTAGACAAAGTCAATCCATAAAACTAAAAAACAAACTCAATGAAACGAATAGGAATACTAGGTGGTACAGCATACCCTTCTACAGCGTTATACTACACGCTATTAAACAAAATGGCAAATGAAAAATGGGGTGGATATCACTCATGCCCTATCCTCTTATACAGTATAGATTATCACAATATCAAAACTAGATATGCTAATCAATGGGATGAAGTACCTAATATCTTAAAACACGAAATCGAAATCCTACTATCGCTACAACCAAATTGTTTCTTGATAGCAAACAACACCTTACACAAAGCTTATGATGAGATCAAACAGGAAATACTAACTAATATTCCAATCTCACACAGTATAGAACTGACCAAAAAACATATACTAACGCATAATATGAAGAAAGTACTTCTGCTAGGTACACCCTTCACGATGGAAGATGATTATTTTAAATCTCCTTTACAGCAAGCAGGGATAGAAGTAATCATTCCTAACACTGAAGAAATAGCCCAAATAGGTCAATTCCAATCTATACTCGCTACAGGAGCCATCACAGAAGAGATGCGTTCATTCTTTATGACATTAATAGAAAATTATTCCTCTGTAGAAGGAGTGATTCTGGGTTGTACAGAATTGCCTTTAGTATTTAATTCACTTGATATTAAAATACCTATTATAGACACTATGGTATTACAGTGTGAAGACGCTTTTAGTAAGATATCCTAATCCGTAATCTTACAGATAATATTTCTTCATTAGACAAATCTTTAACTAAGCAGTAAGCAGGACTTATCACCTTTATGGATGAGTATATTGAGTTCTGTTTTACTGCTTATTTTCTATAAATAGAATACCTCTTCTAATCCCCATCGGAGATAATTTCTTAAATATTATCTACTCAACTCATCCCTCGTTATAATGACTCTTTTTCATAGACATATTCACTCGTATGTACTATACCCTTCTTTATTTTAGCATGTACATTATTAGAAGGAGAATACATGGAGAATAGAAGAAGCATTGTTCGACAAACATCTTCTCTGCTCCACTATGTATGGGGTATTCTCCATGAATTGTCGAGGGATTCTAGTCAAGTGCCCTATTTTACTGGGGTTAAGGCAATATCCATATTGGCTAAAAAAAAGTCAAAAACAAATAACAACTTAAATATCAACACTTTACAATAAAACCTATTTAAAAAAAGTATCTATGTTTTTTTAAAATAATCCCCTAAATAGACTTATATCCTCCTGATTTAGAAAAAAAACAGATTTTAAAAGTTTATTTTCCTTGATTTAAAGAAAAAAAGACTTGAAAACAAAAAAAGGATTCCTTTATTTCTTCATAAGCAAAGAATACGGATCATCACATAGATGAAAAAAAAGACTTCATCTTACTCTTTAAAAGAATTATATAACAACTCCTTAAAATCGTATAACAACGATAATGACACACTATCCTACATTTGTAATATAAATTATTAAACAAAAAAGAAATGGCAACAGTATATCAAATTAAAGGAATGGGATGCAGTAGTTGTGTCGGAAAGATTCAAGAAGAACTAAAAAAGTACCCTAATATAGAAGCTACAGTCACTCTAGATACACATAGTATAGAGGTTAAAACTCCTGAAGTGACGAAAGAAGAAGTACAAAAGATATTAACTTCTGCTGGAAAGTATGAGATACTTTAATAAAAATAAGGCTGTCCTTTTTGAACAGCCTTATCTTTTTAAGTATCGTTATATTATTTCTTAGAACGTAGCACCTAAAAACACACCTACTACAGGATATACTTCTGAGCACTTCGCATCATAATCATTAAAGTGTCCTACACCTAACTGTACTTTATAATACATTGGTCCTACTAACTTGCGTTTTATTCCCCAATGTACTTCACTTACTAGAACACTATTTAAGGAATTCATATATTCTTCACTATCTGTACCAAAACTATACTTAGCTTGAAACCCTACATAATTACCTGAATTATTGTCTAAAGTACGATTCTTCTCTATTCTCTTATTCTTATTATAATACCAATCTAGTCCCCCTCTCAGATAAGGAATTGGCTTCTTAAAGGTAAATACAACTGACATACTATTATTCCATACATCATAACCTGCGCCTATCCCCATACCCGTCTGAACGAATATATTCTCACCTATCAAAAAATCTCTTCCTGCATCTACTCCTAAAAAACTAGTCTGTATATAGAATCTACTCTTGTACTCATTTTCTTTCTGCGCAGTCATCAACAATGGCAGTAATAACATTAACAAAACAATTAGTTTCTTCATTTTTTTATATATTTTCATCTAATATATTTTCATCTAATATATTTACTAACAAAAAAGTAAGAAACATAATCTTTGTTTACTTTTAGAAATACTGCTCTAATATTTGAACAACTTCATTATTATTATACACTGTTTGGTAGTGAGTATGTTCTTCTCCTGCTAATCGATGAATTCTCTCTTTTATCTTATCCATACGTTGTATTAATTGTGGGATAAAATAAGCTACACTTCCCGATGGTATATCAGCCATACGCATATAATACTTAAGCATAATGATAGAAGCTTCTATCGGCATACAGTGATATTCTTCATAAGGAGTATAATCCATATCTATCAGATTATAACGCTTAAAGAATCGATTAAACAATTCTGTATTTAAAGTGATATAACGCGTATAATAATCTGTCAACTGTGGATGCTCACGCATAGCTTCTTCTATATCGACATTATCGTATAAGTGATACTTCCACAGTATCGTCCCATCTGTATACATCGACTGAGGAAGAGCTAAGAGCTTCTCTAAAATCTCTAATTGCATTGGGATTTTATAGCCTATTGGCTTATTCTGTGTAGCATATTCCTTTAATTCTAAAAAGTACTCATGCTCTTGGATAGTGCTTAATAAAGGATGGTCAAAGAACTCTTCCATATCAAATGCTCCATACATAATCGCTTTTCTCAGAGTATCTAATGCATGTTCTTGTTTTCCTTCTATACAATACATCAGTATCACATATTTATAACTATCTGCTTCTATCCATAAATAAGGTTCTACTAGACTATAGATCTTCCAAAACGGAATTAACTCTTCCTTGTCCTTCTTATCCTCATATTTCTGAACAATCAATTTAGCATAGTCACGCAATTCCTTTATTTGATAAAATACCCATGGAGTCTTACACTTTTTAGCAAACTCCTTATAATATGCAGCACTTGGTTTCTCTAGGCAGATACGTTCATCCTCTTCCATTCGCCAATATTTATTGCCATACTTATCTTGAAATAATTGTAACAATTGATCAATAGACAATCCTGTTGAACGAATAACTTGACCTTTATTATCTTCTATCAAGTACACAAACAGCCCCTCCTTATCCTCTCCTACAAAACCAGTATAAGAATAGGCTAAACCTTCTAACCTCTTTAAAAAACGAAAGCTCTGAGCATCTACCTCTAGCTTATATTGAGTATAATACACTGCTGTATCTGTGATCAAAAAGTCTGTGTGATAGGGATAACTCTCCACTCTGTAAGTTGAAAAAGAAGATTTAGAAACTACATGTCCCCAATAGTACAGATGAATACTGTCTTCTGCTAAGTAGTCTTCTGTCAGCTTAAAGGTAGTAGCATCGCTTCCCTCTATCCATTCGCCCTTCTCATCTAATACTCCTTCTTCAGATAAATAATAGACCGTCTCATACTTCGCTACTCTTTTAAACTTCTTAGGATTGGTCTTGATACACTTGCCATTAAAAATAACATGCTCTTGATCACAAGCCCCATATACCATTGGCTTAAAAGTAGCTAAATCAATCTGAGGGTACACTATCCCTCCCTCTTTACAACTAAACACCACCTTGCCATTATAATAAAAAGCTCCGAATAAGTGAATCGGGTTTAAAGGCGTTGCCTCTTTTGCAAAAACGGTTAAGTTAGCCAAGCGGTTCTTCCCTTGTAGTGTAGCTATTTTTTTGACTACATTACTATCTACCATTTTTGAATCAAACACTTTCTGCGCAAAAGGCTGATCAAAGTGTTCTAAACAACTAAAGACTAAAACTCGTAATGCTTCTAACTCTACAGCACTGATGGCCTGCACCTCCCATTGGTTATCTACTAACACCTCATAGCATTCTATTTCCTGCCAATTATAAGCATCTAATGTCAGTGCTATTACACCTGTTCTTCCCTCTTTTGCAAAAGGTGCAATGGTCTGAATACTTAGATAAAAATCTCCTCTGATAGTCTCTCTATTACCATGGTTATAAAAAGCTAAACACAGTAGTTCTTCTTTCTTTTTATTGTACTGATAACAATAGTTATCTTGACAATTATAAAGGATACATTGGTGCATCTCTTCACTAATCACAGTGATTGCTTTGGTTTTAAAAAATGCTTTATAATTAACCTCTGTTAGGTGTATTTGAGCAAAGACTCCTACTGGTTCTGCCATAGTGCGAATATTTAGAAGGTGTAAATATACTTATCCTAGATTAAGCATTGACCAAATATTACAAAGCAATTCTACTTCATATCTATTTCATTAGCTCTAAAACCACACTATAATATGCTTTGATCATTAATTCAGTCCTATTTGTATAATTCCTTTTCATTTATATGTCTATCTCTTATTCTGGGCTTATCGAAATGTTATCTTTGTCAATAAATCTAATTCTCTGTAGTCTTATGTCAGAAAGTAAACCTCGTCTAAACCGATTAACAGCTATAGTGACCCAGTTACAATCTAAGCGTATCGTAACCGCTACTGAGATAGCCGAAAAACACAATGTAAGTATACGTACGGTGTATAGAGATATCAGAACGTTAGAACAATCTGGTATTCCAATTTATACAGAAGAAGGTAAAGGATACTCTCTGGTAGATGGGTATGCTCTACCTCCTGTCATGTTTACACAAGAAGAGGCGAATGCTCTTATCACTGCTGAGCAACTGATATTAAAGAATAAAGATGCTTCTCTAATCAAACAATATCAAAATGCTATTCTCAAACTAAAAGCTGTACTGCGCTACACCCAAAAAGATAAAGCTGATCTGCTCTCTCAAAGAATAATCGTAAGAGATAATCCTGATAAAGCACAGACGAGTGATTACTTAATACAAATACAGACTGCTATTGTCAATCATCAGGTGCTTGTTATTGATTATTTGTCTTTAGAAAACCAAAAGAGTCAGCGAGACATAGAACCCTTTGCTATCTATACTACACAGGACAACTGGATATTAATAGCCTACTGTAGATTGAGACTAGACTTTAGAGCCTTTAGACTAGACTGTATCCAACACTTAAAAGATACCTTGCAAACATTCGAACCTCATCAAATCACAATGGAGCAATACTTAAAAGCGTGTAGAGAAAAATATTACCCACAAGACAACACCCCTGACATACCTATGTCATAAGGGGAACCTAACTTTGCTACATAATCTTAAACTCATGTATTATGAATCAAGTAACCTTAAAGAAATTCCACATCATCGGAATAGAAGTACGCACTACCAATGAACAAAACAAAGCAGCTAATGATATTCCCTTACTATGGGAACGCTTTTGGAAAGAAGATGTGCTAAACCGTATACCAAATAAAGTATGTACTGCTGTCTACTCCATGTACACGAATTATGAAGGGGACCATACGATGCCCTATACTACAATAATAGGCTGTGAAGTATCTGACCTATCTAATATCCCAGAAGGAATGACAGGGCATACTATAGAAGCAAGTACTTATAATAAAATAACTGCTACTGGAGATCTAACAAAAGGGTTGGTTATCAATGAGTGGTTTCAAATATGGGAACAACAGTGGGATAGAAAATACACAGCTGATTTTGAAATATATGACGAAAAATCCATGAACCCACAGGATGCTGAAGTAAGCATTTATGTAGCTATAAAATAACAATTATGAAAGAAACAGAACAATACTATTTACGACAAGAAGAACCCAATAGAGGTTGCTTACAGGCATTAAGAAACATTATCTTGCAGTTAGATGATCATGTCACAGAGTCGTTAAAGTGGGGGACTCCTTGTTTTAGCTATAAGAATCGTATGTTCTGTTTTCTCGCTTTGACTAAAGAACCTAAAACACCTTATCTATTAATAGTAGAAGGAATGCGTATAGAACATCCTTTATTAGAAATAGGAAGTAGAAAGCGCATGAAAACATTAAGTATAGATGCCAATGCTGATTTACCTATTGATGCTATAATAGATGTTCTACAAGAAGCCTTAAACCTATATCGAAATGGGGTTATCAAAACAAAGTAATTTAGACTCAGACCATTTAATAAGTGTTAATTATAAAAACAACTAAGACTAATTGCCCATACAATTAGTCTTTTTAATTCTCATAATGCATGTTAACCAAACACTAAACCCCTAATAAACAATCAATAACAACACAACGTTATCATATCAAAAAGTTTAATATTTTGTTATTGAAAACTATAAAATATGTCATACATTTGTTTATACTCAATCTAAATAAAATGCATACCTTATTATTTTCAATTACAGCATTTGCTTTCTTTATGCTATATAACACTTCTCAGAAAGTAAAATATGAGAAGAAATGTACATTAACTACCTGGATTAGGTCAAACACTAAATTATCCAAGATTATCGCTTACTCACTATTAATAATAGCCTTAACAACAGAGTCTATTTATGAAGGTCTAGGAGTAGGAAGCTTAACGTTCTTTATCTTCTTAATGTTTATTGGTTCTGCTATTCTAACATTATATCCTATGTTATCATTTAAGACTAAACACATCGTTAGTTTTATAGGGTTAGGATTATTTCTAGAACTACTAATATTTTAATTATGCCCGCAAATAAAAAGCATTTAGAAAGTTCAATTATACAACGTATACTGAAGATAACTGCAGGTCTATTCGGAGGATTCTTAGTAAGTACAACATTTCACATGTTTCTAATGTACTTTTTCCCTTCTCATCCTATTTATACAACGATGTTCGTCACAGGATATGTATTATGGACCATCTTATTCATTATGGCCTTTATCATTGGCAACGGATATAAAATATGGTTAGCCTATATCGTGCTAACACTGGTTTTTTATTCACCTTATTTAATCGCTCCAATACATACCTAAACACAAGACACATCACTATTATGAATATTAGAAATTATAATAAATACTTCCACCTACATACGATAAGTGGGATTATTATTACAGTATTACTATACATTATCTTCTTCGCAGGTTCTTTCTCTTTCTTTAAAAATGAAATAGCGAATTGGCAAAGTAATAAACCACAAGAAAAAATAGCTGTTCAATCTATCAACTACAATACCTTATTAGACTCATTAGACAATCAAATAGGATTACAGGGTAGAAATATTTACTTCCGAATGAATGATAGAAGTAGAGTCATGAGCTATAATATCTCTACTTCACAAGACACCTTGTTACCTAAAGCGAAAGAACGTGACTTCGGTCTATATGACACTGCTACAGAAGAAAAACACGGATATGAAGAATCGTATTCTTTAGGAGGATTCTTATACAGACTTCACTTTTTAGCACAATTAAATGGTCTAGTTAATATCCATATCTCTCCATTTGGTTACTTTGTAGCTGGGTTAGTTTCTTTCATTTACATTTTTGCACTTATTACAGGCTTACTTGTACACTGGCAAAAGATAGTATCTAACTTCTATGTATTTAGACCTTGGGAAAAGCTAAAAACCGTATGGACTGACCTACATACAGCATTAGGTGTTATTACCTTTCCTTTCCAATTAATCTTTGCTATCACGGGAGCTTATTTCTTATTAAACTATCGAATAGTCGCAGCTACTATCATTGCATTAGGATATGGTGGTGATGCAGACAAATTTAGCAGTGATACCACACAAGATAGAGGAGCTAAAGAGATCGTATACCAACATAAAGCCATTGATAAAGAAATAGATCTAAACGCCTATATTCTTCAAACAGTAGAAAAATGGGATGATCCATATATCTCTAATATCTCTATACTTAATTATGGGGATGAAAGTATGACTGTAGCCATCAGTGGTAGAGCGCATAATGAAAAACAGTTAAATAGTCGTGGAGAAATAAAATATCACATTCATTCAGGAGAAGTAGAAGAGATAAGTAATCCTAATGAAAATCCTGGATATAGTTATATATTCTCTAACTTAGTTTATTTACTTCACTTTGGTTCTTTCGGAGGTTTAGCGACTCGTATCGTTTACTTCTTAGTAGGGATAGCTGGATGTATAGTCATTATATCTGGAGTACTGATCTGGTTAGTGGCCAGAGATAAAAAGAATGTTCCTGAACACAAACGCAAGTTTAACTTCTGGCTAGCAAATATCTATATGGCTATCTGCTTATCTATGTATCCTGTAACGGCATTAGCTTTTATAGCAGTAAAACTAAACCCAACAGGAGGGCAAAACTTTGTTTACTCCTTTTATTTCTGGACTTGGTTAGCTATCACGATCTTATTAAGCATCAGAAAGAATATTTATAAAACCAATAGAGACTGTTTATTAGTCGGAAGTATTATTGGTCTTACTATTCCTATCTTTAATGGTGTCATGACAGGTAACTGGATATGGGTAAGTTGGGTTAAAGGTTATTCTGATATCCTGCTTATTGATTTATTCTGGATCATCGTTCCACTTATCACACTATACTCGTGGAAACTAGTCAAAGATAAGCAAGAGAAAAAATTAAATACAGCAGTAGAATAGTTTACTCATTATTTCTATAAATCGAAAAAGCCTTTATATGATAAAACATATAAAGGCTTTTTACTTATCTAGTCTTTAACCATCCTGTAATGCTATAACGAGTATGATTTACCATCTTCACCTCGTGTTCTATACTCTTACTGTCAAACACGACAAGGCGTCCTGGTAAGGCATGTACAATCTCTTCTCTTTCATTTCCATGTTCGTCTTGTAGGTAAAGTGCTAACTCTCCGCCATAAGCTGGAGTCCATTCTTGATCATTCAAATATAACACTACAGACAGCGTTCTACGGCTATCTGATTGGAAAATATCTAAATGACGCTTATAACAAGTACCTGGAGGATAACACGCATAGTGAAACTCTCCTTCTTGAATACCTAGATAGCAAGTTCTGTTTACATATTCTAAGAAGTGATTCACTTTATTGAAATACATCTGCTCTACTTCATCAGGTTCTTTCTCATCTAACCATAAGATAGAGTCTCCTCTAATTTCTTCTACTATTTGTTCGCTACTTGCCTGCCCTATAGCTGCTTTTTTAAAACTGTGTAAGTCTTGTTTTAAAAGCAAATTTGCTCTTAACAAGTTGATCTCTTCTTCCGAAAAAAAACAGTCAACCACCGAGTATTTACGATTCACTAAATCGTCTATTATTAACTCATAAAATGGATTTAATTCAAAATCACCCATACATTAACAAATAAAAAGTACACAAATATAATTTACAAGACAAAAAAATCAACACACAAAAAGGTGTTTTTTTAAGCCAATTCACTGTTAATATGCACTTTTACAGATTTGATAATTCAAGAGGTTTCAAAAGCTTTTATCGAAGAGAGTATTGGCATTTTTTTAGAATATTTTGCAGGATTTTCATCAATATTCCACATCCTTTTACATGTCAAATAACCTCTTTAAAGTTATGAGGCTATAATTGCTTATAATAAAGATCAAAAACAGACTCAAAGCATATCAAATGAGCATATTATTATCAATAAAAAAAGGAAACTATAAGCTTCCTTCTTCTATATTTTATTTCTTTATAAATCATTATTATTGATTACTTTTAGTGCTAATTTGGGGATTAGCTATAGCTCCACAAGCAATACCATCAATAGTAATAGCTGTAGGACGAGACTTACCTCTTTTTCCATTACTTCGATTATCCCCTTCAATAGTATAGTAGACCTCAGCCTTATCCCCTCCTACGATATCCACAGCATCTACACCTGTTGCCTTTTTCCCTTGTGCAGCTACAGTATTATATATTTCTTCTTTTACAGTATTCTCTTTTAATATCTCTGTGATATTCTCTACTACAGTCTGCTTCACATCTATAGTAGCCACTGGTATATCCTTACTTCTTCCATCGAAGAAAAGATACTTTCCATCTTTAGTCGATTCGATACGTAGGGTATTAGAATCAAAAGATTCTCCTACAGATCCCTCTATAAATTTTCCGTCTTTGTCAAAACAAGCTTCGTTATAATATGTCAAAGTACCATTACCATTATCTTTTAACAGCGTAATTGCTTGGTTCAGTGACAAGATTTCTTTTATAGAATCATCCGTAGCACTTACCCACTGTACATCTCCATTCTTAGCCGTAATTAAAAAAGTACCTATTGCACCAGGTGCTATTTTATTAGGTGTAATACCTTTCTCAGCTACAGAGACTTGCATTGGGTTTAATACAGCCTTCCCTCCATTATCGATCTTGATAGAAGTATCTGCTGGAGTAGCTGCCTTCCCATTATTAGCTACATTAGTATATATTTCATTAACGACTTGTTCGTCTTTCAGTATCTCTGTAATATTATTAATAACACTGCCTGTCACATCGATAACCTGTGCTACACCTGCCTCATTCGTATACGTATATATACCATTTGCACCTTCCTTAATAGTGGTAATGATATTCAAGTCTTTAATAGGAGTGTTCACTTTTCCTCCTTTAGTATCTTCTAATACTAAGTCATCCCCTTTAACACCTAATACTTTATTTCGAGGAAAATTGTCTATATTATCAATAACGTCCTGATTATTTACTAATCTAACCCATTCTTTTCCTTTCCAATAGTAAAACCCAGAAGTAACCACACTATTCTCTGTTGTATTAAACACCAATAAGCTAGTCTCTACATCCCCTTTGTTTATAAGTGATTTATCGGTTAAGTCTTTTAAAGGAATACGCGGAATCAATACCCCTCTATACTCACCTGCATCTGCTTTTAACTCTAATAATGCTGATTTGTGCGGTGCTCTTATCCCAATACCAACTTGTGAAAAAGCTAATCCACTCATCATTAAAACTCCAATAGTAATTACCTTTTTTTTCATATCTCTTTGTTATAAACTAGCCTAAAAGTACTCAATTATTAACAATTTTTACAGCAATTAAATATCGTTTTCACAATCGTTACAAGATTCGATTTTAATAATTAACAACAATTACACTGTTTATAGAATACTTTTTTATTAATTTATTAAATCTTAAAATTTAACTATCAACTTTCGTTTAGCTACTTCTAATTTTTAGTTTTAAAAATATTTGATTTTTAAAACTTTTATACCCATATCGTATTAATTTAAGCAAATATCAATATAGATACAGCACAGATTAGGTATATTAACGATTAATCAAATCTTAAAAAGATCTACTATTAAAAAGCCAAAAATCATACCATAAATGGTATGCATATAGAGATAAATGAAATCCTATTATTTGTTTTAAACCCTTACCTGCTATTTGTTTCTAAATAAAAAAAGCAATAAGAAGAATTCTTCTTATTGCTTTTTTTTATTTCTCTTACTTGTATATTTAAGGAGTAACTATTTCTGTAGATACATATTTTAGTACAACAATATAATTTTTAGCCACTGGCAAAGTGTTATAAAAATTACCACTACCAAAACGGAATTTAACAGATGTATTTTTACTATTAGTTACACCATTAATTCATAATTTATTACTACTATCATAAATATGAGCTGTTAATAAATAATCTATATTACTCAATGGAATAGCCTTTATTTCTGAATTATACGTTAAGCTTGTCCCTGGAGGGGTTTCTACTTCTCCATTTATAATTCTAACAGTATAAACTCTTTGTCCCTCAACAGTTTCATTGGTCGCTATTGGTTTAGTAGTAATTTTTATATCGCTACCTTTCAAAGTTTCCCATTGTGGTTTACCATTTATATCTGTTACTAAATGCATATTCTTTTTCTCAGGAACAGTAGCTAATTTATCTATTGTAAGAGTACTAGGTGCTATCTTATCATTATCAATAGATTCTTTTTTAATCGACAAATTTACTCCTTCAAGAAGTGCTCCTGTGGCTAGCTGAGTTCCTGTTGTAGCATCCCCTACCACGATAATACCATCAGTAGTTAAATCAGCTTTTGTTGGTTTAATATCACTTTTAAGTGCCCACTCTACTCCACCTGTAGCATTAGTAGTTAATACTTTATCATTACCTTCTCCCTTTATCTTTTCTTTTGATACTGCATTATTAGCAATATGTCCTTCTTCAATACCTAGAGCTTTTACTTTTATTGATGCTGCATTTACTAATGCTAAATCTCCATCTGTTACTTCAATAGAAGCATCACCACTTAACTTAGTTCCTGCTGGTTTAATATCACTTTTAAGTGCCCACTCTACTCCGCCTGTAGCATTAGTAGTTAATACTTTATCATTACCTTCTCCCTTTATCTTTTCTTTTGATACTGCATTATTAGCAATATGTCCTTCTTCAATACCTAGAGCTTTTACTTTTATTGATGCTGCATTTACTAATGCTAAATCTCCATCTGTTACTTCAATAGAAGCATCACCACTTAACTTAGTTCCTGCTGGTTTAATATCACTTTTAAGTGCCCACTCTACTCCACCTGTAGCATTAGTAGTTAATACTTTATCATTACCTTCTCCCTTTATCTTTTCTTTTGATACTGCATTATTAGCAATATGTCCTTCTTCAATACCTAGAGCTTTTACTTTTATTGATGCTGCATTTACTAATGCTAAATCTCCATCTGTTACTTCAATAGAAGCATCACCACTTAACTTAGTTCCTGCTGGTTTAATATCACTTTTAAGTGCCCACTCTACTCCACCTGTAGCATTAGTAGTTAATACTTTATCATTACCTTCTCCCTTTATCTTTTCTTTTGATACTGCATTATTAGCAATATGTCCTTCTTCAATACCTAGAGCTTTTACTTTTATTGACGCTGCATTTACTAATGCTAAATCTCCATCTGTTACTTCAATAGAAGCATCACCACTTAACTTAGTTCCTGCTGGTTTAATATTACTTTGAGGTACCCACTCCGCTTTTGTTCCATCATCACTTGTAACTAAAACTTGATTAGCTTTATCTTCAGCTGATATTTTAATAGGCATAACACTATTATCACCTATACCAATAGTAACATCATTCAACACAGAAGCTGTCCCATTAGTAATACTAATACCATCTAATACCTTCAGTTCTTTCTTATCAGTGATATTATTTCCATCTACTTTAGGTTTTCCTGGAGTCCATTTAGTTCCATCATAAACAAGTGCAAGGTCTTTATCTGTTGCAGGATTTGCTTTAGCTACTTCTACTCCTTTAATCTTATCTACGCTTGTACTATCCGCCTTTCCTGACACATCTCCTCCTAAAGTGATACCTGAAGGGTCAGCATTAACTGTATATGTAATTTGTCCATTTACTGGAGGTGCCTCATCAACTTTAATTCCTGTTCCTTCTTCAACCTTAACTTTAGTTGCTGCACTAGTAACTAAGTCTTTAATCCAAGTCTCAAAATTTGTACTTGATTGTAATTCTTTAGATATTTCTATTTCAGTATCTTTTCCATCCTCTGCTTTATACACTAAAACAGTTTCTCCTGCCTCTTGTTTAACGGATAATTTTGTTAATGTTTCAGATAAATGCTCACTCGATTTAGACATCAAAGCTCTCCAAAGTGTTCCATCCCAAAAATAGAATCCAGATTTCAATACATCTGTTGGAAGTTTTGCCTTGTGGTACACTAATAAACTCTCAGGATATATCCCCCCTTTAATAGTAGTAATATCTTTCTCACCTGTTAAAAAAACACGTGGGATTAAAACACCTTTAGTATCTGATCCTACATCTAACACTGCTGTCCCATCAGGTATAATTGATTTACCAATACCAATACCATCTTGAGCTTGCATCGTACTCAGTGCCATAAATGCTACACCAGCAAATAGTAATTTCTTTTTCATAGTATTCTTTTTATTTCACAATATTTTCACAAACAAAAACAGTTAAAAACAACCCATAACAAATACAAATTATCTTAACATAAAACAAAACTAATAAAAATATTAACACATTTAACAATAAAAGACAAAATAATTAATACCATTTAATCCTTTACGCTAAAAAAACACGCCTACATTCTCCTTAAAACCAAAAATTATCTCAGTAATCAAAAAAGAACTATTGCTTTAATGCAATAAAATACCAGATATTCCTAATAATAAATAACTCCTCTCTACTAGAAAGCCAACTAATCCGAATCACTATACCACAAAAAAAATCCCTCAGTAACACATGCTACTGAGGGAATCTTATTATCCTAGTATATTATCTACTTATTCTTCATCTGCGACTATGGCTTCCCATTGTCCGAATAGGGTGAAACCTACTGCCTTAGCTAAAGCTATAGAAGTATCATTATCTGTCTGGCATCTATACTGAGGTACATGCCCTCTATCAATCACCTCTAGACAAATAGCCTGAACTAAACGTGTCGCAATCCCCCTACCTCTATAGGCATCATCCGTTATCACTCCTATATCTGCTAGCTTAGTTTCTTCCCATGGATACACACTCACAGCGCCTACTAGCCGATCTCCATCGAAGGCGCCATATACGATCCAATGCTTTAAAGAAACATAAGCTCCATCGAGATCTTCTTCTGAGCATACAGATTCGAACTTTCTAAACGCCTCTTTATCCGTTTCTATAGACAAAGCTCTGATCACTATCCCTTCTGTGATATCACTAAGCTGAGAGACTCTATTATCTAATAGATAATAAATATAATCTGGTGAGTGCAATTCTAACTTACAGGTAGAGATAGCCTCTCTAAGAGTATGGATAGAGTACTCCTCTAATTCCCTTAGCTTTAATGCTTCTGCTACCATTGGGGTGACTACAGCCATGGTATGCTTATTCGTCATTTCTAAAATCATGACTTTATACAGCTCATCTAAGGCTGGATTAGACACTAATGTAAACACCTCATCTAGATGAATAATACTTCCCTGCACCATCTGAGATCTCCAGTAAGTATGTACTTCTTCTACAAATTCGCCCATGATCTATATACTTCTTATACCTTATTACTTTATCGTTGTCCCTATCAGAGCACGAGAGTCATAATGACTTATCCCTCTCAACTTATCCTGAAACACTAACATCAATACTCCTATTAATATAAACGGAACACTTAACCACTGCCCCATATTCAACATCATATCTTGTTCGAAGGCTACCTGATTCTCTTTAAAGAACTCTAACACAAATCTAGTCAGGAACATCAGAATTAAAAAATAAGAAAAGATCACTCCATTATTCCTTACCTTCTGACTGCGGTATAAAAACCACAAGATCACTCCTGTCAATATATACCCAAAGGCTTCGTATAGCTGAGTAGGGTGACGTGGAATCATATCATCATGAGCAAATATAACTCCCCAACTCCCACTCGTCGGCTTGCCATAGATCTCTGAATTCATAAAGTTACCAAAGCGAATAAATGCTCCTGCTATCGGTACTCCTAAGGCTATTCTATCCAAAATCCAAAATGCTCCTATCTTATACTTACGACAGTATAGATAGATCGCTAGCAGTACTCCGATAGCTCCTCCATGACTAGCTAACCCCATAAACCCTACATACTCATACACTCCATCGACCTTAGCGAAAGGGATAATAATCTCTAAGGGGTGCTGCATATAGTAATCAAACTCATAAAATAAACAGTGTCCTAACCTAGCTCCTAATACTGTACCTACGATAATATATAATAACAGTTTGTCTAAATACGCCTGCGGAATGCGCTCTTTCTGAAAAACATAACTCACAATCTTATAGCCTAGGATAATCCCCAAGGCAAAAAGAACTCCATAATAACGCACAGGTACAGCACCTATTTTAATCATTTCGGGATTGGCATCCCATAGCACAGCAGCTAAACTCATCTATTTAGTTTAATTATTAACAAGGGTACAAAGTACTGCATTTATAATAACCTAGAGATATAATATTTTGTTATTTTGTTAGCGCGATTTACTATTTGGGTACTCATTTATACATCTGCTAACACGGGAACATCTATGGTACTTAAAACCTCCTCACCCTGCGAATCCTCATCCAATAAAAGAGAATAATAGCACTGCAGCCACATTACTACTATCATCATAGGAGTAGATATCATCCCATAATCTCAGATTACCTTTTATAGATGATACAATGATACTTTCTAAGATAGAAGAATATTATACTTATTTAATGAGAATATATCGTCTTATTTTATGACCTCCTTGCGATTAAAAAAACTGTATGCATAGGCCCATCTTGATACTATCTTAGACTGATATTATGAATATACGAAACAAGAAACAAAATACTTAGCTTGCACTTCTTAGGAGATTCCTAGGAGATTTCTAGGGCTTTTCTTGCCCAGGAGGCGTCTTTGTCGAAGAAAGGTGCAAGAAACCCTCAAGCAATCTCCTAGCAAATCAATACAAAACTAGCCTTAGTTTATGAATAAAGACAGATAAGAAATAGGTCTTTTACGTACTTTTTTTAATCATGATATTTGAATATTCTATTATTCAAATATTTGTATTACTTTTTTTATTTTATTGCTTATATAATTACAACATTTTATTATTATTCGGACTCATATTTATGTTTCCATCTTAAAACCAGCTTGTTTTTTTCTATATATTTGGATATTATAATGTAAGTAATCTAAAGATTATTATGAGAAATATTTTTTGCTTATTGCTAGTTCTATTTTCTACACTTTGTTTTGGACAGAAGTCTGTGGATGTTATGATTATTAGAAATAATAATGACACTATTTATTCACAACTTAGGATAGAAAGAAATCTGTTTGATAGAAAGTTAATCGATGAAGCATCTTTTTATAGGAGATTAGTTCTTTTAGATAGCAATGGGAAAAAAACAGTCAAATTAAAAGCTAGTGATGTAAAGAAATTACAGTTTATTGATTTAAAAGGAGTGGAAAAAATTTATGTAAATGGTGGAGATGTTTTGCAACGCCTTGTATTTGATGGAAAAAAAATAAAATGGTATAAATTTCTTAGCCAACATATGATGGATAGATCTATTCAATATTTTGATTATTTAGTTGATCAAGATAATAAGAGATATAATATGGGTCTTTTTAATAGTAAAAGAAAAAAACTTCTTGAGGCTACTGCTTCTAAACCAGAGCTAATCGATCGAATAGAAAATTCAAGTTTAAATGATGCTGAAATACTTGGGATTTTAAGCGATTTTGAAAACTTAGATTAATTTTATAATAGAGTTTAATTATTCTTTTTTTAATATCGCTTATAGAGTTATTGACAGTATTACGCTTCTACTTTTATTAGATAAAATTAAATAACTAGAGAATAATAAAGTGAATTAGAAAAACTACCTTTGCTCCATGAATAAAGCAGAGATACTTAAAAACTTAAATATTGAGGCATTAAATGAAATGCAAACCAAAGCATTTAGTGCAGCTCAGAAGAACCCAAATATTATCCTTCTTTCCCCTACAGGATCAGGTAAGACAGTTGCATTCTTAATGCCTTTGTTAGAACGATTAGACCCTGCTATCAAAGGAGTACAGGCAGTTATACTAGTACCAACTAGAGAACTTGCTCTACAGATAGAGACTGTATTTAAGAAGATGGGAACACCTTTTAAGATTAACTCTTGTTATGGAGGGCATTCTACTAAAACAGAAATAAAGAATTTTAGCACACCACCAACAGTATTAGTGGGTACACCAGGTCGAGTGGCTTTTCACGTAGAAGAGTTTTCTTTTAACACAGAGACTGTGACTAGCTATGTAGTAGATGAGTTTGATAAAGCTCTAGAGATGGGCTTCCAGACTGATATGGATTATATTATCAATTCGTTTGATAATATCTCTTTCAGAATGCTTACATCTGCTACTGCTTTAAAGAAGATTCCTGAGTTTACAGGTATAGTAGATCCTGAGCGTATTCACTTCTTAAAGAAAACAGAGGTAATGCCAGACCTAACTTTTAGTCAGGTTATTTCTACTGCAGAAGAGAAGTTAGAGACTGTGATTAAGCTTATTGGTAAGATAGGTAAGGACACTATTCTTATCTTCTGTAATCACCGTGATGCCGTAGCTCGTATTAGTGAAACATTGACTAAAAAAGGAGTTGCGAATAGTGCTTTTCACGGAGGAATGTTACAAGAAGATAGGGAGCGTGCTATCATGAAGTTTAGAAATAAAAGTGCACATATTCTTATCGCAACAGACTTAGCAGCTAGAGGACTTGATATCCCTGAGATTGGTCATGTGATTCACTATCAGATACCACAGAAAGAAGATGCTTTTATTCATAGGAATGGACGTACTGCACGTATGAAGGCATCAGGTAAAGCCTATGTGATGATTACTAAAGAAGAGAATATCGAGTTTATCAACCCTGATATGCCGATAGAAGACCTTGATGGAAGCTATACTATCGACAATAAAACAGATTTTAAAACAATCTATATCAGTGCTGGTAAAAAAGATAAAGTCAACAAAGGGGATATAGTAGGCTATTTAATCAAGACAGGAGGATTAACTAAAGAAGATATAGGAATGATAGATGTACGTGATACACAGGCTTTCGTAGCAGTGAATACAAAGAAAGTTAAGGCTCTACTGACTGCACTAGTAGATACAAGACTTAAAAATAAGAGAGTAAAGATAGAGATAGCTAGAGACTAATTTAGCTAATATATACAATGAAAGCCTTGGTACATATCTTGTATCAAGGCTTTTCTTATTTAAACTTCATTCTATGACGCGGTAGATTGATTTCAGAAGCTTTAGGATAAGGCTGGCGATGAGTAAGACTCACATCTTCTCTTACCTTAGACTCTGTAGTCTGATAGTGTTCATCCTCATAGTGATAACGAGGATCAGCCATAAAAGGCAATCTCGCCATTTTTAGAATCTGTACATTGGGAAAGTGATATTCTACCTCCACCGTTCCTAATAACAAATAACAACCACCTCCTACGAAAGGATATTCCTCTAAGCTATCAGGGAAGTGTACCGTGTCAAAATACTGTCCATTGGCATCTATCCAAGTACCGAAGTACATACTCCCTTTAGAAGTAGGTACGTGCTTACGAGCAATTAAGTAACCGAGCATTCTTACTGTTTTCTTATGATGGTGTATTAAATCACAGACCATTACATCTCCTCTGAACTTCGTTTTTAATAAATCAAAAGGCATACAAGAAATAGGAAAGCCCAACAACTCTAACTCATCAAATGCGTCTTCGTATACAGAGCGCGTTAAGGTCGGAAAAGTGTATTCCTGTATAGGTTCTTGTAATAAAGTAAGTGTAGGAGTTGGCTCCTTTTTACTCAACAGTAGTTTTGCCTGAATCAATAACTCATTCTTTTGTTTGCCAAAGGATTGAAAAGCACCGATGAATATTAACTTCTGTAAAGAGTCCATCGCTATAGAAATACGTTGTATAAAGTCATAGAGAGATTCATATCTACCATTGGCTTTTCTCTCTTTTAAAATAGCTTTAAGCAACTCTATATTTAATCCTTCTATGAGTTTTAACCCTAAGAATAGCTCTTTACCTATTAAAGTAGTCTGCAATTCACTAGCATTAATACAAGGTGGCAATACATGAGCACCTGACATCGCTGCTTCGTGTATATAAACTTCTGTGCGATAGAACCCTCCTTCGTTATTGATAACCGCAGTGATAAATTCTAATGGATAGTAAGTTTTAAGATATAGACTTTGATAACTTTCTATGGCATAAGAGGCAGAGTGTGCTTTACAAAAAGAATACCCTGCGAATGACTCTATCTGTCTGTATATTTCTTCACTAAGTGCCCTAGGATGTCCTTTAAGATCACAATGCTCAAAGAACCTGTCTTTCACAGCCTGTAACCCTGCTAGAGAACGGCTTTTGCCACTCATTGCCCTGCGCAGAATATCTCCATCAGCAGCAGGTAGTCCGCCGTAGTGTAACGCTATTTTGATCACATCTTCTTGATAGACCATGATGCCATAGGTTTCGCCTAATTGTTCTTTAAATACAGGATGAAAGTATTCAAATTGATTAGGGTGGTTATGGCGATAGATATATTCTTGCATCATCCCACTCTGTGCTACCCCAGGGCGTATAATAGAAGAAGCTGCTACTAGTATTTTGTAATTATCACATTGCAACCTTCTTAATAATCCACGCATAGCAGGACTTTCTATATAAAAACAGCCAATCGTATTACCTATTTTTAACTGTTGGTTACACAGCTCTTCATCTTTAGATAAAGCAATATTTCGAATATCAACTTCTATTCCTTGATTTTGAAGAATGAGTTCAGTAGCTTCATCTATATGCCCAATGCCTCGTTGGCTAAGGATATCAAATTTATCAAAACCAATATCTTCAGCAGTATGCATATCAAACTGTACCACAGGAAATCCCTTAGGAGGAAAGTCTAATGCGGTATAGCGAGTAATAGGATCCTCCGAAATCAAAATACCACAAGCATGCATTGTACGCTGATTAGGAAAACCTTCTAACAATTGTCCGTATTGATGGATTAGAAGCACGATACTGTTCGTTTCGTGGTCTTCTATAGGATTACGCGTTAGTGTGTCTAATTCGTTCTTAGATAGCCCGTACACCTTTCCTATTTCTCTAATAATAGAACGATATTTAAAAGTAGATACTGCACCACAGAACGCCACGTGCTCTTTTCCATATCGCGTAAAGATGTATTGAAGGATATCATCCCGTTGATTCCAAGACCAATCAATATCAAAATCAGGAGGAGACTTTCTATTCTGATTTAAAAAACGCTCGAAGTACAAGTCTAGTTCTAAAGGACATACATTAGTAATACCTAGGCAATAGCCCACTATACTATTGGCACCACTACCCCGTCCGATATGCATATAGCCTTGACTATTGCTATACTGAATAATGTCCCAGGTAATCAGAAAATACCCCTCAAAGTTAAGTTGATCTATTACGCTGAGTTCTTTAGCTAATCTTTCTTGGGCAAGAGTATGATCTTCTCCATATATTTTGACCATCCCTTCATAGGCTAGTTGTTGTAATAAATTCAAGTCACTAACCTTATCTTCAGTATAGTGTTTTTTATTTCTAGGAACTTTAAAAGAAAAAGAATAATTGCACTCACTCATTAGTCTTTGAGTGTTCTCTATCAGCTCAGGATAATCCTTAAACTCTGCTATGATTTGTTCTTCAGATTTAAAACTATCTTGAGGAGAAGCGCAGTCTTTCTCTATTAATTTAGAGAGTAGAGTATTCTTATCTATTGCATGTAGAATACAGTGTAGTTTATATTCTTCTTCATTCAAATGATTGACTGTATGCAGGACAACTAGCTTATCCATTAATGATCTCCACTTCTCTGCATAGAGTAGAGAAAGTTGATTATTTTGTACTCCAATATATTCCCACTCTTTTAGAGTAGGAACCACAGTTGAGAATGGATAAATCACAAAACAGTTTTGAAAGTCTGGAGCAGTAGAAGATACTGTAATAATCTCTTCATTTATATCCGTCAAGAACTGACCTATTTCACTAAAGCCTTCTTCATTTTTAGCAATGAGAATATAGTGTAATTTATCCTCAGTTCTGATTTCAGTACCTATTATTGGTTTGATAGCGGTCTCTTTACAAGCTGTAATAAACTCATATACACCACTTAGATTATTGATATCAGTCAGCGCCATTGTACTAATATGATATTGTTTACCTAATTCTACAAGACGCTGTATAGGAATAGTCCCATAGCGCAAGCTATAATATGAATGACAGTTTAATAACATGTTTTTATTTAATTATGAATTTAAATTAGGAATTAGGAATCACTGCCTTTGGCAACAGATGATACACACAGCGCATACCACACTACATCAACACACAGTAAAGGCGATTACTATACGCCCCAAAACGTAAATACAATGTTGTATATCGCCATAAATCAAGACGATAAGAAGACACTGCTTAGATGTTTTGTGAAATCAGATAGTTTAGTTTATCATATCAATTGTCAGTTTATCACGTCACATAAGTACATCATAGCCTAGCCAAAAATTCCTAATTCTTAATAATCGTCCCTACGATTGGGTGTCGATAGGACGTGATATACATTGTGGTTACGTTGTCGGACGTATGTAATACGTCCCTACGGTTGTGTGCCGATGGAACGTGATATACATTGTGATTACGTTGTCAGACGTATGTAATATGTCCCTACGGTTGGGTGCCGATAGGACGTGTTATACATTGTGGCTACGCTGTCGGAAGTATGTAATCGTCCCTACGATTATGTGTCGATAGAACATGATATGCATACTGAATGCCGCAGGCAATATTCCTAATTCTTAATTCCTAATTTTTAATTCCCCGAAGGGTCTCATTCTTTCTTCATTTTCAAGAAAGCCCCAGAACACCTTGCTACAGCATCTACACCATAGCGTTTCTTCATTTTATCCATTGCCTGATAGAGCGCCATCATCTCTTCTGTATCTTCGAATAAGTTCATTTGGTATGTTCCTCGTACCAGCCCACTAAACTGAACACCTATAAGGCGAAGACGCATTCTTCTTTGGAATACTTTATCAAATAACTCATGGACTAATTTAATAAGCGTATGATCTGCTGATGTATAAGCTATCCGAGTTTGTTTGGTCTCTGTATCAAAGTTCGTATAGCGTATTTTCACAGTAATGATAGAAGTAAGCCATTCTTCGGAACGCAGTTGATAAGCCAGTTTCTCCACCATACCTGTAAAGATAGATTTGAGCATAGGGATGTCTATGGTATCTTGGTCAAAAGTGTGTTCGGACGAAATAGACTTTCGCTCTCTATAGGGCTCTACAGGTGTGAGGTCAATGCCATTAGCTTTTTTCCATAAGTCTATACCATTTTTACCCAATAACTTTTGGAGTATTTGATGTGGCATTTCAGATAGCGTCTGTATATTCCGAATACCAATGCGAGAGAGTAGCGTATAACTAACTTCTCCTAACATAGGGATTTTGCGGATAGACAGTGGATTGAGGAAGGGCTGTACTTCAGGTGTTGTAATATTGAGAGCTCCTTTAGGCTTAGCCTCTCCTGTCCCTATTTTAGAGACTGTTTTATTAATAGATAAAGCATAACTTAAGGGTAATCCAGATTCGTGTTGTATCGTTTGCGTCAATTCTTTGATCCAAAGTGCTGATCCAAAGAATTTGTCCATTCCTGTTAGATCTAAGTAAAACTCATCTATACTCGCCTTTTCCATAACGGGAGCTTTCTCTGTAATAATATCCGTAACGAGATGAGACATCTTAGAGTATAACTGCATATCTCCTTTTCGGACGATGGCTTGTGGACATAAACGAGTAGCCATACGAATAGGCATGGCAGACCTCACCCCGAATTGCCTTGCTTCATATGAACAACTAGAGACGACTCCGCGATCTCCTCCACCGATAATGATAGGTAGCCCATTTAGAGAAGAATCTACTAAACGCTCACAAGACACAAAGAAAGTGTCTAAATCTAAATGTGCAATCGCCCTTTCCATAATAGAAATAATTAAAAAATCTTGTACGAAATTACTATCTATATTAGCAATAATACGTATATTTGATGCTATAAATAATAGCAAATGTCGTTTTTATCAGATAATATAAGGTATCTACGTGCTCAGAAGATCATGTCTCAGCAGAAAGTAGCAGATGAGTTAATGATAACTCGTGCACGTTATTCAAAGTATGAAGAAGGAGCCTCTGAGCCACCTTTAGAAGTATTATTGCGTATTTCTCGTTTCTTTCATGTCAGTGTGGACTTGATGATTTCTGTTGATTTGCGCAAAGTTCCCATGCAAGATTTACTAAAGCTTGAGGACAACCGTATTCTATTGCCTATTATGGTAGATCCTCATGGCAATAACTTTATTGAGATTATTCCTCATAAAGCGAGAGCAGGATATTTGACAGGGTATGCAGATCCAGAGTTTATTCAGAACCTAGACCAGATCTCTCTTCCATTCCTAAAAGAAGGGAAGTATAGAGCCTTTCCTATAGAAGGGGATTCTATGCCTCCACATCAGGAAGGTTCTTTTATCATCGGTAGTTATATCGAGCGTCTAGATTATATCCGAAACGGACATACATATATCATCATTACAGCAAATGAAGGGGTGGTTTATAAACGTGTATATCGCATAGATGATGAGACGTTAGAACTACACTCAGACAATACCTTTTACGAGCCTTATCGCATTAAAGCGTATGATGTATTAGAAATATGGGAATATGCGAGTAGTATCGCTACAGAAGAGTTTAAACCAGAAGACCTAGGAGAACCAGATACTAAGGCAATGTTCCAAGAAATTAGACATATGCTAGGAGAAGTGATTAAGAAAGTGAAATAAGCCACTAAGAAATTACGAATTACCTTTAGATTTGCTAACTGAGAATATGATAATATTGTAGAGAATAAATAAAACAACCTAATCAACAAAGTGAACCAGACGAATTACAAGGATAACGCCCTAAAATTCGAGTAGGACTTTGTTGATTTTACTAAAGAGTATCAGACTAGTAATTAAGACGTCGAGGTCTAGTATTAAGGTTTAGATGATATTTTAGTAACAGGTTGCCTTAAATAATTATCATATGGACAAATTTACACAATTTATCGGAATAGATATTTCCAAAGATTATTTTGATGTAGCTATTTATGTAGATGCTAATTCTTGTAAACACAATCAGTTTGAAAACACTAAAACGGGAGTTGATCAATTTATGAAGTGGATGAAAAGCGAAGGATGTTGTGTAGAGGAAACATTGATATGTATGGAGCATACAGGTATTTATAAAAATATTTTAGTAGATATTTTGCTTTCAAAGAATTGTAATCTATGGGTAGAAATGGCTTATAGAATTATAAGAAGTAGTGGAATACAAAGAGGAAAGAATGACAAGATAGATTCTAAAAGGATAGCATTGTATGCTAAGAAAAATCAAGAAGAAGCGAAGCTCTTTAAAGCATCAAAGGCTGTATTGAATAAGATTCAGGCTCTATTGGGACAGCGAGAGATGAGTATAGCTCATAAGACAGCTATAGAAGTAAGAACCAACGAATTTAAGGGGTTTAATGATGAACTGTACAAGGTTTTGTCTAAAAATGATAAGGCTATTATCAAGGCTTTAGAGAACGCTATAAAGGTGATTGAAGAACAGTTAAATACTCTTATTAGAGAAAATCAAGAGGTATCTGAGATATTTGATTGTGTGATTTCTGTAAGAGGTGTTGGAGATATTACAGCGATGTTTTTAATATGTTATACCAATGCGTTTACATCATTTGAAGACTCTCGACAATTAGCATCTTATTGTGGTGTTGTCCCTTTTGAATATACTTCAGGTAAAAGTGTAAGAGGCAAAGCTAAAGTACACTTTATGGCTAATAAAAAGCTTAAAAAACTTTTACATCTCTGTGCTTTATCAGCTGTTAGATGGGACCCAGAGATAAGGGCTTATTACGAGAGGAAAGTTGGAGAAGGTAAGCATAAGATGCTTGTTTTAAACAATGTTAGAAACAAGCTTGTACAGCGTATATGTTCTTGTGTTAGGAATAAAAAAGCTTATGAGGTACGACAAGTAGCATAAACATCATACATTGAATTAGAAACAAAAATAGAGGATAATACGGATATAATCCTCAGGTTAGATATGCCTTGTTTTATTGAGTTATTCTCAAAAATAAGGTGTAAAATATATTAATAATGATTTGCTTTTATCATAGTAATCGAATTACGAGGCTTGCCTTTTAGGCATTAATAAAAGAATTAAAAATGTTGCTTGCAACACTCATTAATTAGGAATTGAGAATTAGGAATTTATGACTTCAGCATAGGTATGTATATCTGGCAGATAAAATCATAAGTGTTAAACCCATCAAAAAAGCCATTACTTGTTTTTAAGTAATGGCTTTTGTATTTATTAATAGAATCCTAATTCCCGAAGGGAAAGCATTCCTAATTCCTAATTTATAACTCCTAATTAAAAGTTATGCTCTATTGATATCAATAAGGATTTTAACTTGTTCTGGATTGCTTACTAAGGCTTCAAAACCATTTGTTACAATCTCGTCTAAACCAATTTTATTTGTCACTAATTTTTCTACCTCCATACGACCAGAGTCGATTAAGTTAATTACTTCAGGGAAGATATTTCTATAAGCGATAACCCCTTTTACAGTGATCTCTCTTAATACTTGATCTAAAGCATCGTGTTGAACTGGTTTTCCGAATAAAGCAACTAATACAGCAGTACCTCCATTACGAGTAGAAGCAATACCTGTATTATAAGAAGCTTGTACTCCAGCACAATCTAAGAATACATTAACTCCTAGACCACCAGTCAAGGCTTTAATCTTAGCAGGAAGATCAGCTTCCATAGCATTGAATACATGAGTAGCTCCGATTTCTTTTGCTTTCTCTAAGCGTTTCTCTGCTACATCTGTAACGATCACAGTAGACGCACCAGCTGCTAAAGCTGCTTGAGCACATAGTAACCCGATAGGTCCTGCACCAGATACTAATACTGTCTGTCCTACTTTTAGACCACTCTGTAGTACTGAGTATACAGCTACTGCAGCAGGCTCTACTAAAGCACCTTGTTCAAAAGACATCGTATCAGGAATTTTGTGAATCATATAATCTTCAACCACTACGTATTTTGCAAATCCTCCATTACCTGCTAATCCGATGAAACCTAAGTGTTCTCCTAAGTTGTATTCTCCAGAAGCTACGAATGGACTATCGAAGTTTTTATAGATAGGCTCAATTACTACACGATCCCCTACTTTAATATTTTTTACACCTTCACCTAATTCTTCAACGATACCTGAGAACTCATGTCCTAAAGTAGTTACACCCTGATGACCATTTAATGGATAAGGTTTGTCTAATGGAATTAATTGAGGCCCGTGTACATATTCGTGTAAGTCTGATCCACAGATACCAGCATATTGAACTGCTACTTTTACCTGTCCTTTAGCTGGAGTAGGGATTTCTGTTTGTTCTACTCTAATATCTTTGGCTGCATACCAGCGTGCTGCTTTCATTGTGCTCATAATAATATTCTTTTTTATGTTTCACTCAAATATACTGAGAAAACTAGAGAATATTCGTTTCCCGCGAAGCTTTGGTTGTTAATTATTAATCAATATTGTGTTATCATTTTAAGACTGCAAGTGTTTTAGAATGATAACTTCTAAAATGAAAGAGATAATGTAGTTTGTTAAGTATCTATGTTTAAATTTTAACGTAAAAGAGAGGAGTGTTTTTATAAGAAAACGATTATTGAAATAAGGTTAGATTGAGATTAGAATAATTGCTTTTACGAACTTTTTAAAGAAAGGTGCAAACTAGGTGCTCAAGGGCATAAAAAAAGCCCGATAACGAGTGTTATCGGGCTTTTCAGCGGAGAAAGAGGGAATATAACCTATATATAAATAGAGTGTGATAAAATACTATTATTTTGATTTATTGACAGTTATGTTTTTATTAAGTCGATTAAATACCTTAAAATACTATATGATAGTATCAAAATTGGGTGTATATTTGGGTGCTATTACAAATAACTATGACTATAAAAAGAAAGATAACTATTGCTATTGAAAAGAGAAAGAAAGATGGTGTATTAATCACAGAGAACGTTCCAATTCGTGCAAGAGTGGTATATAATGGTGGCCGTGTAGAACTCTTTACAGGCTACCGCATTGATGCTTCTAAATGGGATGAAGCAAAAGAAAAGGTACGCAATGGGTGTACCAATAAGCTAAAACAAAGCTCTTCCGAAATCAATACAGCAATACAGGAGCTATCTACTACAATTGATAGAATCTTTAAAGAGTATGAATTGAAGAATGAAGTACCTTCTTTTGAACTCTTTAAAGATGAAATAAAACGCTACTCAGATAAACAAACCATATCAGCGACAGAAAAGAACTTGTTTACGGCTTTTGATGAGTTTGTCAAAAACAGCGGAAAACGCAACGATTGGACAACTGCTACTTACACTAAGTTTAATACTGTTCGCTCACATCTTTTTTCTTTCAAAAGCAACTTTCAGTTTACTGATATTAACGAAAAGACGTTATTAGACTACGTTTCATTTCTACGCATTGAAAAACAGATGCGTAACAGTACCATCGAAAAGCAGATTAGTTTTGTAAAGTGGTTTTTGAAGTGGTGTAAAAACAACAATTATACAATTACCTATAATTTTGAAGAGTTTAAACCAAAGTTAAAAGAAACCTCTAAAAAGATAATCTTTTTAACTCAAGAGGAAATCGAACAGATTAAATCAACGGATTTAGGCACAAAGTCGTACTTAGAACGTGTGCGTGATGTATTACTTTTCTGTTGTTACACAGGACTTCGCTATTCAGATGCTTTTAACCTAACAAGACACGACATTAAAAATGATGCGATTGAGTTTGTTACCAAAAAGACAAATGATATGCTGAGAGTTGAATTAAACAAACATAGTAGAGCAATATTAGAGAAGTACAAAGATGTACCTTTTGAAAAAGGAAAGGCGCTACCTGTCATTTCTAATCAAAAGATGAATGACTATATAAAAGAACTTGGAGAGTTAGCTGAAGTTAACGAACCAATCCGAGAAACGTATTATGTAGGCAATGAAAGAATAGATGAAGTAAAACCTAAATACGAACATTTAAGCACTCACGTAGGGCGAAGAACATTTATATGTACAGCTTTATCGTTAGGGATACCTGTACAGGTTGTAATGAAATGGACAGGACATTCAGACTACAAATCAATGAAACCTTATATTGATGTAGCTGATACGATTAAAGCGAATGCAATGACTAAATTTGATATGATATGAATACAGTAGATGCCCAATTAGAATTAACAAGATTTATGACTGATAACACAATAGTGATGTGGGAAAAAGAATTAAACACATCAGGAAATTCGTTTAATTTCGATTCCCAAGATATTTATAGACAATATATGATTAATATCTTAATGTTTGATTTTAAAGACCGAATAGATTCTGCAAAAGACACACAAGAAAGAAAAGAAATTTTATCTATTGTTAGAGAAAATTTGGAGACAATAATTAAGTTGTATGAAAAAAATTCTGATTTCTTCACTAATCTTGATAGAGATGGACTTCGGTTAAAGAAATACCGAGAAAGAAATAAAAATAGTTTGTCAGATAATGATTTAACAATGGAATTGTATAGAGAAACGGAATTGCCTGAACGTAAAACCTACTTTGAGTCAAGTTTTTACAAAGAGATAGGTTTTTTAAACTACGACTACCACCAAGAGATATATAATCATAGTAAAAGGCTTTTAAAAGATGTGAAATCAAATTTTAAGGACTATGAAATGTATGACAATGATTATCTTTTTATTAATGACAAGCCTATATTTTCAATGAGACTTATTAGTAAACTACATAGTATTGTAAACAATCAATTTATTGAAGATATATCAGAATATGATTTTTATAGAGAGATAAATATCTTACATACAGTGAATAAAATAAAAATCAAAGAGGATTTTCTATACACTTTCTTTTATGTAATTCATTGCTTACATAATAACATAGAAAACAAAAGTTTAAAGAAAAAGTGGTTTGCTCAAATATTAAAAGAATTTAAGATTAAGAAAGCAACTTATGACTCTAAGTATAAACACATAACAGGTAGCAATGCCAATGATACATTAAAAGAGTATCGCAATCTCATTGATTCAGCTTTTAAACAATAAAGTACTATAAAAGCCTTTAAAATTTATAAATCCACCTTTGAACCACTTTAGAATTTTACTAAAGTGGTTTTTTTGTGCAATAAAGTGTGTATTTCCACCTCCTCTCCACCTTACCCTCTTCGTAGTTTTGAATTGTTCGAACATCACAAAATCGTATAATTTAAAAACTAAAACTATGTATATAAGTGAATTAAAAGAAAAGCCAGTTTGGCAAATGACAGGAGAAGAACTATTACAGTTATTACAAACAGTATCTATAAAGGAGTTCCAACAGCTCAATACTCCACAAGAAACGCAACAATCTACAAAGCGTTATGTTTACGGAATACGTGGTATAGCAGACCTACTTGGGTGCAGTATTACCACTGCTAATAAAATCAAGAAAGAAGGTCACATCAAAAAAGCGATTATCCAAAGAGGTAGAAAAATCATAGTCGATGCTGACTTGGCATTAGAACTATTCGCTAAAAAATAAAAGGGACAACCTCCGCAAATCGCCCCTTAATATCCAATTAAAGTATAACTCAATTCTTATCGTGTAAAGATAAGGATTATTAAAAAATAAGTAAATATGAGCTTAGATATACCCTATATCCGAGTAGGAACTGCTTACTTTAAAATCATCGAAAAACCTTTGATATCAGGCGATAAAGTTAAAGTAATGGTGCGTTGGACTCGTGAAACGATTGTATCAGATCACGGAAAGTCCTACTTAGAAAACGTCTTAAAATTAGATGGCTTTTGCTGTATTCCAGACCATCTTAACTATCAACCAATCGTAGAAAACTTTTTTAATACCTATAATGAATTAAATATGAAACCAATAGAAGAAGATTTTAACTTAAATGAATTAGAACAATTGATTCCAAACTCACTACACTTTGTAAAGCACATATTCGGAAGTGAACAATACGAATATGGTTTAGACTATCTAAAGCTATTGTATGAGAAGCCAACGCAAACCTTACCAATATTGTGCCTTGTTAGTAAAGAACGTGCGACAGGAAAAAGCTCTTTTATCAAATGGCTTAAAAATATTTTTGGGCTCAATATGACTTATATCAAAGGAGATTCTTTTGGTTCTCAATTTAACGCTGATTGGGCAAGTATGTTATTAGTTGCCATAGATGAAGTATTCTTTGATAAGAAAGAGATTACAGAGCGTTTAAAGTACCTTTCTACTACTGACAAAGACAAAGTTGAAGCAAAGGGAAAAGACAGACAGGAAATAGAGTTTTTCGCCAAGTTTATTCTTTGCTCTAACAATGAGGATGATTTCATTCAAATAGACGAAGAAGAAATACGTTTTTGGATTCGAAAGATTAAACCTATTGAATCAGAAGACGTTCACTTTATCAAGAAGCTAACAAGTGAAGTTCCTTATTTCATCAAATACTTACTTCTACGACCTTATTACACCACGCAACAAACCCGAATGTGGTTTACACCTAAACAGATACTTACAGCTTCCCTTTTAAAACTAATTAGTAAAAACAAAATAGAGATTTCACTTTTAGAACTTTTAAACCTGTGCTTTGAAAAGGTTGCCGAGGATGAAATTTGCGTAGCTCCCAATGATTTACTCTTGTTATTACGCAAGACAAACCCAAAACTAATAATATCTGCTAGTGAAATAAGAAAGATTTTAAAGAAATGGGATTTTGAACCACAAAACAACACAAAATCTTATCAAGGAATAGAGCTTTTATCTCACGGAGAATTTGTTAAAATAGAACGTAGAGGACGTTACTACATCATTAAAAAAGATTTATTCTATAAAATATTTGATGCAATGATGCAAGAATAGATTAAACTATTGTTTACTAACAAGTTATACTGCATCAAAGTTTGCATCAAACTAAAAACACGTCAAGTTTGATGCAAGAGTGATGCAAGAAACAAAATGAGTTTGATGCAGTGATGCAAGAGTGATGCAGAGTATTTTATTGAAATACAATTGATTAACACCTTTCTGCATCATTGCATCAAAAAAAAACAGATTTTTAACCCGACTATTTCAAAACGTATGAATTGTGAATTAGCTAAACAAATTAGCCTAACAGACTTACTTAAAAAGTTAGGTTATACCCCAACTAAAACAACGAGAATTGATTGGTGGTATCTCAGTCCTTTTAGAACTGAAAAAACAGCATCATTTAAAGTGAATATTGCTAAAAATGTGTTTTATGACCACGCGGAGGGATTTGGTGGAACAACACTTGATTTCGTGATAAAGTACAATAATTGCGATATTAAATCAGCTTTAGAATTGCTCAAAAACGATTCTTTTTCTTTTCATCAGCCAATTATTGTGAGTTCTAACATTATTCAAGAACCAACATATACAATTCAAGCGATTAAGCCATTAACACATCCAAACTTGGTACAATATATAAGAGAGCGTAATCTTAGCCTTAAAATGGCTCAAACTTATTGTAAGGAAGTACACTATACTCTAAACAACAAATCATATTACGCTGTTGGTTTTCCCAATACCACCATAAATGGTTTCGAGCTAAGAAACGTTTATATAAAAATGTGTCTTGGAAAAAAGGCAGTAACCTACTTTGACAACAAAAGTAAACATATTGTCTTGTTTGAATCTTGGAGTGATTACATCAGCTTTTTAACCCTTTATCCAAATGCAGAAAAGCAATATGATTTTTTGATTCTTAATTCTGTATCAATGCTGAATAATACAATAATTAAAACACCAAATAATTATTTGTACAAATGTACAAATGGGGAATTGTATAAATGTATCAATGTACAAATGGATAAAAGTATCAATAATACTTTGTACAAAGAATTAAAGTATGAACGTATTATTTGTTGTTTCGACAATGATAAAGCTGGAGAAAGTGCATTTCAAAAGGTAGTTCAGACCTATACAAACGTTATTGATGGACGAAAACTGTACGAGAATCACAAAGACTTGAATGATTATTTACTAACTATTAACCGCAATGATTTGACGTGAGAATTATCGAGATGTGTCTTTGTCCTTACAAATTGGAAATTTGACAACCAAAGACCACTCGTTTTTCTCCCGAAGGTCGCAAAATGGGTAAGACGATGAAAAAAACAAAGAAGATAGAATTTAGAGTAACTCTTACAGAGGCTCTAATCATAAAAAACAAAGCAGAAAAAGTAGGTTGTAGCGTTTCAGAATACATCCGAAACACCGCACTCGACTATTCTTTATCTTATAAATTAAATCCTGATGAAGTTGAAGTTTACAAATTACTCAACAAATACGCTGATAATTTTAGGCGAATAAGCAACCTTTTTAAGCTTGGTGATACAACAGGAGTTAAACAGCATACTATTGAAACAGCTAATCTAATTCGGACTCACTTACAAAAACTACTGTAATTATGATAGCTAAAGCAAAATCTTGTATTGGTGGTACAGCACTGTTTAATTACGTGATTGATTCCAAAAAAGGATATGAACTACTGAGAAATAATCTTTCGGGGGAGACTCCGAAAGATATGTTTCAAGCGATGCAGATATTACAAAATCAAAACAGTAGATGTAAAAACAATACAATATCCGCTGTTATATCTCCAACCATTGCAGATAGTCAAAAGATGAATGATAGAGATTTACGAACATTAGCTGTTGAGTTTTTACTTGGTTTAAAAATTGATCCTACCAAAGCTCAATACATTGCTTTTGTTCATACAGAAAAAGAGCACAAGCACATTCATATCATCGCCAATCGCATTGATGAAAACGGAAAAGCTCTAAAGGATAATTACATTGGTTTTGAAGCTCAAAGAGTAGCTCACGAAATAGCACTTAAATTTGGATGGACTTCTATAAGACAAGAAAATGAAAACAAGAAGCAAAGAGTCAACAATATCAATTTAATAGCTAAAAATGCTATTAAAACAGCTCATAAAGAAGTTTTAAGGCAGAAGCCGAAAGATTTACAAGAGTACATTCGCTTAATGCTAGAAAAAGAGATTGAAGTTAAACCAACAATTAATAAAAGGGGAAATATTCAAGGATATCGCTTTATTCATTTACCAACAAGTACAAACCTAAAAGCAAGTGAAGTTGACCGAAATATGAAATTAAATGATTTGTTTAAAAATACACTAAGTGCAGAGCCTAAGGATGAAGTAAATAAACTACTTACTAATCAAGAACTATCCGAACCACAAATACAGAATTGGAAAATAGATGTATCTGTTTTATTTAGTATGCTATCTGCTTTACAGTTTGGCGGTAATAATGAAGATGATGAACAAAAAAAACGCAAACGAAGAACATTAAAAAGATAAATTATGGCAAAGAATCAACCTAAACTTACTGATATTACCGAAATATTACTTCTGCAAATCATACAGTTAGAGCGCACGATAAAGCAAAGTGAAAAAGCGCATTTAGAAACAATCGAAGAATTGAGCAATATCAAAGTAACAGTAAATGTTACTGAACTTCGACAGATAGAAAAAGAACAACGTAAACGTTTACAGAATGACTTTAATGAGTTTCATCGAGAGATAACAAAAAACAATGAAGAGCTTTTAAAGGTTCATAAAGTTGTTAGCTCTAAAAGGTTGTTGTATTTGATTGTATTGAATATTTTTCTACTTTTAACAACAGGGTTTTCTATGTATGTAGCTGTTAAGAATACTATTGATAAATCTCTGTATGAACGTCTAACAAATGAAATTGAAAGAGTAAATCAGTTTTTAAATGAAAATCCAAAGACAGCTAAATCTTTCAAAGAATGGAAAAAAAGAATAAAATGCTAATCAAAGTTATTTCCGTTAAATTTTTAGAGCTGTGAAGACTCAAAATTTTACAGAATAACTTTATGGAATATGTACATACTATTTTAAAAGATTTACTAACTGTTCTTAGCTTTGTGAAGTAGCGGATATTAAAGCGAAAACTTTAAATTAAAAACCAACTTAAACGAAAGCCATTAATTGAATATTTTGTTTAAATATATTCAATTAATGGCTTTGGCGATACTTTTTCTTAAAACTTTAATTTTATGCCTAACCCCGACATTTTACAAAACCGATGTTAGCGGTTTAGGCTTTATTTGCTAATAATTCCTTTTGTTTCTTTTAGTAATTTAAGTACAATATCAATCGGAACTGAATCTTTATTTTCCTCTTTAATTAGATTGGTTTCTGTTAACACATCTGAAGATAAATTACGATTTAAATGATTTTCTAAAAGTCTGTTGATTGCATTATTAACACGTTCCGTAGAATCATTTATATTAAGTGAAAGTGAATTAATAGATAAAAGTAGTCCTTCAATATATTTAATTTCATGTATATGCTTTCCTAAAATAAGCAATTGTCTTTGAGTACGATTCAATTGAACTATAAATCCCCACAATAGACCACCAAATATTGGAATGGGAGTTAGAGCAACTATATAATTTTTCCATTCAGGAAATACATCACTATTATGTAATTTGGTAAAAATATAGATTTCTAGAGAAACAATTATTATGAATATTACAGTAATTAATGATGAATAAATCCAAAACATTCGATTCAGTCTAGTATGCTCATTTTTGATAGGAGATAAGCAAATTGTTAATTCTTCAAATGTAGATTTGATTTTTGAATTCCACTCAATAATAGCATTTTCACTTTTCTTTTTCTCTTCAAGCTCGTGCTGATAAAGTTTAATTTGCTCTTTAGCTTTTAATAAGGACATTTCTTTTTCTTGAATAATTTTCTTATTTTCAGCTATCTCTTCCTGACTTTTTCCCTCAATACTTTTTTGATCTAATAAATATTTTTGTAGTTCTTTTTTTTGATTTTCTAATTCAAGTATCTGTTCAGTATAATATTTTTCTGAATTATAAATGTTTTTGGATTTATGGATGTAACTATTTAGCTGATTTCTAATTCTTTGAATTATCAAATTCAGTGAATTGCTTAGAGTTGTAATTTTATTTTTAACCTCTGGTAATTCCTCAATACCAGATTCTATAGACTCTAGTATGTTTGATAGTCTATGGTACAAATAGCGTAAATCATTGTTTGTTAATTCGGCAATTAAATCAATTACTTCCATCGATCTATTGTCGAGATTATATATTTTTTCTCTTAAATCTCTTAATCCAAAAATAATTTGCTCTGATTCTATATTTTCGAAAATATCGTTAGAATAAATTGAAATAAGGCCATCAATGATTGAAATGCCCTCCTCATATTCCATTAGTCTTTTTTTAGCTTGCCCCATGAATAGGTATTATATTTTAGACACTTAGTTTTTAGCCTGACCGCTAACGTTTCGGGGCTTGGTGTCAGTGGCGGAAATTGAAGCGAAAAGTTTCAATTTAGCGACACTATAAGTAAAAGCCAATTAATTTGATTAGTTTAAGAAAAAAAGTCAATATAATTGGCTTTTTGCGGAATATAAAGTCAAAACCCTAATTTTAGCCTTAACCCGCCATTGCGCCAAACCCATGTTGAACTAAACCTTCGGTAGCTTTTCCGTTAGAAGTCATATATTTAGGATATTAAAAAAATAAAATTATGGTAACTAAAAAAAATCTCCGGAGGAATTAAGAGCGAACAAATATTTGAATCGCGCTTGTAGTGAAATTAATGGTTTCTCTGAACTTCTGCAACGTTTCGAACGAAATATTTCCATTTTAGGTAGAAGTAAACGCACTTTTGATAATTATTCCCGCCATGTGGCTGCAATGGCACTTCATTTTGGCTGTTTACCTACCGAATTAGATCCCGAACAAGTTAAAGACTATCTTTTTGAACTACAACAACGGTCGAATTCTCCTTCTCAATCGTATTTTAAACACACGGTTTACGGACTAAGGTTTCTATTAAAAACCGAAAATCTTCCGTACGATTATCTTCATTTACCTTCCATTCCTAAAGAAAAAAAACTTCCCGTAATTCTTAGTCGAGATGAGATTTGGAAATTGCTTCAACATGCCGATTTACTTAAACATCGCATTTTAATTGGTTTGATTTACAGTTGTGGACTTCGTTGTATGGAAGTGAGAAACATCGAATTAAAGCATTTAGATTTTGATCGGAAACTCCTTCATATCGTTCAAAGTAAAGGGAAGAAGGATCGTTATGTTCCGCTTTCTGATCATATCATTCGAGGGATTAAAAAATATATTTCAGTCGAACATCCCACCACATTTTTATTTACGGGTAATACCAAAGATACCAAAGGATTTGATTCTCGATACAGCCAACGCGGGGTTCAATGGGCGATTCAATCGGTTTGTAAAAAAGCAGGCATTTTAAAAGATGTGCATACACACACGCTGCGCCACAGCTATGCGACCCATTTATTGGAAGATGGTGTAAATATTCTGCAAGTTCAGAAATTGATGGGGCATGAACGCATCGAAACTACGATGGAATATTTACATGTTTGTCAGCTCGAAAACCAAAAAATACACAGTCCAATTGATACCGTTTTTGCGCTATGCAGCCGCAATGGGAAGTAGCTGATGTGCTGAGAAAAGTTGATTTATCCCATCAAAACTTCACGGTTCATCAGGAGAAAACACTCCGAGCACTGACTTTATGCCGAACTGCTGCTTTGGGCGGACATGTAGATGCGTGTGATACCTGTGGAAACATCAACATCAGTTACAACAGTTGTCGCAACAGGCATTGCCCGAAATGCCAAGGTCATAAACGAGAAGAATGGATTCAGGCGCGCGAACATGATTTATTGCCCTGTTCGTATTATCATGTGGTTTTTACTATTCCAGATTCGCTTAATGGTTTGGCGATTCATCAACCACAATTGATTTATAAAATCTTGTTTGATTCGGTTTGGGCAACGCTTTCTCAATTTGGTAAAACCGACGGTTTGCAATTGGGTATGATTGCTATTTTACATACTTGGGGACAAAATTTGAGTTTGCATCCGCATCTACATTGTATTGTTCCAGGTGGAGGAATTGATGCAAATGGTAAGTGGAAACGAAAGATAAAAACCGATAAATACTTGTTTGCAGTAAAAGCCTTGAGTAAGGTTTTTCGTGCCAAATATGTAGCCTTGTTGCGCAAAGAAAAATTGGCAGATGCTCAAGTCTTGCTAAGTTTGTTTGAAAAGGATTGGGTGGTTTATGCCAAGCGCCCCTTTGGTGGTCCCAAACAAGTCATTGAATATTTAGGGAGATATACGCACAAGGTGGCTATTAGCAACCATCGGATTAAAAACGTAACTCATCAAGAGGTTACCATTCATTACAAAGATTATAAAGACCACAGTAAAACCAAGCAATTAACATTAAAAAACGAAGAATTTGCCCGCCGCTTTAGTTTACATATTCTGCCTAAACGCTTTGTTCGAATTAGGCATTACGGTATTTTAAGTAGCAGTTGGAAACGGTGGGTATTTCGGTCAGACCGTGCCACCTATTTCGGTCAAATGGTGCCACTTTGAAAAGTCATACAATAATACAAAAAAAGTTATTTCAAACTCTAAAAGTTTGTCTTCCTCATTGATTTACCATTAAGGTCTATTCTATGTGAAGAGTTTACTATTCTATCAAGAACAGCATCCGCAATAGTGTTTTCGCCAATTAACGGATACCAAGCAGATACAGGTATTTGTGATGATAAAATAATAGAAGCCTGATTATATCTTTGATCAACGATATCAAAGAGTACTTCTCTAATAAGGTTGTCAAAAGGTTGTAGTCCAAAGTCATCTAAAATAAGTAAGTCACATTTAAGTATCTTCTTAATTTCTCTCTGATAAGTTCCATCTATTTTACTTGATTTTAGAAGGTTAAATAAGTTAGCTGTATTAAAGTAAAGTACTCTGTGTTCCATTAAACAAGCTTGATAACCTAAAGCTTGAGCTAGATAACTTTTACCAACCCCACTAGCGCCAGTTAAAATAATGTTCTGCTTTTTTAGCATAAAGTCTAAAGTAGTTAGTCTATTAAAAGCATTTTTGTCAAGGTCTCTATGATGGGTATAGTTGATATCAGCTATACTGGCACTTTGTCTAAAGTTAGCTTGTTTAATTAATCTCTGTACTTTTCTGTTTTGTCTATTTTCATATTCATGATCTGTTAGTAAGGCAATATACTCATCTATAGTAAAGGATGAGATTGTGTTGTCTTTAAGGTGTCTACTGTGTAGTAAAGCCATGTCATTTAATCGCATTGCTTTTAGTTTTTCAATTGTCTGATTGTTATCCATATAATTAATTATTAAAGTTTATTGATAAGAAGAAGCTCCTCTAATATTGATGTGTGAAGGGATGTGGGGTGTATTAGCATTAAGCTGTTGTATCGTTTCTTGATTGAGATCCATCTTGTGATGAAGAATGTTTTTGATGTGAGTATAGGTAGCAATATTTTCTTTTAAGGCTAGTTCACAAGCTTTATCTAATCTTTGTGAGCCATAGCTTTTAGATAACTGTATTAATCCCATAACTCGTTTATATCCTATTTCTGGATATTCAACGTTATCAAGTATTCTCTCTACACATTTAACTACATTATATCCATGTGTTTCTGCTTGCTTTTTAAAGAACTCAGGACTCCAATTGGTATAATATTGATGTGTACTAGATAGATGTTCCTTCTCTGTTGTATAAATCCCTTTAGCAAAACTTCTTTTATGTAATGCTATGCGCAAGTGATTATAATAAACTTCAACTGAAGTATTAGTGTAATGAATGGTAGTTTGGTGACCTATATAGCGATAAGGGACGCTGTAATAGCTCTTATCAGGTGAAAAGTATACATAACCTATCTTCTGTACTTTAGCTCTTGTATAGTCTTTGATTTGATAGTTAGTACAAGGCAAAGGTTTTAGATACTGTCTTTCTACAGATTGGAATAACTCTACACGACTTGCTTCTTTACGTTGAAAAAGAAGTTGATTATAATGAACTAACCTTGCTTGTATTTCTTGGTTTAATTCTTCTAATGAAAAGAAGGTCATCTCTCTAATAGGATAAGAGATTCTTTGATATACTAGATGAACCGCATTCTCCACTAAGGCTTTATCTTGTGGAGAGTAAGCTCTTGTTGGATTTACAATACAACCATAATGTGAGGCGAAGTCTTTAAAACATCTATTTATCTGTGCTTCATATTTACTAGAACGAGACACAGCTGATTTTAAATTGTCAGATACAATAGCTAAAGGGACACCTCCATAGAAGTGTAAAGCATTGGTACAGCACTGAATTAAATCTTCTTTCTTTTGACTAACACATGCTTGAACATAGGTGTATTGACTGTTGGGAAGAATAGCCACAAAGACCTCCACAGGTATTATTTCTCCTGTCTGTTTGTCTATATAAGAAAGCTTTTTACCTGCAAAGTCAATATACATTTCCTTACCAGGTTCATGCTCTAATTTCATGGAACCTTTTACTTGTTTATACTTGCGATTATAGTGTTCCATAAACTGAGTATAACTATAAGGATTGACTACACTATCGGCATATTGGCTATAGTGATACAAGAAGGTAAAACCAGGATGGTTACGAGCTTTATTAACTGTTTCAAAGTACAGCATAAGCTCATTATGACGCTGTGTATCAACAGTGGTAAAGCTAGAGAATAACTCTGATAATTGTAGAGTTTCAAACGATAAGAGCTGCTCGAGTGAATACTCACTGGCAGCAAAGAGTTGCATATAGGTATTGACTGTATTGCGTGAAATACTTAGTGTATTAGCTATCTTTCGATTGCTGTAGCCATCTAAATGCAAGGTAATAATTTGTTTTAAGTCCATTGGATCAAGTTTATTAGCCATATCTTATCATTTTGAAAACAACAAGATAATGGTATTAAACTTTTCAAAGTGGCACGGTTTGAACCGAAATAACTACAAGTGTTATTCTAAGTGGCACAAATCAAACCGAAAACTGGCACTATTCGAAACGGAATCACTGGCACAGTTTGACCGAAATAGGTGGCACAAATACTCCGAAATCACTGGCACAAATCAAACCGTAATATCCAAACGGGGTAAATTGCAACAATTACAAGAAGATTTAAATATCATTCGACCGATAGTTGAACCTAAAACACAACATCGAAAATGTTATTGTTGCAAAGTTGGTAATTTGGTTACGTTACATGTTTTTGGGCAAAGAGGTCCGCCAAAAGCATATCTTATCGAAAACACAATTGCTTCTGTGAATTAGGTTTTACGGGTAAGGGAACTTGTGTTTAATTGTTCCAAAAAACACCAAAAAACAATTGAAACAGCACAACTTTAACCATAAAAAAAGCAGTAATCCTAAAATTACTGCTGGTATATCTTAAAGTCATACTTCGAAAACTCCATAATACGTATTAAGCTTCCTACGGTTCCGTTCAACGGGCTTTCATCTCGTGCCCTCCGGGCAAGACGAAAGCTTAGTTATTAGCAGAAGTGTTTTTTTTCAGTTAGTTTATTTATAATTTTCAGACATTTCTTTGATAGTATTTGTAATATGTTTTCGGAAAGATTTGGGAGAAATTACTGTAACATTTCGTCCGTGAGAAAGAATTTCCTGTGTAAAATCGAAAGTAGGATAAAGCGTAACTTTTATTCTCAATTCTTTTTCAGTATCGGTTATTATTTCTTGTGAATGATGTAGTGGTAAAGATTTTATGTATTTTCCTTGATGTGGAGTGAAAGACAAAATAATTTCTTGCGGAACTTCATTTAATGTTGAAGAAACTCCAAATGAATTTTTGAATGATTCATCCAAAATTTCATCGTTACGTAATTGTCTTGTGTGATGAATTTCAACATTAGAAATACGGTCTAAACCGAAACTTTTAATCTTTGGCTTTTCATTGTTAGATGTGAAATCTTCAAGAGATTTTTTATTTTCGACAGAGAAATCAGTTGCCAAAAGATACCAACGATTTTGAGATTCTTTTAAAGCATAAGGAACTACAGCTCTTTTTTCGGGTTGGTTTTCATAGAATTTTTGGTATTGAAAAGAAACTATTCTATGTCTTTTTATTGCATCAACAAAATCTGTGAAATGATACAAACCTTTGGGTTCTCTTTTTTCAAACAGAATAATTTTAGAATTTCTTTTTGATTTTCGATAAGCTTCGATAAGCAAAACATCTTCTAAAGTACCTTCTGAATCTTCCTCTAATTCATCGTTGTTTAATGCAAAAGTTCCAAAGCCCTTTTTGTATTTGCTTTCTAAACCCAAAATTTCGCCAATCAAATTTCGGTCACGTTTAAAAGTTTTTTCGCTAAATTTAAGCTCAAATCCTTTTTCTTGAAATTTTTCTTCAAGAAAGACTTTGGTTTCTTCATACGTAATTCCGTTTGGTTTACTTTTTAGTAATTCTGCGATATACAATAAACGTTGAATTTGTTCGAGTTTTGCCATTATTTTAAATATTTTTTCCAATTGTATTCTGTCCAGGTTTTTCCGAAAGTTACGGATTGGAATCTTCCGAGAGAAGTCTCCGCAAACAAGGTATGTTGATTTTTTGCAAGCTCTGTAAAATTGCCAATATAGCTGCTTTCTATAACCGACCAAGAAATTCCTGCATTATCCGAAATTTCTAATTTAGATGCATCTTCCCTTGAAATGCGAATGAGTTTCATCCCAATATAGATGATTTCTGCCATTTTACCTGTTTTACTCTTCGATATTAAACTGGTAAAGAACATCCAATTCGTACCAAAAATCATCTGTTGCCAAAATATCTTCAATCCATAAATCATGATCTGCATGAAACAATGCACAATGCATGGTATAACCGAAATGCAAATCCTGCAAAGGTCCTTTTTTACTCCAATTGAATTCGTTCCAATTGGTATTGAAAAAGTCATCATCTGTTTGTATGAAATTGCTGGTTTTATACTCCAAAAAAGGATTTCCCAATTCTACATTTTTGCTTTTGCAAAAATTTTCATCGAAACTAAAAAAAGAATAGTGTTCTTCAATTTCGTAATCGCTGATGATGTTGTCTTCTACCATTTTGTCCAACTTAGGACGCAAATCGAGATACAGCTTTCGGGCACGGATTTCTTCGTTGCGAATTTTGGTGTTGATTTCGGTAAATCTTTGTATTTCTTGTGGAGTTAAAGACATTTTCTATTATTATATTGATTCAATTCCTACTAAGTTCCTTATGAAATTTACTCTTACTTTTTCGGTTTCGTCTTCTACTAAATCATCGGGTGCATAAATGATTTCTTTGGTTACGAAATCATATACAAAGCATTCATCTTTATGATAGTCAAAGCACATTGCTTTTCCATTGTTTACGATTTTTATTTCCGAATAACTTACAGTTGGAACAATGATTTCTCCTTTCAGATTGAGGATTCCAAATTTTAGCAATTTATCATCTTGAAAATCTAATAACTGCTGATTTTCTTTGTCATAATTTTCTATAACTTCATCCGATTTTTCGCCAAAAGATACATAATCATCGTTATATGTGATACTTAAACGATCATATACAAACGGAAGAATTATCTCATTCTTGAAATTGACAAGACCATATTTTAGTTTGTCGTGAGAAACACAGAGATAATCATCCGTGGCAGAATTTATTTCTTTGTACAGAAATGGGAAAACAATTTCATTTTTTGTATTGATGAATCCCATATTACCGTTCTTTCTTGCGATTGTTTCTCCATTTCGAAAATATCCAACAGTTCCTCTGAATGAACCATTAAATAAAAACTCCGCACCAATTGCAGAACCGTAAGTTCTTAGATTTTCATATTCAAAAGGGATAACGATATTGTGATTTTTATCTACATATCCCCATTTGTCATTTTTTTTCACAGCAAGCAATCCTTCGGAAAAAAGCATTGCACAGTGGTAAATTAACGGAATTACAGCTTCTCCATCTCGATTAACCGCACCATAAATTCCATCAACGGAAACAACTGCTAAATCAGTTACTTCATCAAAAAATGTTACTTGTTCCCATTCTGTCGGTAGTTCTCCTGTTGATTCGTAATAACAACGTAAATCATCATCGATGTCTTTGGGTTGGAGGGTTTTCATTTATTTATAATTATTATGATGCATTAATAATCTTATGATAAAGATTCGTGAGATCTGTCGCAATTAATTGATATAGAGCAGAAAGATTATCAAATTCATATTGTGAAAAGAATTTTTGTACCATCCAACTATTTGTTTTGAAAAATAAAGGTTTCGTAATCGTGCTGATATATAAATCCGCATTTTCAATATTTATATAAAATCGATTGGGAGAACCTGATGTTTTTGCATTGAAATCCCTAATACCAAAATATTTATCCTTTACAGAAAATCGAACTAAAATTTTATTTGTACCATTATCTATTATCCAATCATAAACATTTTTATTTTGCACAAAATCAGCTTTTATTCCTTTTTCTTCAATAATTTTTTCAATATTATTAATTGAAAATTGTGAGAAGTTTATTTTTTTAAATTCATAATTAGTAAAGGGTTTCTCTTCAATTAATTCTAAAATATTTGTATTAATAGCTTCAATTTCTTTTTCAGTTATTGCCATTAGTGACGGATGCGGAATTGCTATAACTTTTGTATTATTATAGTCTGCGGAAATCAATAATCTTTGATGATTTCCTGATAGAATTAGTCTTTTATTTTTAAACTCATCAAGTTGGTCAATCCCTTTTGAAGTGCCTAAAACTACAATTAGTTTAGGTTTGATGAGTTGAATCATTTCATAGGTCAGTTTTTTACATTTCTCGAATACATCTTTATGAAATGTTTCTGCTTCATAAAAATCAGCTGTACTCAAATAAAAATAATTAGCTAACACAAATTTGTTTTCATTTAAAGCCTTATCGAACATCGATATTTTTCGAAGTCCCTTGATAAATTTCCATTCATCCGAATTTATTTCAAAAAAAGGATTTCCTCCAAGCAATCTTTCAGGTTTCATTACCTTTATAGACTTACCCTTTTCGTCAAAATAGTCAATAAACTCCCATTTATCTTTTGTAGACTGACTTTCGTAACTACTTCCTCCTCCTGGATTCAATCCCAAAAACAAAATATCTGGATTTTCTATTGCCTTTGATTGAAAGGGATAATAGTCTTTATTCAAGTTTATTGCATCTGGAGTAATTTCTTTAATAACTTTCTCTGCCCAATTTTGTAATTCTTTGTTCATAATTTCAATTTTTTTTAAACCTTCAAATACAATTATTTACTCAACGTATATTGTATCACATCATTAGCTTCCGTATTTACTAAAATCAATTCGTTATCAGAGAGGCTCTTAATCGCATAAATCAGCACGTCATTCTGTGTATTTTTTGCAGTGATTTTTTTGCTGTTTTCATCAACAGAATAGGTGTACGTATCAGTATCTGTCACGCAATTGTTATTAACAACCGATTTGTGATTTTCAAATAATTTTTTGTCCGGTTCAAAAAAAAAATTCCCAAGATTGGGACAAGGTAAAGAAGCGGGAACATTGGCTCCGTTGCTTTCCTTTTTAACTATTGTCCAAGTTCCTATAATTTTTTGACTAATAGGAGTTTGTTCAGTAGTATCTTCATCTCGATCTTCTCCACAAGACAAAAGCATACATACAACGGTTGTTCCTAAAAATAAATTTCTTTTCATTTTTTATTATATTTTTTCAACTTGAAAATGAGAACTATTACATATACCTTCGTTTACAATAATGCTGTATTTTGACTGAAATGCACTTACGATTTCTTTTGGTCTTGGTTCTCCACTTCTGTCTGAAATTACAATTTCCACACTCATTCCTTTCACTACTTTTCCGCTGTCTCTTTTTGCGGTGACTTTCCAAAGTTTTGCCATTTTATTTATTTTTTAATTGTTTAATTCTTTCTTGTAATCTTTCCAAAATCTTTTGGTCAGAATCGTCGTAAATATCTCTTATTTCTTCCGAACCCTCTTTAAATTCATTAATATTGAGATTGAATAAGATTTGTGCAAACCTCTGATTTGGATTCTCTTTACAATAATTTGCAATGATATTTAGTATTTCTTGTTTCGCTTCATTCATTATGATGCAAATGTAAATTTTAAAACAGACAAAATATGTCTGTTTATTATTTGAAATCAAAAAATATTGAAATAAATTAAATTTTGGAGAAATTTCTTTTGGAACGGAATTTTGATAACATTTCTGCTAACGTTTTGGGTATTGCCGAAGGCGGGGAAATCGAAGCCGAAAGTTTCGATTTTGCACCGAGGTGAGCCAAAACGAATTTTTATGAGTTAAATTTACAAAACAAAAACGAATAAAATTCGTTTTTGGCGGAATAGTAGGGCAGAACCTTGAGTTTAGCACTTTAGCCCCGCTTTTGGCAATACCTTGTGTGTGCCCTGCATATGCAGGACACACCCCGAAAGCTTTTCAAATAGTTCAAAAATACAAATTTAGTTTTACGAACCAAGTTTTCGGGGTGTTATTTTTCCAGAGGGTGCAAGTCCCTTACGAGCGGATTGAAAACCCGAATCGTTAGCAAGCTGCAAGGTGGTTTATCGTGAGGTATGCACTGAAGGAAGCAGGACTGCAAAAGTCTGTACCGACGAACAGAAAGTACATAAGAGGCATAGCAATAAGGATGAGTATCCACAGCAATACGAAGTCCAAAACAGTGTTCTGAACATGCTATTAAATCAGATTATTGTTATGTAGATGTACCGGCGATAGACGGAAGGAAAAAGCATTTACCAGGGGAGGTCTTGGCGATTACGAGTTAATCAATCCAAGAAGTCAGCAGAGGTCATAGTACTTGCAGGCAAACGAGGTGCGAATAGATACCGCATAGGTCTCACAAACAAGGAAGGACCGAACGTAAAGAGGTTTTCAATAGGTAACGGAACGCATTGTAGCCCTACTTAACGAAAACAGGTTAAAACGACTAAAATGATAACAAGAGTAGTACATCCGTTTAATCTTCAAAAAGCATTGGAACACGTGATTGCCAATAAAGGCAGTGCGGGTGTTGATGGTGTTTCTGTCCGAGAACTCCGCAAGGTGTTTTCAGAAAAGAAACTACAGCTGATTGAAGCAATCAAGCAAGGCAACTACCAAGTGCAACCCATTTTAGGTATTGAAATTCCGAAAGGAAACGGGAAAACCCGATTATTAGGTGTTCCCACCACTACAGAACGTGTGTTGCAACAAGCCGTAGCACAAACTATTGCACCGCATTTCGAACCCGAATTCAGTAATTACAGCTATGGATTTAGACCCCACAAGAATGCCCGACAAGCCGTTGGACAATCTCGGGAATACATCCATTCAGGATTAAACCACATTGTGGATATTGACCTGAAAAACTTCTTTGATGAAGTTGACCATTGTTTATTACTGAATTTAATCTATCAAAAAGTGAAATGCAAAGCTACGATGCAACTCATACGCAAATGGCTCAGAGCACCGATTAAAATCAACGGAAAACTACATAAACGAAGAAAAGGCGTTCCACAAGGAAGTCCACTAAGTCCGCTATTGTCGAACATTTTACTCCATCAATTGGATAAGGAAATGACTCGAAGAGGACATAAATTTGTACGTTATGCGGATGATTTTAGTATCTATTGCAAAAGCCACAATCAAGCCAAAGCTACAAGAGTAGTAATTGAAAAGTTTTTGAAAACCAAACTCAAATTGACTATAAATGAAGAAAAGAGCGGGATTAGAAAACCAATCAACTTCACAATTTTGGGTTTTGGATTCGTACCTACGTACGAGAAAGGAAGTAAAAATCAATACCAACTCATTGTATCGGAAAAAGCATGGAAGAAACTAAAAGAACGACTTAAAACAATCACCCGAAAAACCACACCAGCCACATTTGAAGAGCGTATTGCCAAGATAAAAGAAGTGCAACGCGGATGGTTGAACTATTTCCAAGGCACGAGTATTTTGGGCAAATTACGAGATTTAGACGGTTGGCTTCGCAACCGACTGCGCTATTGCATTTGGCATCATTGGAAAAAACCTGAAAGGAAAAGGAAAAACCTGATTCGATTAGGTGTAGACCAAGACCATGCCTACGCTTGGAGCAGAACACGGAAAGGCGGTTGGGCAATAGCACAAAGTCCTATTCTAGGCACTACCATTACTTTACAACGCCTGAAGAAAAGAGGATATGTTTCCTTAACTGAATTACATTTACAACTTAACCCATCTCTTTGCGAACCGCCGAGTACGTGACCCGTACGCTCGGTGGTGTGAGAGGCGCACTCCGTCAGTTTCTGGCGGAGCCGTCTACTCGATTGAACTAAACCTCCGGTAGCTTTCGCTGCGATGATTTAGTACCTTAGTATTTATTAACGTTTAAATAATTGATAATATGGTAACTAAAAAAAATCTCCGGAGGAATTAAGAACGAACAAATATTTGAATCGTGCTTGTAATGAAATTACAGGTTTTTCTGAACTTCTGCAACGTTTTGAGCGAAATATTTCTATTTTAGGACGAAGCAAACGCACTTTTGAAAATTATTCGCGCCATGTGGCCGCAATGGCACTTCATTTTGGTGCTTTACCAACCGAATTACATCCAGAACAGGTTAAAGATTATCTGTTTGAACTGCAACAACGTTCCAATTCACCTTCGCAATCGTATTTTAAACACACGGTTTACGGACTTCGATTTCTTTTAAAAACAGAGAATTTACCTTACGATCATCTTCATTTACCATCGATTCCTAAAGAAAAAAAACTACCCGTAATACTAAGTCGAGAAGAAATTTGGAGAATGCTTCAACATGCCGATTTGTTAAAACATCGCTTGCTCATCGGGTTGATTTACGGTTGTGGTCTGCGTTGCATGGAAGTTCGAAATATTGAATTGAAACACTTAGATTTTGATCGAAAATTGCTTCATATCGTTCAAAGCAAAGGTAAAAAAGATCGTTATGTTCCGCTTTCTGATCATCTCATTCGAGGGATAAAAAAGTACATTTCAATTGAACATCCGACTACTTTTTTATTTACTGGCAACACCAAAGATGCCAAAGGATTTGATTCGCGTTATAGTCAACGTGGCGTTCAATGGGCGATTCAGTCGGTTTGTAGAAAAGCTGGAATTTTAAAAGACGTTCACACGCATACCTTGCGTCACAGCTACGCTACACACTTGTTGGAAGATGGCGTGAATATTCTTCAGGTTCAGAAACTGATGGGACACGAACGAGTAGAAACCACAATGGAATACCTGCACGTTTGCCAATTGGAACAACAAAAAGTACACAGCCCATTAGATACCGTTTTTGCCTTATGCAGCCGCAGTGGGAGGTAGCCGATGTGCTTAGAAAGGTCGATTTGTCCAACCAAAACTTTACGGTTCATCAAGAGAAAACCTTACGGGCATTGACTTTATGTAGAACAGCAGCTTTGGGCGGACATGTAGATGCTTGTGATGCTTGTGGAAATATTAGCATCAGTTACAACAGTTGTAGAAACAGGCATTGTCCCAAATGTCAAGGGCACAAACGTGAAGAATGGATACAAGCTCGCGAGCAAGATTTGTTGCCTTGTTCGTATTATCATTTGGTATTTACGTTGCCCGATACGCTCAATGGTTTAGCGATTTCTCATCCGCAAATCATGTATCGCATATTATTTGAAGCAACTTGGGCTACAATGTCTCAATTTGGAAAAACAGAAGGATTGCAATTGGGAATGATCGCCATTTTGCATACTTGGGGACAAAATTTGAGTTTGCATCCGCATTTACATTGCATTGTTCCTGGCGGTGGAATTGATAGAAATGGCAATTGGAAACGCAAGATAAAAACCGATAAATATTTGTTTGCAGTAAAAGCTTTGAGTAAGGTTTTTCGGGCCAAATATGTAGCGTTGTTGCGCAAGGAAAAATTAGCGGATACTCAACTCTTACAAGGTTTGTTTGAAAAGAATTGGGTGGTTTATGCCAAACGACCTTTTGGTGGGCCAAAGCAAGTGATTGAATATTTAGGCAGATATACGCACAAGGTTGCGATAAGCAATCATCGGATAAAGAACGTAACCGATCACGAGGTTACTATTAATTATAAAGATTATAAAGACGGCAGTAAAACCAAGCAACTCACCTTAAAAAACGAAGAATTTGCAAGACGATTTAGCTTACATATTTTACCCAAACGCTTTGTGCGAATCAGACATTACGGAATTCTAAGCAGCAGTTGGAAACGCGGAAAGCTCCAGCAATTACAAAAAGAGTTAAATGTTGTACGCCCAATAATTGAACCCAAAACGCAACATAAAAAATGCTATTGCTGTAAAGTCGGTAATCTGATTACCTTGCATGTTTTTGGGCAAAGAGGACCACCGAAAGCCTATCTTATCGAAAATAAACTTGCGCCTGTGAATTAACTTTTACGGGTAAGGGAACTTGTGCTTTTTTGCATCGAAAAACAGTGTAAAAAAGTAAAAACAAACATAAAAAAAAGCAGTAATCCTAAAATTACTGCTCGTATATCTTAAAGTCATACTTCGACAACTCCATAATACTTTATTAGCTTCCTACGGTTCCGTTCAACGGGCTTTCATCTCGTGCCCTCCGGGCAAGACGAAAGCTTAGTTATTGGCAGTAGTTTATATTTAATTTAGCAGTTGCTTTAATTTTTCAATTTCGTCTTGAATTGGTTTGCGGTCAAACAAACCATTACCAATTTCTATGGCTTTTTCATAAAATGGAAGAATGTACTTAGGAAAACTTCTTTTCTTAAATGGATTTTCTTCATTGTCCATTCTCTGTTGTCTTAGACCACCAAATTTTAATAACAAATTAGTTGCCCTAGCAATTTCTATTGGTTCTTTTCTTTCAGATATAGTTTTCACTAATTCGTAAAACTCTACATCACTTTGATTAATATCTTCTTTATTTTCGTAACGTGTAAGTTGTTCTCTAATTTCAACTGTTTCTACGTTTGGCATATTAAAATTTATATTATGCCCTTCGTACATATCATAGTTTTCGTTATACCAAATTCCCGAATCGTGCCATTTACCATAGAATTGAACAGAATTTTTAATTATAAAACCTTTTAATCCATTATTACCACCTAATATTGTTACTTTACATAGATTAGGAAATGAACCTAAAACTTCTTTATCTACGGTGTAATTAGAAAATGCATTTAGATAAAGTCCCTTAAATGAATTAAAGAAAGCCAAAACATTTTCAATTTTTGGATAAAAGAATTCTTCAACATTGAATGATGAAACTCCCAGATTCTCAATAATTATTGGTTTTGAATCGTGAAGAATGTATTCCTCATCACTCAAAGCATAAGCAGAATGGAAAAACGTATTTCGTATTTCTTTAAAATGGTTCTCTTTAAAAAAATGAATAATATGATGTTTGTTAGAATCGTATAATAGTTCAAAGAGTGCTTCTTGTTTTTCTCCAATTCCTAGTAACCTTTCATACTTATTAGTTTTCCAAAATAAATATGATGAAGGTTTGTATCCTAATCTGATATTACATAAACTTCCAATAATGTTATACAAATCACTATTCTCAAAGAATATAGAATAAATCAAAGAACCCAATCTTGTCTTTTCTTTTCCTGTGTGTCTTTTGTATAAAGTTTGATAAAATTCAATTGCCTCAAACCACTCATATAAATTTGTCATTAATTTATGAGTTCCCATTCCTCGATAGTTTAATAAAGTCAAGACAAAGTCAAACTCGTTTTTTTCTTTTGCTTCTTGGAATAGAGTTTCTAAATCGTTAATGAAATTTTCCATTTGATTGGTTTTTAAAATTACTGCCACATTTTTTTTCACGAAATAAAACACGATGTAGTCTCGTAAAACAACACCTATATGCGCGTATTTCGTATAATCTTAAGCTAATTTACATAAATAAGTTGCATAAAAAAACCCAACTTTACATTTTTGGGTGTAAAATTGGGTGTTATACTTATAATTACCTGATAATCAAGGTAAATTGCGGAGAAAGAGGGATTCGAACCCCCGGACCTGTTACAGTCAACGGTTTTCAAGACCGCCGCATTCGACCACTCTGCCATTTCTCCAGTGGTCTGCATTACTTCCGTATTGCGAGTGCAAATATAGACACTTCCTTCAATTCTGCAAAAAAATATATACTAAAAAACACACTTTTTTTTTAGTAATAAAACTAACTCTCTCGGCATGAAATATTTATAAAGAATAAAAAAAGGTCTTAATAAGTAAAAAACTTATCAAGACCTTCTTATTCTAACTCTAAAAACTAATTATACTATTAGTAATTGATATATTCAGTGATTTCTAAACCATATCCTGTCATCCCTACTCTTTTGCCTTGAGCAGAATTAGACAACAACTTAATCTTAGAAATATTTAAGTCATGTAATATCTGCGCTCCGATACCGAAGTCTTTTTCATCTCCAGATAACTTAGGTGTATCAAGATCTAACTTCGCTCCAGAGTTTTTAAGTACAGCTAATCTATTTAAAAGACTTGCATTGTGATCTTCTTGATTAATAAATAAGATCGCTCCTTTATCCCCTTCGTTAATCTTAGCAAACGTATTCTCCATACGAATGCTTAATTTACCACTTAAGGCATCTAAGATATCATTATTACCGATCGTTGAATTAATACGTGTTAAAACAGCCTCATCAGCATTCCAATCTCCTTTAGTCAAAGCGATATGCACTTGTCCATTTGTATTCTGTTGATACGCTCTTAATCTAAAAGTGCCATATTTAGTTTCTAATTCGAAGTCTTCTTTCTTTTCGATTAAGCTATCGTGCTTCATACGATAAGCCACAAGAGCTTCAATAGATATAATTTTTAAGTCCCATTTCTTCGCTACATCCATTAACTGTGGTAGTCTAGCCATAGAACCATCTTCATTTAAAATCTCTACTAAGATACCTGCTGGTTTAAACCCTGCCAGTCTTGAGATATCAACTGCAGCCTCAGTATGCCCTGTTCTTCTCAGTACACCACCCTCTTTAGCAATCAATGGGAAGATATGTCCTGGACGACCAAGATCTTCTCCTGTAGTCTCTTCTTTTACCAATGATTCTATTGTCTTAGCACGGTCATATACAGAGATACCTGTCGTACATCCATGTCCTTTTAAGTCTATAGATACTGTAAATGCTGTCTGGTGAAGTACAGTATTATTAGTTACCATCGGATGCAAGTCTAATTCTTGACATCTCTCTTTAGTAAGGGGAGCACAAATAAGTCCACGTCCATGAGTGGCCATAAAATTGATCATCTCTGGAGTAACCATTTCTGCAGCAGCGATAAAATCGCCTTCGTTTTCACGATCCTCATCATCTACCACTATGATTACTTTTCCTGCTTTGATATCTTCAATAGCTTCCTCGATAGTGTTTAATTGAATGTGATTATGTGACATTATAGTTGTATTTTGTTGTTTTGTATTATTTCTTTTTTTGTTGTCTTTTTGATTTTAAAGCAACAAATAAATCTTTAAATGTATCTAACGATAGACTAAAGCTAACATCTCCATTATCCCTTGTAGCCTTATACGTTAAATATATAGCCAATGGAGTAAGAACTAAAGATCCTATCCACCCTCCAAAGAATGGGATAATTCCATCCTCCTGAGCCATCTTTCTTCCAAAAGTATTTATAAAGTGATAAGTAATAAAGATACCTACTGCAAATACAATTGGCAAACCAATCCCCCCTTTTCGAATAATAGCTCCCAATGGTGCTCCAATATAGAACATCAGGAAACACGAAAAGGCAATCACAAACTTCTCGTATAGAGCTAACCAGTGATCATTTATCTTCTTTACTTGATTTAATATAGAAAGGTCATTACTCTCTGTATTAAAGCTAATGTTATTCGTATAATCTATCGCTGACTGTAAGATTCTACTCTGATTATCATAAGAAAAATCCTTTATTAAGTCAGCATCCGCTATTTCTATTTTTGCAATAGTATCATTACTAGAAGGTTGTCGTTCCATAGACAACAGATTTCCTAATCTCAAAGTTAGGTTATCTGTATTAGATGCTTTCTCTACATTCATAGATCGTTGAAGAGAGTCTATCGTATAGTTTAGCTCCTTTATATTCAGCATACCATACGTATTGGTAATCTTATCCTCATCTTTCCCCTCATCTTGAAAACTACTCAAATCAATATTCATCGTATATTTTTCAAAAGAAGTTTTGATAAACGGCTCTTTCTTCTGTTCTTCATAGTTCTTCGCTACTACATCATCATAGTAGTTACCATCGAATAAGTGAAGCTTTAAGATATTAGACGTTTCTTCTGTTTCTAGTTCTCCATTTACTGATCTAATCACCGTCTTATTTTCATATCCAGAACTAGACTTGACATGCATCGTTACATTATCTAAATACTGACCTTTATCTCCAGTCTTATTATCTACCTTAATGTTGACCTGTCCTAAATCATTAAACTGCCCAGCGGCTATTGCCATAGCTGGTTTTGTTTGAATAATTTCTTTTCGAAGATTTAAAAAACGATATTCCGCCTTTGGAATAACATCATTCGCAAACCAAAATGATACTCCTGCTAATATAAATATGAATATAGACAATGGACGCATCGCTCTCTGAAGAGAGATTCCTGATGCCTTCATCGCTGCGAACTCATAGTTCTCTGCAAAGCTACCAAAGGTCATAATAGATGCTAATAGCACTGACAAGGGCAATACCAAGGGTACCATCTTAGGTGAATAGAACAGTAAGAACTGAACAATCACGATCAAATCAAGATCCTTTCCTGCTAATTCTGAGATGAATAACCACACCCCTTGTAGGATAAAAATAAAGTATAAAATAGCGAACACTGTTAGCAGCGTCGATATAAAGCTTTTTAAAATATAACGGTCAAGTAATTTCACTTAAATCTTTAATCTATATTGTTGATGTAATAATTAGGGTACAACGACTGTGTAAAGGTAAAATGATTTTTCGACATTGACTGATTTGTTTTAAAAGAATTAACCGTCAGTGTTGATTTAGAACCGTCTTTATTTACTTGAATCTTGTTATAGATATCTTTCGTTGCCGTATCTATCCCTAGATATACCTCTTTTATAACAGATTTTTTATCCGTAGGTATTAGTTTTATATACTGTACTTTCTTCCCATCTACATTCTGTAGAATATCCCACTGAAATGTATATCCTTGATTAAAGAAAGTCAGCATCTGAGAAGGCAATATTCCATCTGCATTTTTCTCATTAAACTTAGAGACTGTCACCTCTTCATCTTCATCCGAGATAGTATATATCTTCTTGCCATCATATATCTTCTTTATTCCCATAAATGTCAGGTTATAAAGGTCTTTCTTTAGATCCAGATGTCCTTTGCCATCGAAGTCTTTATTAGCCCCTTTTTGATTAAAAGAAAAGTCGATTGAGATATTCTCATACCCATTTATCTTCTTCGTTACTTCTAACAAATAATTCTTAGCTCGTTGACTACTCTGTGCATTTGCTGAAAAAGCAAATAGTACTATTCCTATAAGTGCAATAATCTTTCTCATTCTATTTCTTTAATTGTTGTTTTCTTCATTATCAAAAAACTGATCTAAAGCCATCAAATCTGGTATATTCACTGTACGTGCCTTACTTCCTTCGAAAGGCCCTACAATACCGGCAGCCTCTAACTGATCAATTAATCTACCTGCACGATTATAACCTAGTTTTAACTTTCTTTGTAACAATGAAGCTGACCCTTGCTGTGCTGTAACGATGATAGCTGCAGCGTCTTTAAACAGAGGATCTCTCTCACTAATATCCACATCTAAATTACTAGCTCCCTCCTCACCTACATATTCTGGTAATATATAAGCCTCTGGATAAGCCTTTTGTGCCCCTATGTACTCTGTTAGTTTTTCTACCTCTGGAGTATCTACAAAAGCACACTGTACACGTACCAAATCATTTCCTTGTGTGTACAACATATCCCCTCTACCGATTAACTGATCTGCACCCTGCTGATCTAAGATCGTACGAGAGTCTATTTTAGAAGTAACTCTAAAAGCTACACGTGCTGGGAAGTTCGCTTTAATAATACCAGTAATAACGTTTACAGATGGTCTCTGTGTAGCGATAATTAAGTGAATACCAATAGCACGAGCCAACTGAGCTAAACGTGCGATAGGCGTCTCTACCTCCTTACCTGCTGTCATAATCAAATCTGCAAACTCATCCACTACTAATACGATATAAGGCAAGAAGCGGTGTCCATTCTCAGGATTTAACTTGCGCTGTTTGAATTTCTCGTTGTATTCCTTGATGTTTCTAACCATTGCATCTTTTAGTAGCGTATAACGGTTATCCATCTCTATACACAGAGAATTCAGCGTATTAATAACTTTCGTATTATCTGTTATAATAGCATCTTCCGAATTAGGCAATTTAGCTAAATAATGTCGTTCTATTTTATTAAATAAAGTTAATTCTACTTTCTTTGGGTCAACTAATACGAACTTCACTTCGGCTGGGTGCTTTTTATACAGAAGCGATGTCAATAGAGCGTTCAGTCCTACAGACTTACCTTGTCCTGTAGCCCCTGCCATCAGAAGGTGAGGCATTTTTGCTAAATCTACTACGAAGGTCTCATTCGAAATCGTCTTACCAAGTGCCACTGGTAACTCCATTTCAGCACTTTGGAATTTAGGAGAAGCTATCACACTTCTCATGGACACAATAGAAGGACTGTTATTAGGTACTTCGATACCTATCGTTCCTCTACCTGGTATGGGTGCAATAATACGGATACCTAATGCAGATAAAGAAAGAGCAATATCATCTTCTAAGTTCTTAATCTTCGAAATACGAATACCTGCCTCTGGCACGATCTCATATAGTGTAACAGTAGGTCCTACAGTAGCCTTAATCTGAGCAATATCGATCTTATAGTTACGCAGGGTGTCTACGATTCTATTCTTATTCTCTTCTAATTCTTCTTGATTAATCGTAATTCCAGAACCACTGTATTCTTTCAATAATTCAATAGAAGGAAACTGATAATTAGACAACTCTAATGTAGGATCAAACTCTCCAAAGTCTTGAACCAATCTAGCCGCTAGATTCTCTTCTAAACTTCCTTCGTCTTTTATTTCTTCAATAACGAAGTCATTAGCACCTGCTTCCTTAGCAGTCACAGATTCTACCTTCTCTACGTTTGGCTTTGGATTTTTATGATCTAATACTAACTCAGAGCTATGTTCTATCGTCGGTTTAATATTCTTTGGTTCTACTATAGCAGACTTAGGAGACTCTGGTTGCTCATAGATACTAAAGTCTTCTTCTTTAACAGGTGTTTCCTGCTTAGCAGACGGTGCTTCTACCTCCTTATTCGCTACTGCTACAGGTTCTGCATTTACCTGATTTGCTTGTCCATTATTATCGAAGTCAGCAGGAGTCTCTATATGTTTCTTTTTAAACTTCTTAAAGAACGCTGGTAACCCTTCTAATCCTTGACGAATAGAAGTAGGTGATAATTTAAATCTAAACAGCGCAAAAGCAATCGCAAAGAATAACAATAACAATACCGTACCAGCTGTACCTAGATAATCTACAAAGTACAGATTTAACTCATATCCTACTGTCCCTCCTAAAAGAGGATTACTGCTCCAGAAAAAACCTAAGAAAACAGATAGCAATAACATTGAGAACAAGTCCCAGAAAATCACTTTCTTGATTCTTCTAGCTGGTATAGTGAAAAAGGCATAAATACCTGAATGAACTAATAACTTTGCAAAAAAGAAAGACGCTACTCCGAAGCCTTGATATACAAATAGGTGAGCTAGATATGCCCCTAGTTTACCTAACCAGTTAGCCACCTCAGCCTGTCTATCTCCTAATAATTCTAAATTACTCTGATCTTCTATCCCTGTGATTAAATAGGATATAAAACTCAACGTTAGTGCGATACCACTGATGATTAACAGTATAGTGATTAAGAATCGGCTATTGATATGTATCGTTGTATCAAATCGTTTGGCCGTACTCGTTGATTTTGTAGTTTTCTTTTTTGTTGTATTTTCTTTTTCCATTTCCTTTTTTATTGACAATATGGCTATATTGTTTTCAACCTAATTCTTTTTATAACAATAGACTGCTAGTAAATCATTCAATATACTAGCAGTCTATGTATATAAAACCCTTATTTTAAAGCAGCGATAGCTTTTTCATAATTTGGTTCATCAGCTGTTTCAGCCACTTGTTCTGTATAGATTACTGTACCTTCTTCGTTTAAGATAACAATAGATCTAGACAACAATCCTTTTAAAGGTCCGTCTGTAAACAGCACCCCATAATCTTTTCCAAATTGTCCGTCTCTAAAATCAGACAACATCTCTACATTCGCAATACCCTCAGCTCCACAGAAACGCCCTTGTGCAAAAGGTAAATCTCTTGAAACACATAATACTACTGTATTCTCTAGTTTAGAAGCATCTTGGTTAAAATGTCTTACAGAAGTAGCACATGTAGGTGTATCCACACTAGGGAAGATGTTTAAGATTACTCTTTTTCCCTTATAGTTTGCTAATGTTTTATCAGCTAAATCTCCTCCTACTAAATTGAATTCAGGAGCTTTTGTATTTAATCCTGGTAATGTTCCGATAGTTTGGATAGCATTACCTTTTAATGTTACAGTCGCCATATTGTTTTATTTTTTAGGTTACACAAAAATAAGTAAAATTCGATAGAATATAATGCTAAATACTGATAGATATATTAGCAAAACCTAAATGTAATAAATATATAATCAATGAAGCTCTCGTATGCAGTCTTCTAGAATTGGACTACAGTCTTATTTAACCCTAAAAACAAAAAAAGGACTGTACTCAGAGTACAGTCCTTAAAAATTTTATAAAGAGAGTTTTATTTATCTATCGATCCTAAAACTCTTTGCATAAAGGTATTCAACGCTTCTTTTTGGGTAGCTCCTTCTTTTACAAGTTTCTGAACCTCTAGAGCCCCATACATATTAGAAATAAGTTCACCGATCACATCTAGTTCCTCATCCTTAAGAGAAGGCACTTCTGTTAGGTTTTCTAACACTTCTAGCGTTTCTATAATATAATCTTGGTCGTTATCTGCAATGAATTGAGATAACTGTCTTATCACTGGTAATTTCATTCTATATCAGATTTATGAAATTATACAATTTCGTTTACTAATTCGTGTAACACCTCAGTTTTATTTGTCTGAGTTTGGTTAACTAACTTACCGTTTACGAATGTAGCAAAAGTTGGTAAATTGCTTACATCAGCCAATTTTCTTGACTCAGGGAAGTTCTCAGCATCTGCAATTACAAATGTCATGTTTTCTTTCTCTGTAGCCAATTTTTTGAATTTAGGCTTCATAATTCTACAATTACCACACCAAGATGCAGCATATTGAACAACCACTTTTTCATTTGAATTTACAATTTCTTGTAAATTATCTTTATCTAGTTCTAAAAGCATTTTTTTTAAATTTTGGGTTAGTAACCTGGTTTATTTCTTAGTGTTTGCTTAAGTATTCAGCTACACCTTTTCTGTCAGCATTCATTGCATCTTTTCCTTCTTCCCAGTTAGCTGGACATACTTCACCATGAGTTTGTACGTGAGCGTAAGCATCGATTAATCTGATGTACTCATTTACGTTTCTTCCTAATGGCATATCGTTTACTGATTCGTGGAAAATTTTTCCAGTCTCATCGATTAAGTAAGTAGCTCTATATGTAACGTTAGATCCTTCGATTTGAACTGAATCTAATTCTTCATTATATACTTCGTTTTCTACATCTAAGATTCCTAATACTGATGATAAGTTTCTTTGAGTATCTGCGATAATTGGGTAAGTAACTCCTTCGATTCCACCATTGTCTTTTGCTGTGTTTAACCAAGCGAAGTGTACTTCGTTAGTATCACATGAAGCCCCAATCACCATAGTGTTTCTTTTTTCAAACTCTGGTAAAGCTGCTTGGAAAGCGTGTAATTCTGTAGGACATACGAATGTAAAGTCTTTTGGGTACCAGAATAATAATACTTTTTTATTGTTCTTTGTTGCTTCTTCGAAAATGTTGATTCTTAAATCATCTCCCATTTCAGACATTGCGTCTACTGTGATGTTTGGAAATTTTTTACCTACTAAAGACATAATAATTTATTTTAAAGTTAATAATCCTTCTTGATTTCTTTTACAAATGTAAGGCTAGTAAATACGATAATCTATTAATCTTGATTATTGTTTTTTATTCTAACATAAATAAAATCTATACTTACATTGCATTGTCTATTGATTAGTTTAGACATGTCTAAAGATAGTCATTTTATATAGAACTAGGAAATCTTAGCATGTTATAATAATATTAATAAACCTAAATATTATTATAATCTATAGTATATCAGCTCCTTTATAGATCTGTATATTTATTCTGCATCACTTTCTTCCCTAGCTTCTCTATAACAAAATAATTTCCACCTCATCATCCAAGTCTTTAATTTTCTCATCTTTTATTCATTTTTACAGAAGTGATCGCATACTTATCGGATACTTATCGCATAGTGGTCGCATAAAAAAGGGCTAAAAGTATGCGACCACTATGCGATAACCTTCCCATCACAAGTCGACCACTCCAAAAATGAATCAAAAAATAAGCAATGAAAAAAGGCGATAAGCTTAGTACTACCTAAGTTTATCGCCCCTTTTCTCTATAATATATAAGGTATGTCTTATGCCTTATTCACTATCTTTCTAATTTTATAATTAAATGCTGCATATAACAAGGTCACAAATGGACTCAAATAATTAAAAAATGCATACGGTAGATAGGTCATCGTAGGTATCCCCAATACTCCTGAATGATATGCTCCACAAGTATTCCAAGGGATCAATACTGATGTCACAGTCCCTGAGTCTTCTAATGTACGGCTCAGATTCTCTGGTGCTAATCCTTTTGCCTTATAAGCGTCAGAAAACATCTTACCTGGTACCACGATAGATAGATACTGATCTGATGTCATCACATTAATCGCTAAACAACTAGCTACTGTACTTGCAAATAACCCGAATACATTATTAGCAATATTCAACAGTGCCATCGAGATCTTCTGTAATGCTCCAATAGCTTCCATCGCTCCACCAAAAAACATAGCACATAAAATCAACCAAACCGTATTCAACATACTTGCCATCCCTCCTGCTTCAAACAAGCCGTTCAGGCTCTCTAATGGCGACAAGATTCTGATATCTGTAGTCAGTGCTAGCATAACACCTTTATACGCATTATAAAAATTAAATGTATCTCCACCTGATACTGCGACTACGATGTCTGGCTGGAAAATCAGTGCAAATACTCCTCCTAATAGTGTTCCTATCAATAATGCTGCTATAGGCTGTACTTTCTTAACGATCAAAAAAACTACAAATACTGGTACTATAAATAAAATAGGTGTGATATTAAATGTATCTGCTATAGCCTGTAAAGTCACTGATGTATCTACATCTCCTCCATGACCATATAATACCCCTAACACAGAGAACAGCACTAACGTAACGATATAAGTAGGTACTGTAGTGTACAGCATATATCTGATATGGGTAAATAAGTCTGTACCTGCCATCACTGGAGCAAGGTTAGTCGTATCAGATAATGGGGATAACTTATCTCCAAAATAAGCTCCTGATATCACAGCTCCTCCTATCATCCCTATAGGCATCCCTATCGCATTACCTATCCCTACTAACGCTATCCCTACTGTAGCAGATGTAGTCCATGAACTACCTGTAGCTATAGATATAATAGAAGTAATGATCAGACAGGCTGGTAGATAAATAGCGGGATGTAAAATCTGTAACCCGTAATAAATCATACTAGGTATAATCCCGCTTAAAAGCCAAGTACCCGATAAGGCTCCTACTAATAATAAAATAAAGATAGCACTAGAGGTATCTCTAACATTATTAATAATCTGCGTGATCACCTTATCGTAACTTACATGATTAAAGATACCCACAACAGTAGCAATAGAACCACCTATTAATAAGATAAACTGATTCGTACCAGACAAGGCGTCATCCCGGAATACAAACACATTAATAGCTAATAATCCTACTAAAATAACAACAGGAATTAGCGATTGAAATAACGTGATTGGCTTCTCTACTTTGTCGTGTTTACTACTCATTTACTTAAATCTTAAATTTATTTTGATGCGAAAGTAACGATTTTACAGTTATATCTTATGCAAAATAAGACATAATACAATATAACTATTAAAAAATCATATTTTACTTTACTGATTCATAGTTTATTATAAAAAAGAATACCAATAAATCCAATTAAAGGTTCAAAAAAATTGTTAAAAACAAAACTTTTTTCTATATTTACTACATACATATAAAGCAATTTATATGCAATCTTTATGTACTATCTCTAGAGAAGAGATACATTTAGATATAAAATATTGTTGTTTTGATGTTTTTAGAGGACATCATATTAAGCTACTTATCTACAATAAGTAGCTTTTTTTATACCTCTAAAGTATAGGTACCTCACCCCTTAATTACAACAATATTATTTTACACAAACCTTATAGTCAGTCCATTATTCTATTTTTTAACGATTGCTTTTATTAATTTCACAAGGATTATTTGTCTAAGACTGAATCCCAAACTAACTTTGCTCTTATATCAAAACTCAACAATATGATAGTAAGACACAAAAAGCATATCATACAAATGCTTTTTATATGGAAGGGGTCTGTCCTTAAAAAAATATTTCCAACGCTACTGGCTATCTTTATATTCTCTTGGATTGTCTATTTTGCTCATTACCTATTCCCTGATGTAATAATCCCACTTAATGTAGGAGCGTTTGCCTTAGTAGGTATTTCGCTAGCGATATTCTTAGGATTTTGTAATAATGCGGCTTATGATCGCTTCTGGGAAGGAAGGAAACAATGGGGAAGCCTAGTGATACACTCTAGATCGCTTGCTTTTCAGATTCAAAACTATATAGACGAAAGCCCTTCGTTCTCTAAAAAGGAAAAACAAGAGGGGATCAAACTTATTATTGCTTTCTGCTATCTCTTAAATAAACAACTGAGAGAAAAGACAGACTATGAAGAGATACGTCAGTACCTGAAAGAAGAGGTATATCAAGAAATGCTGACTAAGAAATTTAAACCTGCGTATATTCTTAATGAATTAACGAAATGGATAGCTACACAGCAGCGTGCAGGTAGACTAGATACTATCACACAAGCTAGGATAGACAAGAATATCGATGAACTATCCATAGTATTAGGTGCATGTGAACGTATCGTACATACTAAAATTCCGTTTGTATACTTTGTTATTCTACACAGGACAGTCTATGTGTACTGCTTTATACTTCCGTTTGGATTAATTGATCTTATTGTCTGGACTATGCCCTTCTTTGTGACCTTCGTAGCGTATACCTTTATCGCACTAGACGCTGTAGTAGCAGAGATAGCAGAGCCATTCGGAGAAGAAGAAAACGACCTTGCTCTAGATCAGATGTGTGCTAATATAGCTTATTCTCTAAGTGAAATATCGGAAATGCCTCTACCAGAGCTGATGACACCTGATAAGAACTATATCGTTACATAATGTATCGAAAGTACATCACTAACGCTCATAAAAAAAGCACTTCGAATGAAGTGCTTTTTAGTTATAATTAAGCGTTAATTAAATTTAAAGATTCTTGAAGTTCTGGTTTTTCTAGAACATAACCATTCACCCATTTCGTTAAGCGATCTACATCATAAGGCAATAATTGATTAATAGCTTTATGAAGTTCTTTGTAAAATAACTTTGGATCAAAACTTACATTCTCAAGTATAGTTTTTGCGAAATCAAACATTAAACGTGTTTTCATATCTGTAATTTTTTATCTTACTACATAGTAAACATAGTCATTTTGAAAAGTATTTCCCGTTTTTCCCTCAGACTTTAATACAATTTTAGCAATTAATATCTGATTCTCATAATTTGAATAAATTGACTGAATTTTATTAAATAAATATTTCAATAATTTCATTTTCTGCAATGAGTTGATCTTATAAAAAAAGCATCTCCTATGGAAGTGCTTTTATCTTATGCGTTCAGTAATTCTAAGGATTGATGTAGTTCTGGTTTTTCCTGAACATAACCGCTAACCCACTGTTTTAACTGATCTAAATCGTATGGTAATAAATTCTGAATTGCTTTTTGCAATTCCTTATAAAATAACTTTGGATCAAAACTTACATTCTCTAATATCGTTTTGGCAAAATCAAACATTGTTCTTCTTTTCATATTTGTAATACTATTGTAACACATGAGCTAAATTAGCACTTACCGTATTAAAACACAAAAATAAATAACATTTTATTATTATTTTAAGCATTTATACATTAAATAAACTTTTATATCTTAATATATAAAATAGTATCAACAAACATCTGTAAGTATTATATAAAAACATCATGTTACCCTATAAATTCACAAAATGTGTATTTCCAAACAAATTGGGGGTATAAAAAAATGAACTCTATTCATAACTAATGATGAATAAAGTTCATTTAGATATTAAGATAAATTCTTTTCGACCGATTTATCCTGCTTTATATTATCCTGATAGAGTCACACCTATCTTATCTTTATGACACTAATACTGTTTTAAGAAGTACTTCAATAAATCCGTAGTAGTCACTATTCCTTTTAAATGTCCTAGCTGATCAACTATCGGTATAGAGTGATAGCTCTGCTTTGACAGTATTTCTGTTACCTCTTTTACTGTTGCTGTAGGTAAGGCACTTACCACTACTTTAGCCATTAGTTGTTCTATAGAATATAAGTCATAGACTACAGAAGGCATGTCTTCTGACTCATCCTCGACCACATCGACATAACTGATTTTAATCAAATCAGAATAACTTAGCACTCCTATTAATTTATCCCCCTTAACGATAGGGATGTGTCTTATTTTATGTTTTTTAAACAATCTCTCTGCATCATATAAACTATCGGATAAAGTAAGAGTGATGAGCTCTTTAGTCATAATCTCTTCAACTGGAACCTTTTGTTTCATAACAATCAGATTTTAGTTAGACAATACACATATAAAAAGGTCACCTTTTTATTACTTTAAATTTACGATACTTATAGGAATATAACAAATTAACTGCCAATGGATTAATTCTATTTTTCAAGTAATTAGACAATATCTTCATTATTTAAAAAGGAATATCTTCATTTTCATTCTTTATAGCTTATATCCTGCCTTCTTTACCATAAAAAAGCACTTCTGTATCTCTACAAAAGTGCTTTTTATACAAACCTATATTTCCTTTCCATTTATATCAATAACTACTGCTACTCCATTCTTTATCGCAGTAGTTTTACCATCTTTAAACTCTCCTATATGACTGTATGTAGTCGGTTCTAATACGATTACCCCTTTATCATTCATAAATCCTACATAGTTATTCAGCCTAATTCGCGCTGTATTATCTTTAGTGAAGCGCTCTACCTTATCATATTTCGCTACTGATACTACCTTTTGTAACTTATCCGCTATGCCCCACTTACCTTTCTCTAAATATGTAGCGTAGCCTTTAAATAAGTTATCTACATCTGTATACTGACCTGGTTTAAATAACTCTATCCCATTCTCATAATTAACAATAGTCAATAGTCCATTCGCTCTCACCTTTGCTAACTTGTCTTTTGTCAAAGCATAATCTGGTATTTCATATTTGGCATGCACAGTCGTAAGCCCTACATGATTCACAAATCCGTATAAACCTCCTTTTACTAAATAGGCATATCCTTCATTATTAAACTCACTGATACGATCGTACATCGGGTTTATAACAATGATGCCCTGTTTATTAATCAGTCCCCATACCCCATTCTGTTTCATCCTAGCTACTAGAGCATTGGTGAAGTCTAGCTCGTTCTCATAAACAGGAGAAGTGATATGTACAAGATTAACAGATGCAAAACCATGTAAATCATTCATCCCTTTTAACAAAATGACTTTGTTTGCATAGTCAAACTTTATCTCTTTATAGTTATCCTCTAAGATCTTTCCGTTCTGATTAAAAACATTATACATTGTCACTGAAGAAGTGTGGATAGTAAGCTTTCTATTACTCTCTTTGTCTGGCGTAGATACCTCATCATATTCTACAGCTAGAACTTCTTTCCACTGTCTATTAATAAGTCCACTCTTATTGCCAAAAGACACTACTGCATGATTATCCTCTGCGAACTCTTCTATATCTGTATATTTAGTCGGTTCTACCAACATATTCATTCTAGAGTCAAATATGCCTAAATAAGGAGCCTTAAGTACTTTAAACACTCCAGCTTCATTAAATGGATATATCTCTGTATAATAAGTATCTAATCGCTCTTCGAAGTTTTTATCTATAAGATTCTTAGATATCTCATTCTTCTGTACTAATGCATATCCAAAAGAGTTATAATTATCTATTCGCTCATAGGTTGGTTCTAAACGTTTATACGTTTTTAGATGGAATAACCCTACAGCTCTTTCTATACCTGGTATATCATTGTAGATTCTCACAGTACCTTGGTCTTCTGTCACATTGATATCCTTATAGTCCACAGGTAATACAACTTCCCAATTCTTATTCGCTAACCCTAGTTTACTGTCTAGTGTTAAGATTGTCATATCATAAGGTAGTAAAGTTCCGATATTATCATACATCACAGGTAGCACTACTTTCCATTGTTTATTAATCACTCCCCATTTACCATTCTGATTGACACGCGCAAAGCCCTCAGCGTTAAACACGGTTATATTATCATATTCTGGAGCTAATAATACCTTAAACTCTCTGTTAATCACTCCCCACTTCTCTCCTACTTTAATACGTGCAAAACCTTGTTCGTCGAATTCTGTGATCTCATCATATATAGGCTCTAAGATTACCTTGTGATTCTTATCAATGAATCCCCACTTCTCCCCTACATGTAATCTGGCATAACCTGATTTATCAAACTCAAATATCTTAAAGTCTGCCTCAAAACGAGGTGCTATAATTTCTTTCCAATCTTTATTTAACAGCCCCCATTTCTCTTTTAAAACTACTTTATAAGTAACTTCTACCTCATCATTAGACTCTTTAATCTCATCGTACTTAGGCTCTAGAATCTTTCCTTCCGTGTTAATCATCCCCATCTTTAACGAGTCGATTAACATCGCTATACCTCTAGTATCAAATTTGGTAATACTGTCATACTTAGCATTCGCTAATACTTTCCAATTCTTATTAATCAATCCTCTCTTTGTATTCTGCTCTACGATGATGTGATCTGCATTCACTCCTTCTGTTCCAAAATCGCGAATCTTAGTATAAGAAGGTTTGATTGCTAATTTCCAATCCTTGTCTATAATACCATACTTCTGCTCTATCATCACCTTTACATACTGCTTATCATAGTAGCCTGTAATCTCATCATACAAAGGTTCTATCTTCTCTTCTCCCTTAGTATTAATCACTCCACTTTTTTCTAATCTCACTACAGTCGCATATCCCTGTATACTAAAATCTTTAATATCGTTATAAGTAGGAGCTATTACAGGTTTGCCCAGCATATCTATTATTCCCCAAAGCTTACTCTTTTTTACTCTAGCTATTTTATGTTGGTCAAAATCTTTTACAGCTTCATACTGAGGTACCACTACCACAACATTAGCCTGTGGGTCTCTGAACCCCCATAAACCACGCTCTTCAAAAGGGATTAGTATTTTAGGTTGATAATCTGGTTTCTCTTCTTTAGGTTTATCATTCTTGTTATTGTCATCATTGCTACAAGAAAATGACAAGAAGCCAATTAATATAAGTAAGGTTATTTTTTTCATAAACGTTTAACGATTATTTGAATAGTTAACAAGGAGAATCAAACAAATTCATCAATCCAAATATATAAAAAATTAACATTATTTAATTATTACACTTAAAAAACAACAATATAACCACACAAAACACTAAATAACAAAACATATAAAAACAAAAAAAGATGATATACTTTATATTTATACCATCTTTTATGTTTGATTATTATATTTATTTTAAGAAATACACACAACTACCTTTCCTACAGTATTCCCACTTTCTATATATAAATGTGCTTTATCCATGTCTTCAAAGTCAAAAACACGACTAATATGAGCTTTTACAATACCTTTTTCTAAGAGATCAGCTATGATTTTCATATCTCTTCCACTCGAATACACACTCATAAAACAACTTCCGTGTAACTGTTTTTCATTAAACAATGCTTCATCTTTCTTTGTATATCCTGATGGCAAAGCTACAAGAGTACCGAACTGCTTAAGTACCTTTACTGATTTCTGAAAATTGTCTCCACCTACTGCCTCTAAGACAAAATCTATATCTGACACTACTTCCTCAAACTTCACACTTCTATAATCAATATACTCATCAGCTCCTAAGTTTAAAACAAAGTCTTTATTCTTCAATGAAGATGTTCCTATCACATAAGCCCCTAAATGCTTAGCAATCTGCACTGCATAATGCCCTACTCCTCCAGATGCGGCATGTATTAGTACCTTATCATTAGGTCTTAGTTTACCATAACTATCAAAAGCCTGCCATGCAGTCAAAGCTGCTAAGGTAGACGCAGCTGCTTCTTCATAAGTAATATTACTAGGTTTTAAAGCGATCTGATTAACGGGCACAGCAATATATTCTGCATAAGCCCTGCCGTGCCCTGGAAAGTTTACCATACCAAAAACAGCATCGTCTACTTTAAACTCTTGTACGTGATCTCCTATTGCTTCTATTACACCTGAAAAGTCCCATCCTAAAATAATAGGAGTAAACTGCTCTACTACTTTAGACATCCCTACTGTACCAGCTCTAGTCAAAGCATCCACTGGATTAATACTAAGTGCTTTCACTTTTACTAATACTTCATCTTTATTTATAAAAGGCATCTCTACCTCTCTGATTTGAAGATTCTCTACTCCTCCAAATTCATTTAACACAATTGCTTTCATATAATTATTACTTTTACACAAAAATAAACTGATTAAACACCATCATACAGGTACATTTTAATCAAATAACAGTATATACATGGCAAGAGAAAATATATATCAACCCTTTGAGGTCTTTTATGAGAAGGTAGATTCTTGTCCTCTACAGAACAGACAATTCAATTTTTTTGAGTTTGTATTTGTGATTTCAGGAGAAGGAACACACACTGTAAATGGCAATAAAAGCAAAATAACTATGGGTGACCTATATCTAATCACTCCAGAAGACAAACACTCTTTTGACCTAACAGCTCAATCAGAGTTTGTCGTTATTCGCGTGAATGATGAATACATCAAGCAATACAATGCTGCTAATATTAATCACTTAGAATGCGTGCTGTACTATGCTACGCATCTACCTACTTCTATTATAACAGATGAGGAAGACAAACATATCATTCACAAAATAGTAGAATGCCTTATACTCAGTATCCAAAATACTAAAACCTGTAATTGCGATTTACAACGTCAGTATATCAATGCTATTATGATTATAGCTACGCGTAATCTAATGAACTATATTCCTGAAAACTTAACCACTAAAGAACAAAAGGTATTAGACATCATAAGTTACATACAACAGAACATCTATGACCTCAAACGATTAACAGCACAGGTTATAGGACAAGAATTTGGTCTAGCACCGTCTTATATAGGTAATTATTTTTTTAATCAATGCGGAGAAACTATGCAGCAGTACATCACTACTTATCGACTAAAACTTATTAAGCAACGTCTATTATTTAGCGATCTTAGAATAGGTGAGATAGCTTCTGAATTTACGTTTACAGATGAGAGTCATGCTAACAAATTCTTTAAGAAACATGAAAGTATGAGTATGTCGGCTTATAGAAAGACACATCAAAAAAGATAATCTTTTTTATATCAGAAATAGTTGTAATTTCATTCTGAATAAGCTTTTCCTTTTTCTATCTCTTAAAAAAGGCTATGCTATTATTCATCAAACCATTACAACGCTTTTTTAAAAAAGACTTTATGAAAAACAAAATCAATTGGCCAAGAGTAGGTATTATCACAAGTACAATTATCTTCTTTATCGTAGCCATAACTTTTGAAATATTTGAGCTAGCTTCTCTTCCTGGTCAGTTCTTTGGTACATTATTAGGAGTTGTAATTACAGCTATTATTACTGTTCTCTTATTACAAGGACAAACTAAAAGTGAAGAGTCTAGAGAACGTCACTTATTAGTATTTGAAAAGAAACAAGAAGTTTTCTTTCAATTCTTGACTCAGCTAAACACGATCTTACAACGAGAATCACTTAGTCCACACTTATCTACAGGTAAGAAAATAGAGAAAGAAGTGAATAACCTACACGATCTGATCTTTGAGTTTGGTTTTCTTCAAATGCATACCTCAGCAGAGACTTTTGATAAAATCTTAGTTCACGTAGGTAATCTAATGACTGAAAGTCATCAGATCAAAATAGCAGAAAACCAATCAATAGAAAAAGTAGAACAATACTACTTAACGCTTACTTCAGATTTCTTTGCTATCGTATCACTACTTAAGCATGAATTATACAATGAATTCTCTCCTCATATAGACAAGGATAAATTAGATAGAATCATTCGTCTATCTTTCTAACTAAAATAATAGAATAAGGCTCTTGTTGATCAACAAGAGCCTTATTCTATTAAATAGCTTCTACTAAACTTTCTTCTCTCAGTTTTTTAGAGACATTCACCATCGCTATAAGCGCTTTTTCAGTCTCTTCCCAATGACGCGTTTTTAATCCACAGTCAGGGTTTACCCATAATTGTTTTGTTGGTATATAGTTTTCTGCCTTTTTAATTAGATACAACATTTCTTCTTCTGTAGGTACACGTGGAGAGTGAATATCATATACTCCTGGTCCAATCTCATTTGGGTATTTAAATGCTGCAAAAGCATCTAATAAATCCATCTGTGAACGAGAACACTCTATCGTAATCACATCTGCATCCATAGCTGCAATATGCTGTATAATATCGTTAAACTCAGAATAACACATATGAGTATGAATCTGTGTCTCATTCTTCACTCCTGAAGCAGAAATTCTAAATGCTCTAACAGCCCAATCCAAATAACTATCCCAGGCTGCTTTACGCAATGGTAAGCCTTCTCTTATTGCAGGTTCATCAATCTGGATGATTTCAATATTAGCACTTTCTAAATCTACTACTTCATCTCTAATTGCTAAAGCTATTTGAGTACAGGTCTCAGACCTAGGAATATCATTTCGTACAAAGGACCACTGTAATATCGTCACTGGACCTGTCAACATTCCTTTTACCTTTTGCTTAGTCAATGATTGTGCATAAGCAGACCAGAATACCGTTAATGGCTTACTGCGATACACATCTCCATAAATAACAGGAGGTTTCACACATCTACTTCCATAACTCTGTACCCAACCATTCTGAGTAAATGTAAATCCTTCTAATTGTTCTCCGAAGTACTCCACCATATCATTGCGTTCAAATTCTCCATGTACTAATACATCTAGACCGATTTCTTCTTGCCATTGTATAGCTCTAGCCGTCTCTTGTTTTAATAAATCTTCATACTGCTGTGCTGTAAGCTCTCCCTTTTTAAACTTAGCTCTCCACTGTCTTACTTCTTTCGTCTGTGGGAACGAACCTATTGTTGTCGTTGGAAATAAAGGCAGGTCTAATGCTTTATGTTGTAAGGGTTGTCTCGTACTAAACGGAGCTTTTCTTTGTGCATCTTGCTCTGTAATTCCTTGTACGCGTCTTTTTACTGCTTCATGATGTATAAGCGTAGATGTACGTTTATCGTGTTGAGCTATTTTATTCTCTTGATAAGCTGATACCCCCTCTCTATCTGCAACACTCGCTAACTTAGCTAAATCTACTACTTCCTGAACCTTTTGTTTAGCAAAAGCGAGCCATTGCTTGATTTCTGTTGTTAATTTCACTTCTCCTTCTAAATCAATAGGGCTGTGAAGTAATGAACACGATGTCGCTATGATGATTTTCTCTTTCCCTCTTCGCTCAATAGCTTTATCTATCAATGTTAATGATTGTTCATAATCGTTCTTCCAAATATTACGACCATCCACTACACCTAGTGACAACTTTAAACTAGACGGAGCCTTATTAAGTATCTCTTCTAGCTGCTCTTCATTACGCACTAGATCAATATGCAATACTTCTACTGGTAATGCCAATGCCAACGAAGCATTATCTTCTAATCCTCCAAAGTAAGTAGCTACAATTACCTTAAGATCTGGAAAAGAAGATTGTATAATATTGTAAAACGATGTGATTGCTTTTTTCTGTTCTTCTGTCAAGTCAAGCACTAGAAAAGGTTCATCAATTTGAATGTATTGAACTCCTTCATCTGTCAGACGTTTTATTATTTCAAGATATACAGGTAACAAACTATCTACTAAGCTTAATACATTGAAATCTTGTTCTTTTGCCTTACCTAATAGCAAATAAGAAACAAGACTTAAGATAACGGGCTTAGTCTCTATACCAATCTTCTTTGCTTCTTTATATTCCTCTACTACCTTTAGTGAAGTTAATTCAAACTGCTGTCCTTTATAAAACTCCGGTACGATATAGTGATAGTTAGTATCAAACCATTTTGTCATTTCCATAGCAGTAATATCAAATCCACCTTTTTGATACCCTCTAGCCATCGCGAAGTATAAATCTAGTAAAGACAGACCTTCATTTGTACGGAGAGGCTGATACCTTTTAGGAATAGCTCCTAAGGTTAAACTCCAATCCAATACCTGATCATAAAATGAAAAGTCATTAGAAGGAATTAATGTAATACCTGCTGTCTTTTGTAATTGCCAATTTTGATGACGAATAGCTTGCGCAACCTGCTCTAACTCTTCTCTTTCAATTTTCTCAGCCCAATACTGTTCATTTGCTTTTTTCAGCTCTCTTTGGCCACCAATACGCGGATAGCCTAATACTTGTGTTTGCATTTTCACAACTTTTTAAAATGGTTAATTAATCACTTAAAAAGTTCTCTCTTCCTAATGCATTACGCGGTAGTGGGGAAACTCTAATAGATAAGGAATAGCTATACAATACTACTTCTATATAACATAGAAACAGCACATCATAGCATCAAACCTGACTATAGCTCTTTACCGCGAAAGCATTGTCAATTCAAAAATGGCAGGTCTCCTGACTTATAACTACACTAATCGCCCTTCCCGATTTTATATCAGTGAGCATAATATGACTAGTATATTCAATGTTACTTACAGTTGCGCGACAGTTCGTGATTCTCACACGATTCCCTTTTAATCTACAGTTAAGTAAAACCTATTTTCGCCTGATGAAGTATTTTAAGAACAATTCATTAATTCTAAACAAAGATACAATTGAAGAATATAAACACATTACATATTCAACAATTAAGAACAAATAACCATAATAATAATTTAAACAGATTTTAATTCTATTATCACTACATTTGGTACCACTAAAACAAAATATTATTCTAATGCATAACCTAGACGAGACAGATTTAAAACTACTTCGAATACTATGTGACAACTCTAATCTGACTACAAAAGAGATTGCTCAACAAGTAAACCTATCTGCTACTCCAGTTTTTGAAAGAATAAAACGACTAGAAAAAGAAGGCTTTATAAAGAAATATATCGCTTTAATAGATGCTGAAAAGCTAAATAAAGGCTTTATTGTATTCTGTAATATTAAACTTAAACAACATGAGCGCCTTATCAATAACAAGTTTGTTGAAGATATTATGCTTATAGATGAAGTTGTTGAATGTTATAATATATCAGGAGATTTTGACTTTATCCTAAAAGTATATGCTAATGATATGAAGCATTACCAAGACTTTGTATTTAATAAATTAGCCATGGTAGATAGTATAGGAAGTACACATAGTTCTTTTGTGATGAGAGAAATTAAGAACACTCACAACATTTCTTTTTAAATATTAAAAGAAATCAATTAAAACAAAAAAGCCACATCTCACGATGTGGCTCTCTCAATTAAAAAGTAGTAAAAAATCGACAAAGATTATTTGTCTAGAAAGACTCAATCTATTGACATAATCCAGTTTTATAAATAGTTTCCAAATTAGCACGATGATTAACTATCTAAAAGTAAAATGCCGACGAACAGATTGAGTCAAGTAATTAATAATCTACTATAAAGATTGTTCTCCCTATAGTATCACTTTCATTACTCTATATATAAATGGAAAAAATTATTCTCTCCAACCTCCTCCTAATGCTTTATAAAGCTTAATAATGGCTTGCCATTCTAATAGCTGATCATTACTATGTGCTAATTGTGCATAAAGGTGTGCTTGTTCTGAAGTCAATACATCTGTATAATTCGTTGATGAATGATACACTAATAACTTCTTTGTATAATCAACAGCTAAGGCTAACTTATCCACTTGTTGTTGTCTCATAGTCAGTTGCTCTCCTGCCATCTCATAAGCATATAGTGCATCAGAGACCTCTTGCCCTGCTACTAACATAGTTTTTTGAAAGTTGTACGCTTTCTCTTGATAACTCGCTTTCGCTATCTCTAACCTCGTTTTGTTTTGTCTTTTATTAAAGATAGGCTGTAATAAGCCCCCTGCTATATTAGCAAACAATCCTGTAGAAGTAAACCAATCTTTAAACTCATAACTAGAGAATCCCGCTCCTCCTGTGATATTTAATGAAGGGTAGAATACTCTCTTAGCCGCATTCACATCTTCAAAATACGCTGCCAACTCATACTCAGCTGCCATCACATCAGGCCTATTCTTTAATAGATGTGCAGGTATCCCTATACTTGGTTCTATTGGTAGTTCTTGTACAGTTAAGTTAGCTCTATCTATTGTACCTACAGGTTTCCCTAATAGAACATTCAATGCATTTTCTACTTCTCTGATTTGGCGTTTCACACCAGGTAGTGTAGCCTCAGCGTCATAGTAGTTAGCTTCACTCTGTACCACAGCCGCACCTGTTACTACACTTGACTCCTTCAACTTTTGCATTGTTTCAACATCTACTTTTCTATTCACTATCGTCTTTTCGATAATAGTTTGTTGTTGATCTAACGCCAATAATTGGTAATAATAATCTGCTATCTGAGCGACTATCTGAGTCTGCACAGCCTTTTGTCCTGCATCAGACTGAAGCATTCTATAGTAAGCAGCACGCTTACTACTCGCTAATTTTCCCCATACATCTATCTCCCAAGAAGTATTAGCGAATACATCATACTGTGTCGCATTCTTTACAAAACCAAACCCCTGAGGATAAGATAATCTTGATCTTTTCACTCCTCCACCTATACTTAAGTCAGGTAAGAACGCAGCTTTAGATTGTTTTAATAACGCCTCTGAAGCATGTAGCCTTTCTATCCCTATCTTTAGGTCTAAGTTATTTTCTATTCCTTCTGTTATTAGCTCTTGTAGCTTTGCATCTTTAAACAAAGTTTGCCAAGGCATCATGCCTATACTTAATGTGTCCCCTTCTTGGGTATTTCGATAAAGCTCTTTTGCAGCAATATCTAAGTGCTGATAACTCTGTGTGGATTGGCATGAGGCCAACATCCCCATAGCCAGAGCACCTATATATATTTTATATGTCCATTTCATGATTCTTCTGATTTATCGCATTGACTTAAGTCATTGTGTAACGTATAAGTGCACCCTTAGATACACTTATACATTTCTCACTTTATAATTACACTTACTCTTGTTCTTCTAATACAGGAGCTCCACTTATTTTCTCTTGTAACGCCTGGAACACAACAAATAATGAAGGAATAACTAATACCCCGATCAGCGTACCAATCAACATTCCTCCTACCGCAGCTGTACCAATTGATTTATTACTCAATGCTCCTGCTCCTGTCGCCATCATCAGTGGTAATAATCCAAATATGAAAGCAAACGAAGTCATCAGAATAGGTCTTAGACGAATACGCGCTCCTTCTATAGCAGCCGCTGCAATAGTCTGACCTGACTGTCGTCTCTGTAGCGCAAACTCTACAATCAGAATAGCATTCTTCGCTAATAAACCAATCAACATAATCAAACTAATCTGTAAGAATATATTATTTTCTATTCCGAATAGCTTAGCGAAGATAAAAGCTCCTGCTAATCCTATCGGTAAAGAGAACAACACTGCCAATGGAAGTATATAACTCTTAAACTGAGCACTTAATAAGAAGTAAACGAATAAGATAGACAGCACAAAAATAATAACAGTCTGATTACCACTACCGCTCTCTTCTCTAGACAATCCTGAATACTCAAAACCATACCCTTGTGGTAAAGTCTGTGCTGCTACTTCTTCTATCGCACGTATAGCATCTCCAGAACTAAAACCTGGATTAGGGCTACCATTCACGAAAGCTGAGTTAAACAAATTAAAGCGCGTCAAGAACTCTGGACTGTACACTTTCTTCAGATCAATGAAGGCTGTGATAGGAGACATTACTCCTTGCTCATTCTTCACATATAGTTTATCGATAGCCTCTTTATTCTCACGGAAATTAGGATCTGCTTGTATCATCACCTTATACTGCTTACCGAAGCGGTTAAAGTTCGTTGCATAAATACCTCCTAAATACCCTTGTAGTGTAGTCAGAATCTCTGTTACCCCTACCCCTGCCTCTTTTGCTTTTGCTACATTGACAGACACTTCATACTGTGGGAAGTTCGTATTAAAAGACGAAGTGGCATACATAATCTCAGGACGTTGATTTAACGCTCCTAAGAATCCTCCTATTATTTCTTCAAACTTCTTATAATCTCCACCAGTCTTATCTTGTAACTGTACTTCGAATCCTGAACTGTTACCAAATCCTTGTAGTGTAGGTGCTGCAAAGAATACCACATTAGCATCCTTAATATGCGCTGTCTTAGCAAATAACTGTCCTACTACACTGTGAATATTTTGTTCTGGATTTGGGCGATCTTTCCAGTGTTTTAACTTAATGAACTCTACAGCATACGAACTACCATTCCCACTGAAGAAGTCCATACCTGCTAGTCGTGAAGTGAACTTTACCTCAGGTATACTCATCGCGATACTATCTATCTCGTTAGAGATACGCTCAGTCTCTTCAAGAGAAGTAGAAGGAGCTAAGATAATATTACCATAGATAGAAGCACTATCCTCATTAGGAACAAATCCCGTTGGTGTCGTTTTCGTTAAGAATACAAACAAGGCACCAAATACAACGATACTTCCTAACGACAACCATTTATTCTTATTCAAGAAGCCCAATACACCTACATAGCGATTAGTCATTCTGTCAAATGAACTATTAAAAGCAGATTTAAATCTATTGACAAAACCTCTTTTCTCCTCGTGTATACCTGACTCAGGTTTCAACATAATAGCACATAGCGCAGGACTCAGTGTCAAGGCATTAATAGCCGAAATCAAAATAGCGACAGCTAATGTGATACCAAATTCTTTATAAAACACCCCTACAGATCCTTCGATAAATGTAACGGGTACGAATACAGCTGACATCACTAACGTAATCGAAATAATAGCAGTAGTCAACTCACTCATGGCACTCACTGTAGCCTTCTTCGCTGTCTCTGCTCCTTCATATAGTTTGGCATGTACTGCCTCTACTACGATGATGGCATCGTCCACCACAATACCGATGGACAGTACTAGAGCAAAAAGAGTCAACAAGTTAATAGAGAAGCCAAATAGATTCAAGAAAAAGAACGTACCTACGATAGCTACTGGTACCGCTATAGCTGGTATCAAAGTAGAACGCCAATCCTGTAAGAACACTAATACTACTATGAACACTAATACAAATGCTTCTATTAAAGTCGCTATCAATTTATCAATAGAGGCTAATAAGAAATCATTAGAATTCGCATATACTTCGAATTTCGCCCCCGCAGGCAAGTCTTTTTCTGCTTCTTTTAATAATTCTTCACATTGCTTAATAATCTCATGGGCATTAGACCCTGCCACCTGATTTACCGCGATATAAGTACCGTGCTGTTTATAAGCAGTCATGGTCATCGCATACGAGTAGGCTCCTAAGTCTATCTCTGCCACATCACTTAGACGCAATATCTTACCTGTACCATTAGAACGGATAATAATATCTCCGAACTCTTCTGGCGTTTCTAATCGACCTGTGTATTTTAAAGCATACTGAAAACTCTGTCTGCTATTCTCTCCTACCTTACCTGGTGCTGCCTCTACGTTTTGCTCTTGTAACGCTTGTACGATATCACTTGGTGTAAGTCCGTAAGAAGCCATTGCATTTGGCTTTAACCAGATACGCATACTGTACTCACGCCCTCCATAGATAGAGGCATCCCCTACTCCATTGATACGCTTGATCTTAGGTAGAATATTGATACGAGCATAGTTCTCTAAGAATGCCTGATCATATCTACTATCAGAGCTATACATTAAGAAACTGAATATCTCACTACTCAATCTCTTGGTTGTAGTCACCCCTTGTTTTATTACCTCTTCTGGCAATTGACTCATGGCTTGGCTCACACGGTTCTGCACGTTCACAGCTGCCATGTCAGCATCTGCTCCTTGTGTAAAAGTAATGGTAATAACAGCCGAACCATCATTACTCGCCTTTGAGTTCATATACGCCATATTCTCTACTCCATTAATCTGTTCTTCTAATGGAATAATTACACTCTTCATTACCGCCTCAGCATTTGCCCCTTGGTAGTTAGCAGTCACCTGTACTGTAGGCGGTGCTATCTCAGGATACTGTGTGATAGGTAATGAGAATAGTCCTAACAACCCTAGTATTACTATAATGATAGATATCACGGTAGATAACACTGGGTTTTCTATAAATCTTTTCAACATAATGCTATTCTCTATTACATTTTAATCTTCATTCCTTCACGTAGTCCTCCTATATCTGCACTTACGATTTTGTCTCCAGGTTTTAACCCACTTGTCACTACGAAGTATTGACTCGAAGGCACCTTCTCCATAACCGAAATTTCTGTGCTAGTCACTACACCCTCTGCATTAGCCACATAAATAAAACGCTTCCCTTGCACTTCAAAAGTCGCCTTCTGAGGAACTAGAATAGCTTCGCTTACACTCTCGTGTACACGAATGGTAGCACTATTTCCACTTCTCAATATTCCCTGTGGATTAGTAAACACAGCTCTAAAGTTCACACTTCCAGTACGAGGGTCTACTTGTCCACTCACTGTATTTATTTTCCCTTTCTGATTGTATTCACTTCCATTCGCTAATAAAAGAGATACTTCAGGCATACTCGCGAGTCTCTGTTCTAGAGTTTGTTCTCCTCCTTTTTGCATAAAGTCGATAAACTCTTTTTCATTCATAGAGAAATAAGCATTGATACTTCCTATCTCAGATACTGTAGTTAGAGGCTCTGGTGAAGCGCTACTTACCAGTGCTCCCACTTTATAAGGGATTAATCCTATAACTCCATCAAAGGGAGCTACCACCTGAGTATATCCCACATTAGCCTGTGCACTATTTAAGTTAGCTTTAGCTTGTGCTAGTTGTGCTTCTTTACTTCTTAATGCATACTCTGCAGACTCTAACTCATAGTTACTGATAATACCTTCACTCACTAGTGGTTTAGCTTTAGCTACATGCATACGAGCGTTGTTTAACTCTGCCTCTGCATTTTTTATCGAAGCCACCGCTGCCACACTCTCTTCGTGATATTGTGGAGCGTAGATTTTGAATAAGGGTTGCCCTTTTTTGACTGTTTGCCCTTCATCCACATAGATTGCCTCAACGAAACCATCAATTTTTGGACGCAATTCTACATCTTTTATCCCTTGTAACACCACTGGATAATCTGTAAATAAATTAGCTTGCTCCGCTTTTATTGAAAGTACAGGATACTGCTCGACTTGACTGTCTCCTCCCCATTCTCCTTCTTGCTTTTTATCTTGACATGCCCATAATAAGGCGATTGTAGTAAGACCTAAAAAAGTAGATGTTTTTTTCATCTTTAACTATTTATTATTGATTGAACTATTGCGTTAAGTAGTAGCACTATTTCTATTTAAACATGTAGCAAATGTATTATCTAAACAAAATGAGGTAAAGGGGTAAAAAGTAGATTTTTTAGTCAAAAGGTAAGATTATAGAAATCAAGAAGTATCTCCCTTAAGTACAAAACACATTATTTCTCTTCCCTACCGCACTATGCCCTAGCTTATAAAAGAATATAATACACAGCCATTAGGCTACTATTAACATGAGGCAAAATTCCATCAATGAGCACTAGCACACAAGCACTATAACACGGTATAGATGTTCAAAATGTCGGATTTCAAACATTTAACTATAATCGTTCTAAATAAGTTAATTTTAGCCAATAAGTAAGTTTCAGCCACTTATCCCTTCTATTTATAGTTCTTAAAAAATGGGAAACACTTTTTTAAAATCATCTACTTATTACTACCTATTTATAGCAATAAAACACTTTTTTAAGCTCTATTTTTTCTAAAAAGCACTCTATTAGGCTAATTCTAGCCATAAATAGTAAAAAAGAGATTCACTTTTTTTAAACAGCAAAAACAACCAACAATATAGTAATCAACACATTACTATCTATTTCGTTTTTTATTCAATGAAGTACTATCCCCTACCATCCCTTATATAATCTAGCATTCATCCTAATTCCTTCGACAATACATGGAGAATACCTCGAAAATGATGGAGCTAAGATGGTCTTTGTCGAGGGATGCTTCTTTTATTCTCCCATTATTTTCCAATCATTTCGTTTGGAGAAAAACACAGTGCTCAATTATGAATCACTTAATGATCATTCACAATATTCAATAAATAGGTTAACAAAATGGAGAACTAGAGAAAAGAAGGCAATGGACTTCTATTAATTGGCAATGCATTCTTATCTCTTATAACAAGAATGGGATACGCTATAAAAAAGTAATACTATTATCAATAAAAAGATGATAACGCTCTTATAAGTAATTCCTCTTATAAACTGTGACGATAAGCACTAGGACTAATACTGCTATACTTTTTAAAGTATTTGCCAAAGGTGCTCTGATCGCTGAAGTGAAGTATCTCTGCGATGATTCCTATAGAGAGGTTTTGGTCTTGTAGTAAGATTTTAGCTTCTAAGACTACTTGATTTTGGATCCACTCACTAGCAGTCAGTCCCGTTTCTGATGAGATTACTTGACTTAGATATTTAGGATGTACATGGAGATAGTCAGCGTAGTACTGTACACTTCTGTGTTCTTTACAGTGCTTACCTACCGCCTCTCTAAACTTGAGAGCTAGTTTATGTAAACTTTTGGTCACATTACCATATTTCTCATACAGATACGCTACTTCGTTAATCATACTGTAGATTACTCCTCTGATGACCTCTGTATGAAAAGAGTTGGTTGAATTATGATAGAGATCTATGACCTTAAACATGGTTTTAAAACTCTCAAACTCCTTAGAATCTAACTGTGTAACACAACCTCCTAGACTAGATAAATCCGAAAAAGAAGCGAGTACATTATTCTCTACTAACTTATCTTGTAAGAAATCTTCTGAGAATAAGATTGTCATCATCTCATAAGTACGACGAGTCTTGTCCCATCTCTTAATTGATGTAGTATCTGCAAAAATAATGGCAGGTCCCTTGATAGTATACTCTGTAAGATCGATATAGAAGGTAATCTCTCCTTCCTCTAAAAGCCCTATTCCATAATAATTAGACCGATATGGCTCTGCCGGATAGTATGCTAGATTAATAAATGGCATATAGATATAGTGCTCCTGAGTCTCTAATTCTTTGAAACTATTCTTTAAGCGATCTAAGGTTTCCCATTTAATATTCTTCATTTCTAGTCTAGCTGATAGGCAAAAATAGAAAGTTATTTAGAATAATTTCGTTTTTTGATACTTCTTGTACCTCATTGCCTCACTACATTTATTTGTATAAAATCTGTAACTCCATAGCATGAGAAACGACTCTCAAAAAAAAATATCGTTATATTTGCTTTATCATTAAAATAACCTCAACACAAAAAATAAAAGATATGAAAAAAATAGGATGGATAGGATTAGGAAATATGGGAACCCCTATGGCGCACAATCTTTTAAAGGCAGGTTATAAACTAAACTTCTATAGAAGAGACAGTGCTAAAACTTCTCCACTTATCGCTGAAGGGGCTACTCCTATAGAAGATCTTACAGACTTTATCGCTAAGACAGATATTATCTTTCTAACACTGCCTGATGATAAAATAGTAGTAAGTACTTTCGAACAAATTCTCACTACGGATCTAAAGGGAAAAACATTCGTTAACAGTAGTACAATATCGCCTACATTAGCTGAAAAACTATATCAACAAGTACAAGAGAAAGAGGCTTTCTATCTAGATGCTCCTGTATCAGGAAGTGTAAAACCTGCGATAGATGGTACACTCTTATTCTTAGTAGGTGGTGATCTAGAAGATCACTTGACTTGCGAACCTCTTTTTGAAGTAATGGGTAAAAGCCATTATTACTTAGGAACGGCAGGTAGTGGTAGCAAAGCTAAACTAGCAATTAACTACTATATGTCTGTAGTAGTACAAGGACTAGCAGAGACTGTACTATTCGCAGAACAGAATGGAATAAATAGAGAGATGATGACTGCTATCGTAAATAATAGTGCATGTGGCTCTGGTATGAGTAAGATAAAGACCCCTGCTATCCTAGATGATAACTATCCTGCTGCATTTCCACTAAAGTTTATGCTAAAGGACATTCGCCTAGCACAAGATGCAGGATGGAATACTGCACTGACACAAGCTGCTGAACAAGCGTATGCAAAGGCTAGTGAACAAGGATTAGCCGAACAAGACTTAATGGCGGTAATCAAAGCCATTCAATAATTATATATTAACAAACCTCAATCTAATACAGATGACGCACTTACAAGAAGTAATCGAAAAGGCGTGGGACGACCGCTCACTATTACAAGATCAAAACACTCAAAATACTATTCGTGAAGTTATAGAGCTGATTGACAGTGGTAAATTGCGTGTAGCTGAACCTAAGGGAACAGAATGGCAAATCAATGAATGGGTAAAGAAGGCAGTAGTGCTATACTTCCCTATTCAAAAGATGGAAACTTTAGAAGCTGGTATCTTCGAATACCACGATAAAATGCCTCTAAAGAAGAATTATGCTGAGAAGGGAATCAGAGTAGTACCTAATGCTGTGGCTCGTCATGGAGCTTATATCTCATCAGGTGTTATCCTTATGCCTTCTTATGTGAATATAGGTGCTTATGTAGATGAAGGAACGATGGTAGATACATGGGCTACTGTTGGATCTTGTGCTCAGATAGGTAAACATGTTCACTTATCAGGTGGTGTAGGTATCGGAGGAGTACTAGAACCTCTACAGGCTGCGCCTGTTATTATTGAGGACAATGCATTCATCGGATCGCGTTGTATCGTAGTAGAAGGTGTTCGCGTAGGGAAAGAAGCTGTATTAGGTGCTAATGTAGTACTAACAGCGTCTACTAAAATTATAGATGTAACAGGAGATACTCCTAAAGAAATAAAAGGATATGTACCGGAGCGCTCTGTAGTGATACCTGGTTCGTATACAAAACAATTCCCTGCTGGTGAGTTCCAAGTACCTTGTGCGTTAATCATCGGACAGAGAAAACCATCTACAGATCTTAAAACATCTCTAAACGATGCTTTAAGAGAATATAATGTAGCTGTATAAATACTAAATATACCATTACTATCATAAAACAGAGTACTTTTGTGCTCTGTTTTTATTTATTAAAAAAAGTTTTTATTATTGATTATGAGTAAATTATTTTCTCAAAATTGTATCCTATTCTTTAAAAGATTTCTTTTAATCTTCTTCTTTTATCAAGTATGTAGAGTAGGTTTCTATTTTTACAATTCACACTTATTAGATCCTTGGGATTTAAATATATTTCTTGGGGGTGTTCGATTTGACTTAGCGGCACTAGGATTTATTAATATGGCATTCGCCTTATTACACTTATTCCCTGGTAAATTTCAAAATAACAAAGGATATCAACAGTTCTTATTTTACAGTTTCTACTTAGTGAATATATTCATACTATGTCTAAACTTTGTAGACTACGAATACTTTAGATTTATCAGTAGACGTAGTTCTTATGCCTTTATCACTGCCTCTGGTATGGAACAAGAATTACCAGGATTATTAAAGAATTTCATTGTAGACTACTGGTGGATACCAGTCTATATGTTCTTATCCTTCGTAATATTCTGGTTGATATACAGAAAGATAGATTACAAAATCAAAAGCAGTAAATTCAATATTAAAGATACTGTCGTGATGGTATTAGTAATAGGAATCATGCTAGTATTAGGTCGTGGGGGATTACAACGCAAACCTATTCGTCTAGTAGATGCATCTCAATATGGAGGATTAAAAAATACAGCTCTAGTCTTAAACACTCCATTCTCTGTATTAAAAACAATGGGAAGAAACGAAAACTTAGAAGAGGTAAACTTCTATACTGAAGCTGAACTAGACCAGGTATTTAATCCTGTACAAGAGTTCAAATATGACAGTATTAATAAAAAGAATGTTGTCTTGTTAATCGTTGAAAGTTTCGGTAGAGAAACGATGCATAGAGGATTGACTCCATTTATGGATTCGCTAGCGCAGAATAGTCATTTCTTCGAAAATGCATTCGCTAATGGTAAAGTATCTATCGATGCTGTACCATCGTCTATCTCTAGTATTCCTAGCTTAATGAATAGAACGTTTATTTCGTCTAGCTATGCATTAAACGACGTATATACACTACCTAAAATATTAAAAGAAAATGGATATCACACTGCGTTCTTCCATGGTGCGTTCAACGGTAGTCAAAACTTCGATCAATATGCTAATGTAGCAGGTTTTGATGAATATTATGGAAAGAATGAATACGAAGGCCCTGATGCATTTGACGGAACTTGGGGTGTATTTGATGAAGAGTTTTTACAGTTCTATATCAAACAATTAGACCGATTCAAGAAACCTTTTTTTACTACTCTATTCACAATTTCGTCACATAACCCATATACTATCCCTGAGAAGTATAAAGGTAAATTCCCTAAAGGAGAAGCAGACATCCACGAATCAATCGCCTATGCTGATTATTCTCTTAAAAAGTTCTTCGAAACTGCAAAAAATAAAGAGTGGTATAACAATACTATTTTTATTATTACTGCAGACCATACCTGTGCAGAACCTATAGAAGATGAATGGAAAACGAATGTAGGTAAATTCCGTATTCCTATCTTGTTCTTTGCTCCTAATGACCCAAGTATAACAACTGAAAAAGTAGAGAAGAACTTCCAACAGATCGATATCCTACCAAGTTTACTGGACTATCTACAGATTAATACTAAGATTATTACTTATGGTAAATCTTATAAATCTGATCAAGACTTTGTAGTAAACTACTTAGATAATATCTATAACTATGAAAAAGGAGATTATTACTTAGCTTTTGACGGGAAGAAAACCTTAGGTCTATACAACTGGAAAAAAGATCCTCTACTAAAGCAAAACCTGATGAATACAGAGGCTGCAAAAAGAGAAGAGATGGAAAAATTCATCAAAGCATATATACAGTCCTTTAATTCTAGAGTTAAAAACAATCAATTGACTGTGAAATAATATTATAATAACCTTACATTTAACAATTATCTTTAGAGAACAAATAGATCATGGCAATTAGTGGACTTGTAATAACATTTAACGAAGAAAAAAACATTGGAAAATGTTTGGATTCATTATTTCAATATTGTGAAGAAGTAATCATTATAGATTCAAATAGTACAGATAAAACAGTGGAAATAGCTAAAAATAAAGGAGCTAAAGTTTATTCTCAAGCATACCTAGGCGACGGTCCCCAGCGAACTTATGGATTACAATATTGTAAAAACGATTGGATTATGAACTTAGATGCTGATGAATTTTTGGATCAAGATGCATTAACTTTCATTTCGAAAAAATCTTATGAGAATAATACTTATGATGCTTATAAATTCAGAGTCAAAAACTTTTTAGGAAATAAGTTAATTAACTTCTCTGGGTGGTATCCTGATTCAAAGATTCGCTTTTTTAATAAAAAAACAGCCTATCCTTCAGATCATATGGCTCACCAACATATTATAGCAACAAATGAAAAGAGCATCAACGTCCATATTTTACACTATGGATGGAGCTCTTATAAACAAGTTATAGACAAAAAAAATCAATACTCTACTTGGGCTGCTCAACAACTTTTTGATGAAGGCAAAAAAGTTTCTTCGTTTAAACCTATTTTAAACGGTATTGTAGCCTTCATTAGATGTTATTTCTTTAAAAAAGGAATTTTTAATGGAATAGATGGTCTTGCATTTGCTCTAATTCAATCTTTCTTTTCTTTTATGAAATATACTAAATTAACTCAAGTTTCGCACCAATTTACTTTCACGTAGTAGCCTGATATTTAAAGTGATAATTATTGGATAAAAGTCCAAAAGATTCAATATTATCAATTATTTTAGTTGTAATATCATGAATATCAATAGACTCTACTAGTTTTTCCAAAACATCAAGTATTAAGGCTACTACAGCTAATAATCTAACGTTCAATTTGTTTTCAATATAATCTTGCTGGAGGTCTTTAAATAGACCTCCAATAGTTTCATAAGCTTCCATTCTATAACGGATACTTATGAGTAAATACTGTATAAACACAATAGTTGTTTGCGCTATCTGAATATCAAAGTTTGTCGATTGAGCTTTACCAAGTCCTAAGAGCTGTTTAGCTTCTTTGAAGAATACTTCTATCGACCATCGGATACTATATATTTCTATTACTTTGACGAATTTTAATGATGTATCTGTAGTTATTAATGTATGCCATTTGCCATTAATGCCACGTTTTGAAATAAATACTTCAACATCAAGTCCTTCAATATTAGTTACATAAGAGTGATAATAATAGTTGAATTTACGGCATCTTTTTGGTTTTTTGTCTTGTTTTTTAAGCTGTGAAATCGTTTTAATCCTCGACTGAACTTCAATCTTGCTATTGTATTTATACATACCAATAATATGAGTTTTCCCACAGATACTACGTAGTTTTTTGAGTAGACTTATACTTGTAAACCAAGTGTCTGTCAAAATATAATCCACTGTTATTTTGCGCTTTATCACTCTTGAAAACATTTGTACTAATACATCTGTCTTCTTTTTGTTGAGTTCTAAATATCTTTTTGCAGCAACGGTTTTCGAGCATCGAGGAGTCTTTTTTTGAGCTTGACGTTGTTTTGCAGTTAAACCATATTTCAGTTTTGACTTTTTGCTTTCACGGTGTAAACTAAAATCTACTGGAATAAATACGCTACCATTCCAATATCCTGCTACTAAAATCTTGTATCCCAAGTAGAAACTCTTTGATACATGATTGTATATTTTTGAAACACCTTCAATTGTTTTACCTGTTTTAGCAAGGTCAGAATCATCAAAAATCAAGCATTTTGTAGCATCTTTTTCAGGTGTAAAAAGTTCTTCTTTAAGTAAATATTGCATGACAAACTGATATAAGAATGATCTCCAGTCAATGTTTTGATTCGACAATAGACGGTAGTAAGAATCTTTACCACAGTTATTTATATCAGCGTCTTTATTCTTAGATAAAGAAAACACAGAACTAATACCGATAATGGGAAGTATTAAAAGTATGGAAATTAAGTCCTTAAATGTATAACCCGATTTTTTACACCAATCAAACTATTTTGTTATCTTATTAAAGCCTAATATGTTTAAATGTGAATTTAAATATTCAGAACTCAACCAAACCTTTTTGAACTTTCCTTTTATTTCTTGAACTTTAGTAATATCTTCGTATTGTAGCATGTTTTGTACTTTGTGTGTCGTAACTTAAAGATACAATAAAACCAAGGGATTACCTTGGTTTACATGCTATTTTTTCACTTCTATAAGCCCCAGTTTTGGGTGCGAAACTTCAGTAAATTAATTAACTTGCATAAGCAATAAAGCAGCTTTTATTCTGTTACTATTACTAAATACATTCATCATTTAAATTATTACAATGATCAATAAATTGACTCTTTTAATCCCGACTAAAAATGAAGAAGACAAGATTAAACAGTGTATTTTATCTGCTAAAGACATTGTAAGTGAAATTATAGTTATAGATTCTTATAGTCAAGATAATACTGTAAGCATTGCTGAAGGCTTAGGGGCAAAAGTTATACAACGCAAATTTGACAACTTCTCGAATCAAAAGAATTATGCTATACCTCATGCTAAAAATGATTGGATATTATTATTAGATGCAGATGAACAATTAACAGAAGACCTTAAACAAGAGATACAAGTCCTGATAAATAACGATAACATAAATAATCACGAAGCTTATTGGGTATATAGATCGAACTACTTCTTTAATCAACTTATACATTATTCTGGATATCAGAAAGACAAAGTTATCCGTCTATTTAATAAGCACAAATGTTCATATAAAAACTATGTTCATGAGAACTTAGTCGTAGATGGCACTATAGGCTTTTTAAAAAATAAACTATATCATAATACATATAGAGGATTTGACATTCATATTCAAAAACTTAATCAATATGCAACTCTACAAGCAGAGGATTATAATAAACGAACAGGTAAATTAACTCTATATCATTTTATTCTTAAACCAGCGTTTAGATTCTTAAAACACTATTTTATTCAACAAGGATTTAGAGATGGTGTACCAGGATTAATATTATCTGTTTTAAACAGTTACGCAACCTTCCTTAGATATGTAAAACTATGGATGTTAAGAAATGATATCAAATCATAACAAAGAAAGATTATAGAGTTGTCTATAATCTTTCTTTGTTAAAATGAGTTTATTGAATTAAAAATTAAGAGTAAAATATTAAGTTTTAAAATCTTGTTTTTTTAGTCTATTTTTGTGCATTACAACAACAACTAAATATTCTTAACGTAATGATTCATTTCTTCGAAAACCCTTCGAGAAAGTTCTACACTGTACAAGTGGAGAACAACTTATCTAATGAAGATATCCAAAAGTTAAATTGGTTATTTGGCAATGCCAAGCACATTAACGAGAAAACAATCAATGCTAAATTTGTCGGTCCACGCGCTACGATGGTTACTCCATGGAGTACGAATGCAGTAGAGATTACTCAAAATATGGGGATCAATGGAATTATCCGTATTGAAGAGTTTGTAAAAGCTGAAGACAGTGACGCATTTGACCCTATGTTACTACAAGAGTTTGATGCACTTCACCAAGACATCTTTACTATCAACATTGCTCCTGAAGCAATTAACTACATTGAAGACATCGCTAAATACAATGCACAAGAAGGTTTAGCTTTAAATGAAGAAGAAATTACTTACCTAAATGAATTATCTACTAAACTTGGACGTAAGTTAACTGACTCTGAAGTATTCGGATTCTCTCAAGTTAACTCTGAGCACTGTCGTCACAAGATATTTAATGGTACATTCATCATTGATGGAGAAGAACAACCTACTTCCCTATTCAAATTAATTAGAAAAACATCTGAGACAAATCCTAATGATATTGTTTCGGCTTATAAAGATAACGTTGCTTTCATAAAAGGTCCTAAGGTAACCCAGTTTGCTCCTAAATCAGCAGACAAGCCTGACTTCTACGCAGAGACTGAGTTTGACTCTGTGATCTCATTAAAAGCAGAAACGCATAACTTCCCTACTACAGTAGAGCCTTTTAACGGTGCTGCTACTGGATCAGGAGGAGAGATTCGCGACCGTTTAGCTGGTGGACAAGGTTCATTGCCATTAGCAGGTACTGCTATCTATATGACATCATACTCTCGCTTAGAAGAAAACCGCCCTTGGGAACAAGCGATGGACGAAAGAGCGTGGTTATACCAAACTCCTATTGATATCTTAATCAAAGCTTCTAATGGTGCTTCTGACTTTGGTAACAAATTTGGACAACCATTAATCACAGGTTCTATCCTTACATTCGAACATGAAGAAGACGCTCGTAAACTTGGATTTGACAAGGTGATTATGCAAGCTGGAGGTATTGGATATGGTAAACTTGACCAAGCATTAAAACACAAGCCATCTGAAGGTGACCAAGTGGTAATCTTAGGTGGTGAGAACTACAGAATCGGTATGGGAGGTGCAGCAGTATCTTCTGCTAATACAGGTGCTTTTGGTTCAGGTATTGAGTTAAATGCCATCCAACGTTCTAACCCTGAGATGCAAAAACGTGCTGCTAATGCTATCCGTGCGATGGTAGAAGCTGAACACAACCCTATCGTATCTATTCACGATCACGGTGCGGGTGGACACTTAAACTGTCTTTCTGAGTTAGTAGAAGAAACAGGTGGAAACATCAACTTAGATGCTTTACCAGTAGGTGACCCTACTCTATCTGCTAAAGAAATTATTGGTAATGAGTCTCAAGAAAGAATGGGATTAGTTATTGGTCAAAAAGACATCGATACTTTAGCGAAGATTGCTGAGAGAGAACGTGCTCCGATGTACACTGTAGGTGAGATTACAAATGATCACCGCTTTACGATAGAGTCTAAAACTAAAGGTGATAAACCAATGGACTTCGCTATCGAAGATATGTTCGGTAGTTCTCCTAAAACAATCATGGATGATAAAACTATCAACCGTGTATATGCTGATTTAGATTACTCTGTAAACAAAGTAGAAGAATACTTAAACCAATTATTACAATTAGAGGCTGTAGCTTCTAAAGATTGGTTAACAAATAAAGTAGACCGTTGTGTTGGTGGTCGTGTGGCTAAACAACAATGTACTGGTCCATTACAATTGCCATTAAACAATTTAGGTGCTATGGCACTTGACTACAAAGGTAAAGAAGGTATCGCTACTACTGTAGGACACGCTCCTATCGTAGCAATCATAGATCCTGCTGCAGGTAGTAGAAACGCTATCGCAGAGGCTTTATCTAATATCGTTTGGGCTCCGCTAAAAGAAGGTATCAAGAACGTTTCTTTATCTGCTAACTGGATGTGGGCATGTAACAATGCTGGAGAAGATGCTCGTCTATACAAAGCCGTAAAAGCTTGTTCAGACTTCGCTATCGAATTAGGAATCAATATCCCTACAGGGAAAGATTCTTTATCGATGAAGCAGAAGTACCCAAATGATGAAGTAATCGCTCCTGGTACGGTTATTATCTCTGCAGCGGCTAACTGTACTGATATTACGAAAATAGTAGAACCTACTTTAAAGAAAAATGCTGGTTCTATTTACTATATCAACTTGTCTAAAGATAGCTTCAAATTAGGAGGTTCTTCTTTTGCACAAGTATTAAACAAAATCGGTCAAGAAGTTCCTACTATCACTGATGCTACTTACTTTAAGAATGCATTTAATGCTATTCAAGAATTAGTAGCGAATGAGCAAATCGCTGCTGGACACGATATCGGAAGTGGAGGTTTAGTTACTTCTCTTTTAGAAATGACGTTTGCAGATGTAAACTTAGGAGCTAAGTATGACTTAAATGCTCTTAACGAAAAAGATACTGTAAAAGCGTTATTCAACGAGAACATCGCACTTATCGTTCAAGCAAAAGACGATGCTACTTTAGAACAAGCTTTAGCTACTAAAGGTGTTATCGCTACTAAGATAGGTACTGTAACTACAGATGAACAAGTATCATTCACTAATGGCGCAGATCACTTTACATTTAGCGTGCCTGCTATCAGAGATACTTGGGCTAAAACGTCTTACTTATTAGACCAAAAACAAACGAAAAACAACAAAGCAACAGATCGTTATAACAACTATAAAGTACAGCCTTTAAACTTCAGCTTCCCTGCTCAGTTTGACGGTAAAAAACCTGTAGTTGACGCTTCTAAACCAAGACCTAAAGCGGCTATTATCCGTGAGAAAGGTAGTAACTCTGAAAGAGAGGTTGCTAATGCTATGTTCTTAGCTGGTTTTGATGTAAAAGACGTTCACATGACTGACCTTATCTCAGGAAGAGAAACATTAGAAGACATCCAATTTATCGGAGCTGTAGGTGGATTCTCTAACTCTGACGTATTAGGATCCGCTAAAGGATGGGCTGGTGCATTTATGTACAACGAGAAAGCGAATACAGCACTGAAAAACTTCTTTGCTCGTCAAGATACTTTATCTGTAGGTATCTGTAATGGATGTCAGTTGTTTATGGAGTTAGAATTAATCAACCCTGAACACAAAGTACATGGTAAGATGCAACACAATGACTCTCAAAAACACGAGAGTAACTTTACATCTGTAACAATCCAAGAAAACAACTCTATCATGCTTTCTACTTTAGCTGGAAGTACATTAGGAGTGTGGATCTCTCACGGTGAAGGTAAATTCAACTTACCTGAGACAGAAGATCAATACAATATCGTAGCGAAGTACGCTTATGATGCTTACCCTGCTAACCCTAATGGTTCTGACTTTAACACAGCGATGATGTGTGATACTACAGGACGCCATTTAGTAATGATGCCTCATATCGAGCGTTCATTATTCCAATGGCACTGGGCTAACTATCCAGAAGGAAGAAAAGATGAAGTTTCTCCTTGGATGGAAGCATTCGTTAATGCACGCAAGTGGATTGAAGAAAACAACGCTAAATAATCAAATGGCTTATAAATAACAAGAAGGGCTGTCTTAAATAGACAGCCCTTCTTTAGTATATAATAAATTTAAAAAACATTACACTCTTTGATTTAATACATAATTTGAGTTAAACAATTTGAATTGTATATTTAAAAAAATATGCTTTACTATACCTTTAGTCTCTTAACCAACTAAAGAAACTATTATGAAAAAAATTGTAGTACTTATAATTATAGCTATTACAAGTTATAATTTTACAGCATGTTCTAGCGATGATAATGTCCCTTACGAAGTAGCTAATTTTAAAGAGGAAATTATAAAAGAATGGACAATCGAAAAAAAGGAATTTCTTGATAATAAAGGAAAAGTTATTCTAAGTATTGATTACACAAAGAAAAAAAAATGTTCAACTGAAAAATGGACTTTTAACAAAGAAGAAGTTAATCGAAAAATATCTTCTACAAATCAAGCAGGAAATTGTAATGAAACAACAGACAAACTAAGTTACAAAGTAGTTGAACGAGATTTACTTGTCATGGTTCCTTCACAATCTACAAGTACATTTAAAAAAATAGAAATTTCAAATTTCTACCATTATAAAATGCATTTAGTAGAAAAAGTAAATAAAGAAGAAATAACTCTTAGTTTAGATTACCCTAAAGGCACACAAACCATAAAATATACTTTTAAAAGATAACAAAGCCTCCCATTAGGAGGCTTTGTTATTTTATTTCTTCTTTACAAATTCATAAGAAGTATATCTAAAAACTCTTGCTTTATCAGGCTTCACCATCGGTTCCGCTGTTTTGCGTTCATACCTATGCATCTTTAAATAAATAAACAAGAAAGATAAGTATGAGTAAACCAATAAAGCATGCAAAAGCAATCTTCCATGTACTATAAGGTCGTTCACCTGTGATTCTACCCGTTACTCCATTGACATAAAAAGTATACTGCTTATTGCCATAAGAAAAAGAACTTACATATAAAGGCAAAAGAATATGCTTAAAAGTAATATCGGACAGATCTGTATTCATATTATGTATACGCTGTTCATCTCCCCCTATATTTCTTCTTACACTTTCTCTTTCATATTGATAGACGATATCTCTGGCCTTATCATATCCTTCTTTTAAATCTACTTGGTATTTCTCTGTAATAAACCCACTTAAATAATCTGGTTTTATCTTTTGTACGCCTTTAGGATCCCAACCTGTAGAGATAGAATTAAGTAAATCCATCTTCAGTGTTTTACTTCCTGTCACTAAGATATCATCATAGAAGTTAGAGACTCTACCACTTACTCTTGACCACGAAACTCTACGTTCTCTTCTTTTATTATCTCCACTACCTACTGTCACATAATAGACATCTCCACGCTCCCCTCTATAATCAGTATGAGTTTGCATATCATAGGTCCAAAAAGGTACATATACTCCTCTTAGATTATCCGCAGAGAATATCCCTCTCTGTATTTTATTAGGGGCAAACCATAAATCTTTTATCCACTTCTGTAATATACCTGACACTTGATTCCTATCTACAGCAAAAGGAGATACATACTCCGGCTTAATATATCGTTCTTCGTGTATATCTTGTTCTACTAAAGGATTTGCACAATAAGGGCATGCCATCGACTTCAGGTTCTCATCTACGGTAGAAGTAGCATGACAACTACTGCATTCTACAACCTTCGTAGTACTAAAGCTCTCTTTTTCATAACTCTCCATAAAACTGGCGAAATCATGCTCATTCAAATCTTTTGTCCCCTGCTCTATTTCCTTTACAGTACCACAATACTCACATACTAATGCTTGAGCACTTGGCTTATAGGTCATTGCCCCACCACATGAGCTACATGGTGTAGCTTCTGATGTATTTAATTTTATCTCTTCTCCTGACGACACTTCTTATTCTAATTAAATAGCTATTAACTTTCTCTTTATTCTAATCCTGTACAAAAAAGGTGCTGAAGAAGATTTAAAGCCTCTGAAGCACCTTTGTTTATCGTATTACATATTTGGTAATGGTGGAGGTGTTTGTGCCCATACAGCACTTAAATCGCTTTGGTCGCCTGCTTTCTCCCAATTCCCCATTCCGTTCTTCCATACTAAAGTATCTCTTTGCAATTGGCCATTAGTTGCCATCTGCTTTAATCCTTCTAAATCAAAAGGCCCTGCTTGTTGCCCGTTCACAGCCACAAAATAACTTACAGCTATAGTACCAGGTATTGGTGGCGGTGTATTTGCCGCAGGTTGTTGTTGCTGTGTAGTAGTTTGTCCTTGCGCCATTGCTTGTCCAAACTGATTCGCCATAGCGAATCCTGCTCCCATACCTACTCCTGCTCCAGCAACACCTGATGGATTATTAGCTGCTGCCTCCATCGCTTTAGCTGCTTTCATCTGCATCAACTTATTCAAATCAACATGATTCAATCTACTCAACTCAAAGATCTCTTTCTTAATCTCTTCAGGCATCGATACGTTCTCAATTAAGAACTTCGTAACATCCATACCATAAACTTCGAAATCGTCTTTCATATACGCGAAAATCGCAGTAGAAAGTTCATTTAAGTTTGCAGCATACGTCTCAATAGGTAAATTAGCTTCACCAATAGAATCCGTAAAACGAGTAACAATAGCACTTCTCAACTGATCATTGATTTGATCTGTTGTAAAAGTTCCTGATGTACCTACTATTTCTTTAATAAACTTACCTGGATCTGCTATTTTAAATGTATACGTACCAAAAGAACGCACCTCTATCATTCCAAAACGATTGTCATTTAGAATAATTGGATTCTTAGTTCCCCAACGTTGATCGATAAAAGTCTTTGTACTTACAAAATAAACCTCTGCCTTAAATGGGCTATTAAATCCGTATTTCCATCCTTTTAAAGTTGCTAGGATAGGTAAGTTTTGTGTATTTAAGGTATGTGTACCAGGACTAAAAACATCTGCTAGCTGCCCCTCATTAATAAACACAGCCATTTGTCCTTCGCGAACAACTAACTTTGCATTATTCTTTATCTCGTTTTGATAACGCTCAAAACGGTGTACTATAGTATTCTGAGTTGGGTCTAAGAACTCAATGATATCAATGAATTCTCCTGCTAATTTTTTAAACAAGTTCATATCTTTTCTTTTTCTTATTAGTAGTTATATCTAAGTAAATGTAACAGATTTTATCCTATAATTATCACAAAGTATTCTTTAAAAAACGAAATCACTTATTCATATAACAATACTTTAGAATTTGTATTTATCTATATTTTGAAAAAGATATAATATCTATACAGCAAAAAGACTGTATTTAAATTTATTATCACAAGACCTTATATTACATTTTTTACTATATTTATCTCTATAATTATCAATTAACTCATTATGAATAAGAATCTTAAACATAATAACACTAATACTAAAAGTGGTAAACGTATAGGCAAAATTGAAATCATCAATCCTATAGCACAATTAGTATTTGATGACAACGCATACATAGAAGTAATCGCTAAAGGTTTTCAATATGCTGATTCACCTTTGTGGATTCAAGCAGAAAACTTATTGCTCTTTACAGACTTCCCCAATAAGAAAATACACTATTGGAAAGAACATTATAACGAGCCTAGAACTTACTTAGAAGCCATCGATTTTATAGGTCAAAACACAAAGAATGGAGACCTAAACTCAAGTGCTTTACACTTTAATAACCAAGGAGAGATTACTCTTTTCCTTTATGGAGAAGATAAAATAGCTAAAATGAGTGCCATTATTAGAGAACCAAAGTTTAACTTCACCTCTTGGATCAATAACCCTCAAAAAATCAAATTAATCAATCCTTCTCACTTTACAGAAGATAACTCTGGTAATATCTATTTTACGGATACAATTCTTACAGAAAGTAAATCAAAACAGAAAAAAACTACTACTTACGGTTTATATAGAATAACAAACAAAAACAAACTAGAATTGCTCTTTCAAAGTGATTTAACACCACAAGGAATAACTTTATCTATTGATAATAAACTTCTCTATATCACCTATTCAGACCAAAAGAAAGACTATCTATATCAGTATAACTTAAATAAAAGCAAAATACAATCAGACACACCTAAAGTATTTGATTACACACCATTCATCAGTGAAATAGAAGATAAACCTAGAGGCATTGAAGTAGATCGATTTGGCAATATATTTACTGCAGGGCCTAATGGTTTATGGATATTCAATAAAGACCTTGAACTAACCGCTCGTGTACACTTCTCAGAATTAGCTACTAATTGTGTATTCTCAGATGACTTTAAGACCTTATATATCACAACTAATACTAAACTACTCAAACTTAAATTGCGAAACTAAGCACAAAAACAACTGTTTTGGTATTATATTTTACAGTTTGCATTATCTTTGACATCGAATAGAAACATATAATGTATCTATTCAATGATTAAAACAAATAGAACAAATATTAATACACAATGGAAGAGCAATATCAACAAATCTTAGTTAGATATTATAGTGATGTCTTAGAAGAAAATACGGTCGAGACTTTTTGGGGAAAGACCATAGATAAAGAAAAAGGGTTATACCAAGTTGATAATATTCCTTTTTATGGACCTGATTTTTCATGTGATGATATTATCTATGCAGAATTTGACGAAACAGAAAACACACTTACGTATCGATATGTAGATACTGCTTCAGGGAACTCTACTGTGCAAGTTATCGTTCAAAAAGAAAAATATAACAGAGAAGATCTATACAATGAAATCCTTTATGCAGGTACAGAAATAGAAGTGTGTAGTGAGCAATACTTCGTGATTAACATTCCTAGCAAAACCGACTATCGAAATGTATATGCTATCTTAGGAGCATTAGAAGAAGAAAAAGTAATAGAATTCGCAGAACCTCTATTGTCTCCTAAACACAGTGCTGATTTAAGACAGAAATAATCTTTATTATAATAATACAAAAAAGCCCGACTCATTAGAATCGGGCTTTTTTTATCTTAAATCAAATACTTTTAGAATTGGAAATAAATAAATGGTTGTGGTCCTGCTGTAGCAGTTGCATAAACAATCCAAAACACAAAGCCAAGTACTACTGCCTTTACAAACATTGGCGCAACATTAAACATCTGATGAGGCACTGCCATCCATGACTTAGGTATATAATGCCATACGAATCCAATACCGATCAACATAAACGCATTTTTATACCCCATAGCAATAGTAGTCCAAGCTTCCCAATCAAACTCTATACTTGCAATATTATTGATAACATTTAATGCGGTATCAAAAGAGGTCGCTCTAAAGAATATCCAACAAAACGTTACAAAGTTAAAGGTTAAGAATATAGAGAAAATTCTCCATAATAAGTGAGGTTTAACTCCTTTTGCTCTAGGAAACAGCTCCATGATAATCTTATGTATCGCTAAAGCAATACCGTGTAAGGCTCCCCACACAATAAAACGCAAACTAGCTCCATGCCATAACCCTCCTAATAACATAGTCGTTAATAGGTTAAAGTTAGTATACATATTTTTCTTTTTGTCTTTTGCTAACAAGAAGGTTAGGCCGAAAACAACAATAGATGCTACAGCTAGAATTAATGGAATAATACTTTCATTCATATAGTAAATCCCCCATCCTAAGATACCTGCAAAGAATAATCCTGGAAAGAAATATCCTCCGAAACTTCCTTTTCTATTTCCTCCTACTGATATGTACAAGAAATCTTTTAACCAAGTAGAAAGCGATATATGCCATCTTCTCCAGAATTCTGTAATAGACATAGACTGATAAGGTACATCAAAGTTAACTGGCAATCTATATCCCATCAACAATGCTATACCAATAGCCATGTCTGAATATCCTGAGAAGTCACAATAAATCTGAATAGCGTACCCATAAGATGCCATTAGATTTTCAAATGCTGTATAACTATTCGGAGCATCGAATACACGATCTACGAAGTTAATAGAGATATAATCAGAAATAACTGCTTTCTTCAATAACCCTCCGATGATTAATAACAACCCTTCATTCACATAATCTCTAGACACATAAATATTCTTATATATCTGTGGCAAGAAGTCTTTTGCACGAACGATAGGCCCCGCAACCAACTGTGGAAAGAACGAAATAAAGAATAAATAATCTAAAAAGTTCTTCGTTGGCTCTATCTCTTTTCTATAAATCTCTATAATATAACTAATAGATTGGAACGTAAAGAAAGAGATCCCTACAGGTAGTATAATATCATCTAAATGCAACTTCGTATTCGCAAAGAAATTAACTCCATCTAAAAAGAAGTTTGTGTACTTAAAGTAACCTAGTAACCCTAAGTTTACAACAATACTAATCGTTAAGAGTAGTTTCTTCTTCGCTGCATTCAAGGTATGATTAATAATATTAGCAAAATAGTAATCCATTAAAGAGGATCCTATCAAGATAATAAAATACATTCCACTAGACTTATAATAAAAGAATAGAGAGAATAAGGTCACATACAATAAACGAATGTGGAAGGTTTTTCTCATCAAGATATAGAAGAGGTAAAACACAATAAATATCCCTAAAAACAAACCTGAGTTAAACAACAAAGGCTCTTTAGGATTAAAAGTAAACCAATTGATTACTTGATCAATAGTTATACTTGGTATTTCAATATTAAATAGACTCATTTAATTAAAAAGCACTATTTTGTTTGACAAATTGGTTATAAGCATCGATAAGAGCCTCATAGAATAAATCTCCTGTATATTCATACCCTTTCACGGTATAGTGCACAAGATCTTTTGATAGCATTCCGTTCTCTCTTAAACTAGGCAAACCTAGCGTTGCTCCTAGATTATAATATAAATCCCAGATAGCATACTTCCCATCTATTCCATTAATGATTAATTCATTAGATAATTCTGCTGCTACAGTATTAGGCTTATCTTTAGAGAAATAAGATGGTGGAGGTGTAGTCAATAACACACTTGCATGAGGTGCTACTTTCTTTACCTTAGCTAAGAACATATTGACTTGCTCTTGAAAATCTCTTCCACTCATTCTATCAAAGGACTCATTAGTTCCCATAGATACAATTACTAAGTCTGGCTCTAATCCTCTAAGTTGCTTAAAGAACAAATCGTATTTAGTATAATCAGAGAACCTCGCCCCATTCACACCTATTGTATGATATAGTATTCCAGGTTTATCATTCTCTAATACTACACCATTTAGGTCATACGCTTCAGCCTGTTGATTAGAGTAGAAATAGATACGGTCTAGCTCTTCTCCTAACTCAAAGGTATAGAATACGTCATTCTTCTCCCCTGATAGCTCATTAAACATATTATTAGACACCACTACAGATTCCCTCTGCTTAGTAGGAATACTAAGCCTCTTACCCGCATGAATGGTATTCGTCTTCATATTATTCGCTTTCTTAATCTCAGTAATAGTAGTATTATACTTATTAGCGATAGCTCCTAGAGACTCTCCTCTTTTAATCTGATGAGAAATCTTCTTAGGGGCAGTTGATTCTAAGAAAACTTTTTGACTAGCCGTTCCTACATTAAACTCCTTTTTATTAGAAGGTGTAAAAACTTTCATGCGAGAAAAACCATATGAAGCATCACGTACACTAAGCTCTATGACAGCATTACTATTATTTGTAGACAGCGCTATTCCACTTAATCCTACTTGTGCATCTTTTACTGGAAATATGTTTCTGTAACTACTCCATTCTGCATTAGAAGAATACCTAACAAGAGAGTTACCATTAGTCTTAGCTAATTTATAAGGAAAGGCAAATCCCAATCCTCCATTTCCAAATCTATCTTGAAGTAAAGATCTCATTCTTCCACTAAAAAAATCAGCTTGAATATGAGAATCACCTATATGAACAATGTTTATCTTCCCTTCCTTAGAACGAATCATCTTCTGAACTTTCTCAAAGAAAGTTTTTAATTGTTCTGCGTAATAGATCTTATTTCCTATTCCTTCTTCATTCACATTTTCTACCTCTTCATCACTAAACTCATTAGTAAGAAGTGAATTAACCTGAGCAAAAGAACCAATATGAAATAAAATACCTACAACAAAAACAGCAATTTTATTCCTTTTCATTTTCTATTTTTTGTTTAGAACTATCTTCTCTTACAACAGTTTCTTTATCTGGTTGCTGAAGAGAATCTACTTTCTTAACAGGCACTTGTCCTGCGTGTTTCTTTTTATAATCTGTATACCCCTCTTCTAATCTAGCGAAGATCTTACCTGAGATATCAGAAGCTCCTCTATGATTAAAGTGTGTATAATCTTTATTCGCTTTTGCAGGTACCTCTTCTACCCATTTGACCATAGAACCATTTCCTCCCATAGCCTCGTATAGGTTAAAGAATCCAGCATGAGCTTCCATAGCATATTTTCTCTGTGCCTTCATCAGTGGTTCTACAGCAGCATCTGTCTTCATCACACCTTCTACTTTAGATGATTTATCCGCAGTAGATATTACTAGAATACTAGCATTAGGAAAACATTGTTTTAAATGTTTCACTACATCCCCCATCTTCTTCGTATACCATGAGTAATCTAGAGATCCGTAATTTAAAACATTAGCACCATAGTGTAATACGATTAGACTATAATCTAAATTCTTTTGATACTTCTGCATTAAACTCACTTTAAACAACGATAGTGGCAATCCTGAATTACCTCTACTAGAAAAGTTATCAACCTGCACTCCACCGCCTGCACTAAAGTCTACACCATATATTGGAATAGAATCAGCATGTTTAAATAGTAGTTTAACATCTTTAATATTACCATCAGCTATCTTCAGTTTATTTAATTCTGAACTGACACTTAATTTCTTGACAATAGTATCCTTATTAATAATAACTGCTACTTCTCCTCTTTTATTATTAGAACTTCCATAATAAAGTGTTGGATTATAAAGCATTGTCATATTTTGCATCTTACCTGCTGTATAACTCACCCAAGTAGATTTAACTGTATCTTTCACGAAATACACCTGTCCTGATACCCCAAAAGGCTTCTGAGGTTTTTTGACGTTTAGATAAGACTGCATCTTGAAGTTATTCGAATACTTATGGATAACAGATAATCTAGACTGTGCGGATTCAGACATAATAGGCACATAACCTACTCCCATACCCCCATATTTACTCTGATAATTCTTACGCAGATCTTGCACGATTAAGTCTCCATCAGTCATCGAATCTCCATAGTAAGCGATACGAACACGTCCCCCTTTTTGTTGTTCTAGAGCATATAGTTTAGCAAAGAAATTCTCCAGATACGCCATTCCTTTAAAAGAACTAGATTCTTCATCACTAGTAAACACATCTTCTGGAACGATGATTACATTCTCATCATCTATTCCTGTTTTTTCAGTCTTTAGACTATCTTTAGTTACTAGCTTCTCTTTTTCTATGCCTTCTAGTGCTTCTAACATCAGACTATCCACTACAATATTACTCGTAGGAAGAGCTTCTTCACTAAATAACTTTTTAGGCAAATTTCCTTTAAAGAATAAAAAAAAGCCACTTGCCATTACTATAATGGCAAGTGACTGGTATAGGTATGATTTCTCTACTTTCACAAAAAAATATAAGATTACATTCGGTCTGGTACAGCGATTCCCAATAATGAGAACGCATCCTTAATCACCATTCCTACTTTTTCTGACAATTGTACTCTAAACGCTTTTAATACAGCATCTTCTTCTCCTAGAATAGATACCGTTTGATAAAAAGAGTTATACTCTCTTACTAATTCATATACATAATTAGCTATAAGAGCAGGGCTATGTGTACGAGCAGCATCCTGAATCACTACAGGGAACTCCTCTAATAACTTTAATAATTCTTTCTCTTTAGGATCTAATGTGATTCCTTTTATTTCTGATGTATAATCGAAGTCTGCCTTTCTTAAGATAGATTGGATACGAGCATATGTATATTGAATAAACGGCCCTGTATTCCCTGCAAAATCAACTGATTCTTTAGGGTTAAACATCATTCCTTTACGAGGGTCTACTTTTAGGATAAAGTATTTTAATGCACCTAAGCCTATTGTAGTAAATAGTTGAGTACGCTCTTCTTCAGAGTACCCTTCTAGTTTACCTAATTCTTCTGAGATAGACTTAGCTGTGTCAGTCATTTCTTGGATTAGTTCATCTGCATCTACTACAGTTCCCTCTCTACTCTTCATCTTACCTGATGGCAACTCTACCATTCCATAAGATAAATGATATAAACTCTCAGCCCAGTCAAAACCAAGACGTTTAAGTATTAAAAATAGAACCTTAAAGTGATAATCTTGTTCGTTACCTACAGTATACACCATACCACCTACATCGCCGAAATCATTCACACGCTGTATAGCAGTACCGATATCCTGTGTCATATATACAGAAGTACCGTCTCCACGAAGTACCAACTTCTCGTCTAATCCTTCCTCTGATAAGTCTATCCATACAGAGTTATCCTCTTTTTTGAAGAATACTCCCTGCTCTAGACCTTTCTCTACCTCATCTTTACCTAATAAATAAGTATTGCTCTCGTAGTATACTTTATCGAAGTCTACTCCTAAGTTTTTATACGATACCGCAAAACCATCATAGACCCATTGGTTCATTGTTTTCCACAATTCAATAACCTCAGGTTTATTATGTTCCCAATCTACAAGCATCTGTTTTGCTTCTTTAATGATTGGAGCTTCTTTCTTAGCTTCGTCTTCAGACATACCTTGAGCCATTAATTCTTTGATTTGGCTCTTGTACTCCACGTCAAACTTCACATAGTAGTTTCCTACTAATTTATCTCCCTTAAGTCCAGTAGACTCAGGAGTCTCTCCATTACCATACTTCTGCCAAGCCAACATAGACTTACAGATATGGATACCTCTATCGTTAATGATCTGTGTTTTATAAACTTTTTTACCAGAAGCCTTTAATATCTCAGCTACTGAATATCCTAATAAGTTATTTCTAACGTGACCTAAGTGAAGAGGCTTATTCGTATTAGGAGAAGAATATTCTACTAATACAGACTTATCACCAGGTGTAGGTGTCACATATCCGAAGTGCTCTTCACTGCGTATTGCGTTAAAGAAATCGATATAGTAACTATCTGAAACAACTAAATTTAAAAAACCTTTTACTACATTAAACCGTTCTATTACAGAAGTATTCTCTACTAAGTACTCACCTATCTTCGTTCCAATCTCTACTGGGTTTCCTTTTATCTGTCTTAGAAAAGGAAAGATAACTACAGTAATATCACCCTCAAACTCTTTTCTTGTCGCCTGATACTCAACTTTATCTACAGTAGCACCGTATAATTGTTGAATCGCCTTCTCTATCTGCGGAGTTAAAATCTGATTTAATGTCATTTTGATTAATTTAATTAAAGGAGCAAAGATAATTTATATTTCTTCATTTCAAGAAGAGTATAGAAGGAATTTAAACATTTCCTTTAGATTTTATTACCATTCCTCTCTTAAAAACAACTGTCTAAATTACAATATTCTATCTCAAAAAACAACCTACTCTCTTCTTTTAAAATAAACAAAAAATTGTTAATGCATCTAACAGCCTTATCAAAATTCTGCTTACAATATTCATAAAGTAACACCAATCTCCTCACTACTGCTTAAATAAAAAGTCCTCATAAATACAATTACACTCTCCCTTACAATTTACCCTCTTTTCTCTTCGCTTATTTTACTACATTTACCCTACCTATTAAAATCTATTTGTAATAGTGAAATAGAAAGACCTACATAGCCTAAAACAGATAGCATGAAAAGTATCCTTCTTCCCAATGACTTCATCACTGTTACCTCAGAACAGATAACTATATTTGATTATCATACTAGACAAGAGCTGTCTAAGCAACAAGTTATTTTAGATCAAAACACTTTTAGTTTTTTAGTTGAAGGAACAAAAGAAGTATGGTCTGACAACCATTTTGAAGCATTAGATAACTCCAAATTCATCCTTATGAAAGCTGGTCATTGTCTAATGACCAAAAAACTATCTAATACAGCTAATTACAGAAGTATTCTCTTGTTCTTTGACAATGAATTGATACTTAAATTTATCTCTAAATACAAGATAGAACTAGTAGAAAATAAAAGTACTCACTCTATCCATACTTTTAACTACGATAACTTCAGTAAGCACTTTGTAAAAAGTCTAATGGATATAGCTAAACTCTCCCCCTTCTATCCAAAAGAGATTACTAAAGATAAAACTAGAAGAGATCATGCTATACCTCATTGAGGTCAATGGAACAGCATTTCTTCAATCCTTTATAACTAACAACAATAATAAAAGTTTAAAGTTCACACAGACAATAGAAAAGAACATCTTAAACAAACTCACTCTATCTGAGCTAGCCTTTCTGTGCAATATGAGTGTATCTACTTTCAAACGAGAATTTGAAAAACACTATGGCGACTCTCCTAGCAGATGGTTTCAAAACAGAAGATTAGAATATGCACATACCCTACTTACACAGCATGCAACTACTGCATCAGAAATCTACATAAAGGTAGGTTATGAGAATGTATCTAGCTTTATACAAGCATATAAATCCAAGTATAATATCACTCCTAAACAAAGTCAAAAACAATGAGCTTCTAGCAACATTTTTTGACCCAATCCCGCTAACTCCTACTATAGACCTTACTATAAATTTGCCCTAAACATTTAATCATAACTCAATGAAAATTGCAAATTTTATAATCGGTCTAGTACTAACACTATCGACTAGTGTTTTTGGACAGAATACCTTTACGCTATCAAGTAAAGATCTAGGTGGCGAAACAACTAAACAACACGAATTTAATGGTTTTGGATGCGATGGAGAGAATCAATCTCCTCAGCTATTTTGGCACAATGCCCCTAAAGACACCAAGAGCTTTGCCATCACGATGTATGATCCGGACGCACCTACGGGAAGTGGTTTTTGGCATTGGGTAGTCTTTGATATTCCTAGCAATATAAACGAACTAGTAACTGATGCAGGAAAAGTCAACTCTCCTCTATTACCTAAAGGTGCTATACAGAGCCTTACAGATTATGGAATAAAAGGTTTTGGTGGACCATGTCCTCCTGTAGATCATGGATATCACCAATACATCATAACAGTACATGCCCTTAAAACGGATAAACTAGGACTAGATGGAAATACTACTCCTGCCATTGTAGGTTTTAATTTATGGGCAAACACCATCGCAAAAGCGAGTATTATAGCGTACTATAAACGATAATACATATTTATAAATAAGCAAAACGACTCCTGATACACCAGAAGTCGCTTTGCTTATTTTTTTATTACAGAGTCCATCCACTAATAACTATTTTGCCACTCATAATACCCTCTCCATACATATTCATACACTTTCAAAATAGGTTCCCCATGAAAACTCTGTTGCCTATGATATTCATCATCTCCTTTAATAACCTCATCAAAACTAGGTGATATAATATACACCTTGACATTTGCTTGCTCTATTAAATTCAGATAGTACATCCAATTATCAATTAATTTTTTTGAACTATCCTTATCAGTAATAAATACTTTTTTATAAAGCTCTATATCACTAATACTCTCAGGAATATCGTCGATGATTAGAGTAACACTCTTTAGATCGTCCTTCCATTTCACAGCTAATTGCTGGGCAATATTACTAATTTCACCATCTTTATCTTTTTGAGGAAGCCCAAAGAAACTCAGTTCAGCATTTTTATTTTTCTCTTTTAGCTTAACAAACAGCTCTTTTATAGACTTTTTATCCCATTCTTTTTTTTCAAGCACTATACCTTGTGTCTCCATATTAGTATCTATATAGACATAAAAATCATTAAATACCAAATCATCAATATTTGCAACACTCTTATTAATTACCTCACTTTTACTTATTTGGAACTCTTTATAATCGTACGTAGTATCTTTATACGTTCTTAGGTCTACCGTTCTATAAGAAGTATATATCTGATCTATATACTGTCTACTTTCACCAGAAGAAAACATCTTCTCCATAGCTACCATACTTTTATAATCTTTCAGATAGGCAGGTCTTTTTTGTGTATAATCTAAATTCGACAAGTCCATTGTCGTAAAGCTATGTTTAACCTCTTCTTCTTTCAAAAACAACTTCTTAACGCCTTCATCATACTCTTCTTTAGATATAGGTAAGTACTTAAATACAAAATCTTTAGTAGGCTGAGATGTACCTACATAGTGAAACGTTATCATAAGAGTATCATTCTTTAACTGAACTTTATAAATACTATCTAATAAAGAACGTCCATCATTATATGTAGCTCCTGTAAAACTCTTAAAATTCTCCAATGATTCCCTCGTTTTTATTGGAAAATCAGTAATTACATCACCATCTTCTATTTTTAGATATGGAACTACCTCAGCGATAAACTCCATATACCCTAATGCAACTCCAAACATTAGGCTATTATCTACTTTACTAAAAGAAACAGCCTTATAATGACCATCTTTAGGTGGTTGACTACATCCTAAGAAACAACAAAACACTAAACTTATTAATAAAACATTACTAAATCTTCTAAAGATATTGTCTCCATTTTTAAACATACTGCTTCTATTTTTAAACATAACAAGCTATTACTTCTATTTTATTTACCAACACTACCATCTTATCTACCTCCCATCACCCTAGCTAATACTCTACCTAAAGTTTTTTCAAAGCCTTTGCGAACTACTTCTGCTCTTTCTTTTTTATCTAACCAACCTGTCATCTCTTTATTAAATGCTCGTTTAGAAGGAACTCTCACATACACCTTCTCTGCTTCCTCTAGATTCTTATCCATCATAGACCTTCTTACACTATACATCTCTTCATATCTATCTCTCACAGATAACTTCTGTTTAGCCTTAAAGTTTGCATAGAACCTCACATCTGCATGTATTAAATACAGCTCGGGACTTCCCTCTAAATAAATTATAGATGCAGGACTCGCAAAGTGAATCGTAGATAGGACTGACTGTCCATATATACAAGGCATTCCTAGTAAAATCAACAAATAAATATACACTTTACCCATAATCTAGCGATATTAAAACACCTATAATTAGGGTAATATTCCGATAAGAAGATCGAGAAATAGGTTCTGTAAAAAGGATAAATCCTGATCGTACTCTCTTACATACCCTTTATCTGGAGACACATCCACAGCTACTCCGTTATTAAACTTAACATTCCTATTCAATAAACGATATTTATTGTACATCAGTTCTTCTAGCTCATATTTCTCTTCATATCTATTCGTCTTAGTAGAAGTATGCTTCATTTTAAAATTAGTAAAAAACCTCACCTGAGCATCCTCTAAATACATTTTAGGATTACTGTTGAGATAAAGTATAGAGGCAGAACTAGTAAAACTAGGCTCAGACAGAACAGCCTGCCCATATATACAAGGCATCCCAATCAGTAATAATAGATATAAATACATACACTTCATAACTCAAAAATAAGACTCTTTATTTAATAAAAACTGTCAAAATATTTCATTATCTCACCAAATATTATTTCTGAGATAGATTACATCTTGATAACATCAGTGAAAACACTTAACTCATCACAAATCACAAAAACGGACTCTTAATCAGAATTCTGTGAAGGAGGTATCGCTTCTAGTATAGACCGAGGTGCTTCTCCTGTGTTTTCATCTAGAGGTGCTACTTCCTTATCCCTTCTCTTCTCACTTCCATAGAAGCCAGGTGGAGCCCACTTCTTCTTAGATGTATTCTCTGTTAGCCCAACTTTCTCAGGCTCTTTATGCTGTTCTATATCTAGTGATTCTTTCTCTTTTACATCTCCTCTTTTAGTAGACACACTTAACTTTATCACCTCTCTTTTCTCAGCTACTAGCTCTTCATTCTCTATCTCCTGTTCCCTGTTACCTGCTTGTAGTTCTCTTTCCTCAGTGTGCTGCTCACTATACTCTCCTAACTGTGTTATCCCGTGATACGCACTTGTGCTGATTACTCTATCATCTGCTGATTTCCACACACTCCAGAAATGAACCTTCCCTACTTTCCACTCCTTAGGTAAATCAAAGTGAACATATCTGTCCTCCCTCTTCCCGATTGCACTTATCTCTGCTACTAGATCTAGCGATTCGCTATAGGCTATAATAGATAATCTATCCGTATTCTTCGTCAGTACATTTGTGATACTATTATCCCATTGCACCTTTATACGTCCTGTCTTCAGTTGATTTATTTTCTTTATTACTGCAGGTGGTAGTGGCCCCATCGACACTAGTACCTTCGCGATATCAATGCACGGTTCGCCTTCTACCTTAACGATTCCTTCTTTCATCAGCATAGAGATCAGTTGCTCTTTTCCTGTCGCCATTTTATTATTCAATAGAGCCTGTGGGTAATGCTCATTTACAAAGTCTTTAAACTTACTCACAAAGCTAGATACTACCCCTAGTTTACTTCGTTGAAGTACTTGAGCCTCTGTAGCTAGTTTATGAGACTTACAAGGCTTAGAACGTATAAAATAACGTCCTCTCCACATAAATCCTACTACTGTGCCCACAGTACCATGTACACCTCCTAATATTCCATCTTTTATCTCAGCCATGATTAATACTGTTTAGTTGTGATATTATTAGTTTGTCAAGGCTAATTACAATTGTCTTGAACCTTTCTCTAGTTATCTTCTCTCTATTTTTCTTATCACAAGATATAAAAAACAGAAACACAACTATTTAACTAATCAAATAGCTTTTAAAAAAGGATCTACACTATTTATCATGTATAAACCTCAATAAACTTTCGAAATAACAATTAACAAATAATTCTTTTCGACAGATTAATATTCATGCTAACTCTAGCTACACTTTTACTTCTAGAACAACACTCTATCAATACAAGAAGTATTCGTCGACTACTAATTCTCTAGTCCACTATTTATGGACTATACTCCACGGATTGTCGAGGGACTAAAGGAAAACATAGACTTACGAAGGGGTAGAGCGAGGTATATGTAAAACAAAACAAGAACACTAAAAAACGTATAGCATTGAAAAAACAATTCAATAAACAAAAAAGAGGTACAAAAAAAGTGTAGTTGTTTTTTACCTTTCTCTCATACAAAAGACAATCTCAATAGAATAGCTATTCCTAAAGGTTATATAGCTCTACGAAGAAGATAATAATAAAAAAGGAAGTCTATATTTTTCTAAGCAAGCAGACTTTAAAAGAAGATTACTGATATGATTAATAACCTGAGTTCGATTATAACAAGGCTAATTGATTAGTTATTACTTTCTCATATCTAATGGCAGGTTTCTTAGGCAAGAAATGATATGCAATAATTCCAGCGATAAGGTTAGTAAAGAAGTTAATAGGTGATCTATGTCTAGAGTGTTCTACCTGACATACATTTTTTAATTCATCGTTAACAGTTTCAATTACTGATCTTTTTCTAAGTAGTATTTTATCAGACATACTCATAAGGGAGTTCTTCATATTATTTCTTATACTGGTAATTAATTCTATTCCATCTAGAAACAGTAATTCAGCAAGCTCAGCGCCAATATATCCCTTATCACCGAATAGTTTTCCAAAGATATTATTTAAGAATCCTTCATTTTTTAAAGGATCCCGGTCATTTACATTAGCTTGAGTGATGGCAAAGCTTAAGATTTCTCCTTTATCATTAATAATGATGTGAAGTTTAAAACCATGGAACCAACCAATAGTTGACTTACCAGTTGTTGCTATATTTTTAAAAACCTTGTTTCTATTAATTCTTTTAGTTTTACAAACCTGAATTGGAGTAGAATCTACAAAAGAAATGCCTGTACACTTGCCTAAACAACATGTTTTAGCAAAAATAGTCATGGGCATAATCACTGATTGCATCAACTCTACAAAACGATTATAAGAAACAGTATTAGGAAATTCTTTAGTCATATGTTTTTGAACATAATAAATATAAAAATGCTTAAAACAACGAAAACCACTTAAATGAAATAGAAGATAAATGGTGATTACTTCAGATTTAGACATTCTAGGTGGGCGTTTTGAAGGGCTCCCTAAAAGAAATGATTTAGTAGAATTTTCAAAATCTTTGCAGAACTCATCTACAATACAAAAAATATCAGTAATTTTATCGAAACAAATCATAGGTAAAAATCTTTTATATATTTAAATTTCAGATACTTAAATATACGGATTTTTACCTTTTTTTATGCATTAATATTAATCGAACTCAGGTTTTTTAAATTGAATATAAAGTTATGAACTCATAAGGGATCAACGTTAAAAGTTGGGGAGGAAAGTGTAAAATAATATCTTTGTGCTATGATGGATAGCCAAGAAATACTAAAACTAATCTTACCTACTTACTTAGTAGAACACTTCAATATTACTAAAGTAGAAGAATTAGAGACCAAACTACATATCTACTTTGAAGAGAAGAATGATTACGGAAATCAATGTGCTGAAAGACAGCTTATTTCTAAAGGTTTCCATAGTATGATTACTATTGAAGACTTCCCGTTACGAGGTAAATCAGTTAAACTACACGTACAACGTCGTCGTTGGACAGATAAACAAACAGGAGAAATTATATCACGTGATTGGAATATCATCGCAGAAGGAACACGAATGACTACAGAGTTTTCGGAGTTCTTAAAAAAAATTGGCCGATACTAAAGTACTTAGCTGTAAGGCTATTGGTGAATTATTTGGAGTTAAAGGTGAAAAGTTTCAACGCCAATACAAACATAAAACTAGTGGTTTCAAACAATGGGATCAACAAGAACATGCACAAGACTGGCTACTCTACCCAGAAAATATAACTGAACAACTGTCCATAGATGAAGTATGTTTATCTATGAGAGAATTGTACACTATACTGACTTCTAAAGCAGGTAAAGGTCAGAAAAAGACCATTGTAGCGATAGTTAAAGGAACAAAATCAGATACTGTAATAAAGCATCTATCTAAACTACCTAAAAAATTTAGAAATAAAGTTACCGAGATTACTTTAGATATGGCAGGGGCTATGAAACAGATAGCTAAGAAGTGCTTCCCTAAAGCTGTGCAAGTAATTGATCGTTTTCATGTACAAAAGCTTGTAAGTGAAGCTGTACAAGATATTAGAATAAAATATAGATGGGCTGAGCTTGACGCTGAGAACACTGCTGTTTTAAAGGCTAAGGAAGAAGGCGTTATATATAATCCTGAAATACTTACTAATGGGGATACTAAGAAGCAACTTTTAGTTCGCTCACGTTCTCTACTTTATAAAAACCAAATTAATTGGACATCTGATCAACAAGAAAGAGCTAAGGTACTATTTGAATTATACCCAGAGATCAAACAAGCCTATCTACTTGCTAATAACCTTAGACAGATATATAATCTACAAATAGATAAAGAAATAGCTATGACTAAGCTAGCTCATTGGTTTAATGATATTGAAAAAGCTTCACTCAAACACTTTAGTACTGTTTTAAAGACTTTTAATGTACACTATAACGAAATCATCAATTACTTTATTAATAGAAGTACAAATGCTTCTGCGGAATCATTTAATGCCAAAATTAAATACTTCCGTATGATGTATAGAGGTGTTAGGGATAAGAAGTTTTTTCTTTTTAGATTAACTAGACTTTTTGCCTAGTCCCCAAATTTTGTCACTGATCCCTCATAAGAGTGGTACAGTATGGTAATCCCTAAAAACGATAGAACAGTAAACACATTAGGTCAAAAAAAAAAGCTTCACTGTATAGTGAAGCTTAGGATGTGGGCGATGAGGGATTCGAACCCCCGACCCTCTCGGTGTAAACGAGATGCTCTGAACCAACTGAGCTAATCGCCCAAAATATTACTTTTAAACAAACTTGTCTTGTGGGCGATGAGGGATTCGAACCCCCGACCCCCTCGGTGTAAACGAGGTGCTCTGAACCAACTGAGCTAATCGCCCAAAAATGTTTTAAATAACTTGGTGTTATTGTGGGCGATGAGGGATTCGAACCCCCGACCCCCTCGGTGTAAACGAGGTGCTCTGAACCAACTGAGCTAATCGCCCAAAAGAATTTTAAATAACTAGGTATTGTTGTGGGCGATGAGGGATTCGAACCCCCGACCCTCTCGGTGTAAACGAGATGCTCTGAACCAACTGAGCTAATCGCCCTAAGTATTTAAACAATTTTGGATAAAAACAATATTTTGAAAATGGTGGGCGATGAGGGATTCGAACCCCCGACCCCCTCGGTGTAAACGAGGTGCTCTGAACCAACTGAGCTAATCGCCCATTTCCTTTTTAAGAACGTGTAATCGTTTGTTGATTACGGGTGCAAATATACGACTGTGATTTTACTTTGCAAGCTTTTTTGAATATTTTTTTTATAAAATTTCAGCTACCACAAATGTGCTCCCCCCTATATATATCAAGTCCTCAGCACCTGCTGTCTCCTTCGCTTTTGCGTAAGCATTTGGTATTGAACTACAAACCTCTCCCATCAAACCAAACTCTCTCGCTTTAGTAGCTAAAATCTCAGGTTCTAGCCCGCGTAAATTATCTGGTTTAGCAAAAAAATATTTTGCTTCTTTGGGCAATAAAAGAAGGATAGAATCTAAATCTTTATCATTCACTACACCAAAAACAACATACAAATTGCGGTAATTTTCGTGTTTTAGCTGATTCATCACGATAGTTAGCCCATGAGAATTATGTGCAGTGTCTGTAATTATCTTCGGATTCTGACCTAAAACTTGCCATCTACCCAATAATTTTGTGTTCTGTACTACATGAAGAAGTCCTTCTACTTCGGCTTTTTCTGTTATTTCGAATGATTTTCTTAGTAATTCTATAACTTGTCTTACAGTTCGGATATTAGATTTCTGATAATCTCCTTTTAGATCTGATACTAATGTGTTATCTATATAGGCATCTTGAGCAAAATGGATATCTACAGACATCTCTTTTGCCTTATTTATAAATACAGGTTGTGTATGCTCGTTATACTCTCCTATCACTACAGGTACACCTTTCTTTATAATACCTGCTTTCTCACCTGCGATAGCTTCAAGTGTATCTCCTAAGAATGCTGTGTGATCCTTACCTATATTAGTAATTACAGAAATCAATGGATGTATAACATTAGTCGCATCTAGACGACCTCCCATTCCCACTTCGATTACAGCTACGTCTACTTGCTCCTGTTTAAAGTATTCAAAGCACATGCCTACTGTCATCTCAAAAAAGCTCAAAGAGTTCTCTTCAAAAAAGGGTTTATTACGTCTAATAAAGTCGATTACAAAAGATTCTGATATCTCTACCCCATTGATCTTGATACGCTCTCTAAAGTCCTTTAGATGTGGAGAAGTATATAACCCTACCTTATATCCTTCTTCTTGTAGAATAGAAGCGATCATAGAAGAGGTAGACCCCTTTCCATTAGTACCTGCTATATGTATCGTCTTCAGACTATCTTGAGGATTGCCTAAATGATTAATTAGTTTTATTGTATTGGATAAATCTGCTTTATAAGCTATTGCCCCTTTTTGTTGATACATTGGCAATTGATTAAACATCCATTCTAAGGTTTCTTGATAATTCATATTCAAAAAAATAGGACTACTGTCCTACTTTAAAATTAATAACTATAAATCCGACTTGAATATTCGGTGCGTTGTCATCTGCTTTCCATCTAAATGTCTTGGCAGTAGCAATAGCTGCATCTGTAAGACATTTAGCAGAGTTAGTTGTCCCTTTAGTATGTTGTGCAGATACGACCTTTCCGCTCTTATCTACTCTTATCTCCACTACTACAGTTCCTACCTCATTACATTCAGGTACTACTTGTCCTCTATTGGCTAATGCACGTCCATTCAGTCCCCAACTAGTACCGTTACCACTACCATTCCCCTTACCGCTACCATAAGTAGAGTTAGAGTAAATATCTCCATCTAGCTTTCCTTGATCTCCTCCTTTAGTAGAGCTCCCTTGTCCTTCAGACTTTTCTCCAGCTGTCTTTGGCCCATTAATAAGGCTAGCTAGAGCATCTGTTGTACTTTGACTAGGTTTTGGATCAGGTTTAGGTTTGACAACTTCTTTTTTAGGTTCTTCTTTTGCTTTTGGCTTATCCTCCGTTTTCTTTACTACAGGAACATCTACCTTATTTTGAGTAACAACAGGCTCAGCTGTTGTCTCAATAGGAGTAGCTACTTCAGGCTCTGGTTCCATAGCGATAGGTTCAGTTGGTTGTACATCCCCTTTCCCTACTTCGCTATTCCCAAAGTTAATAGCAATCTCCCCACCTAATAAATAAGGTTCTTCTTCCTGAACAGGAGTTATTATTTTATAAAAGAAAAACAACAAAAAAAGAAGTACAAAAACTGTTGAAGTAATTGCAAAAGCCTTTTTTTCACTTTCTGTTTGTAATATCTTCATACCTACTTTGGTTCCACTGCTAATACAATCTTATAATTATTGCGATAAGCAATATCCATCACAAATACTGCATCCTCTACAGGTACACCTTTAGCGACATGCAATACTACATTAGGATTTTCTATTCTATTTAATTTATTTTTCAGTCCCTCTTCTAGTTCTTCCGGCATTACTTTTAGCTCATTGATATAATAGTTAGACTGATCATCTACACTCACAGCTACAGTCTCCACTACATCAGCCTTACCATCAGAATTAGGAAGTATTAAATCTAGTGCGTTAGTACTCGTCATCGTAGTAATAGCCACCATAAAAAATATAAGCAATAAGAATACGATGTCTGTCATCGACGACATATTAAACTCTGCGGATACTTTATTTCTACCTCTTATGTTCATTATGCAGGATCATTTAATAGGTCTAAAAACTCTACTGCATTTGCCTCTAACTGATGTACAATCTTATCTATCTTACTCACTAAGTGATTATACCCAACATACGACACAATACCTACGATCAATCCAAATACTGTAGTCATCATCGCAGTATAAATCCCCTCTGATAATACACTCATATCTATACGAGCAGAGCTAGCTGTAGACATCTCATGGAATGCCATCACCATCCCTACTACAGTTCCTAAGAATCCTGTCATTGGTCCTGCTCCAGATAATGTTGCTAACAGATTAATGTTCTTCTCCATCTTATACACTTCTAACTTCCCTGCATTCTCTATCGCAATATTAATATCCTGAAGAGGTTTCCCTATTCTAGATATTCCTTTTCCGATTAGGTGAGATACGGGTGTATTTGTGTTTGCACATAGAAGTTTAGCTTGATCTATCTTTCCTTGAGATAAGAACATTTTTATCTGAGCCATAAAGTTATCATCTATCTTAGACGCATTTTTTATAGCAAAGAAACGCTCTAAATATAGATACAGAGCCATGAATAGCATGATAAAAATAATAATCATAATAGCCTGCCCTATCGGCCCACCACTAAAGATAATCTCGCTAAGAGCTAGTTCTTTTTTAACGGCTGCTTCTCCAGCTTCTGCTGCATTAGCTAATTTCTGTGCTACTGCTGTTGTATCCACTTGTAAGAAATGAAACATAAATAATCTGAGTTTTAAAATTTTAAAAGTCTTTTTTCTGTTGTTCTATATTGTGCAAAATTGATATAGATTATTCTCATTCTATAATCTCATTTACTTCATGATAACGAAAAAAAATGAGATTTAATATTCAAAATATCAAAAAAAGTGAGATTTTGTCTTTATAATCATTTGCCATTATAGTTCAAAATGAGTTCAAAGATAAAATGTTTGTATGTATAATTATACATAAATGCTATATTCTTTATATAACATTCATGCTAGTCATTATCCTAGGGTTATCACCTACTAATTAATACACTCGTATACAATACAATGCAAACATAATCTTCATCTTCTAAATAAGCTAATTTACCTGTGTATATACCTCGTGAATTCTACCTGAACTATGATCATACTTGGCTCCAGTAACACTAGCTAAGACATTCACTTCATCTCTCAATTTTAGTACTCCTAGTAAACCAAATATTATTGCTTCTTTATAATCAATCACTTCATCAGAAGGTTTTTCAAACAAAATACCTTTTGCGTGTGCCTTAATCCTACTAACTAAGTAATCATTTTTAGCTCCGCCTCCTGTGACTAATACACGCTGTCCTTCTTTAACACCGATACCTGCTGCAATTTGGATAGCAATATGCTCTACTAGCGTAGCTAAATAATCTTCTACAGATAAGGTGTATTTATTAAGAATAGGTTTTATATAAGCATTTAAGAACTCTATCCCCAATGATTTAGGCGCAGACTGCTTATAGAAATCAAGTGCATTTAATTCTCTTAGCAGGTCTTCATTAATCGTTCCTTCTGAGGCAAGCATTCCTTTATCGTCATACTCTAAGCCAAGTTTGGCCACTTGTTCATTAAGCAATGTATTCACTGCACTAATATCATAGGCTAATCTATAATTAAGCCTTCCTTCAAAAGAAATATTAGCAAATCCTCCAAGATTAAGGCAAGCCTCGTATTCACTAAATAACAAGCTATCTCCTATAGGTACTAAAGGTGCTCCCTGTCCTCCTAAAAGAACATCTTGTACTCTAAAGTCACATATTACCTTCTGCTGTATTAAGTCAGCTAGTATAGGCATATTCCCTATCTGTAAGGTATAGCCTAGCTCTGGCTTATGAAAGATAGTATGACCGTGTGAGCATACAGCATCTATATTCTCTATCGTTTTATCTTTAATGAATTGATTAATCACAGTGGCTAAATAGGTGGTATAGCGTACATCTAATATTTCTATTTGTTTACTATCTAGATCGATTGCATTCTTTAATTGTTCTTTCCACTGAGCACTATAAGCGACAGTATCAGTACAGTGAACCTCAAAACTCCACTTACCACTTTCACAATTAAAAGTGATATAAGCCAGGTCTATTCCATCTAATGAAGTACCTGACATAACTCCGATGATATTATATTGGTATTTATTCATAGTATAAAGATTGGGTTTTTACTATAATCTACAAAGGTTTAAGGTATAATATTCATTACATTATTCACTTATCAATATAAGTTCTTTAAAATAACAAACATTGTTTCGCCCAAAAATAAATTATAATCATTTTATGCATCAAATTTAAACAGAATCTAAATTGAATAATTGTTTTAAATCAATTATATTTGAGAGCTACAAAAATTAGAACAACTAAAAAATTAAGAGACTATAAATGGATTTTAAATTTACAGAAGAGCAATTGATGATTCAGCAGGCTGCTCGCGACTTTGCTCAAACAGAATTATTACCAGGTGTAATTGAAAGAGATGAACATTCTAAATTTCCAACAGAACAAGTTAAAAAACTTGGTGAACTAGGATTCTTAGGAATGATGGTAGATCCTAAATACGGAGGTAGCGGATTAGACAGCGTATCTTATGTATTAGCTATGGAAGAAATTGCAAAAGTAGATGCTTCTGCTGCTGTAGTTATGTCAGTAAATAACTCATTAGTATGTGCTGGTTTAGAGAAATACGCTAGTGAAGAACAAAAACAAAAATACCTAGTACCTCTAGCTTCAGGACAAGTAATCGGTGCATTCTGTTTATCAGAGCCAGAAGCAGGGTCAGATGCTACATCTCAAAAAACTACTGCTGTAGATATGGGAGATCACTATCTACTAAATGGTACTAAAAACTGGATCACGAATGGTAGTACAGCTGACTACTATATCGTAATCGCTCAAACAGATGTAGAGAAAAAACACAAAGGAATCAATGCATTCATAGTTGAAAAAGGTTGGGCTGGTTTTGAAATCGGAGCTAAAGAACAAAAAATGGGAATCAGAGGATCTGATACACATTCATTGATGTTCACAGACGTAAAGGTTCCTAAAGAAAATAGAATCGGAGAAGACGAATTCGGATTTGCATTCGCAATGAATGTATTAAACGGAGGACGTATCGGTATCGCTTCTCAAGCGTTAGGTATCGCTCAAGGTGCTTACGAATTAGCATTAAAATATTCTAAAGAGCGTAAAGCTTTTGGTACTGAAATTATCAACCACCAAGCAGTTGCATTTAAATTAGCTGATATGGCTACTCAAATCACTGCTGCTAGAATGCTTTGCTTCAAAGCTGCTGCTGAGAAAGATGCAGGTCAAGATATCTCATTATCTGGTGCTATGGCTAAGTTATTCGCTTCTAAAACAGCAATGGATACAACTATCGAAGCTGTACAAATCCACGGAGGTAATGGATATGTAAGAGAATATCACGTAGAAAGAATGATGCGTGATGCTAAGATCACTCAAATCTATGAAGGTACTTCTGAGATTCAAAAGATTGTTATTTCTAGAGCTATTGCTAAATAAGCATTACTCAATCCTTATAAAAAAGGCTATTAACCAATTGTGTTAATAGCCTTTTCGTATTTATTGTACATTGACCTTTATGGGTAATTTAAATGTTGTCGGGACACGTCTGCCATTCTGAGAACCAGGTTGCCACTGAGGTATTGTTTGAAATACAGCTATAATATCTCCCTTTAAATAAGGTGGTAGATATCCTTGTACACTCTGAATAACAATATCAGAGAATGTACCATCTATATCTACTGTAAAGTTCACATTAAAACGATACTGCTCACCTTGATTTAAATAATGATCTAAATTAAGTTTATTAATCATATTTGCTCTAAAAGTCTCTTCCCCTTCATATGGACTTGCTTCTATTATCAAAGAAAAAAAAGGTTTACCATACTCTTCCTCCATGTATTCAATATTAGTATCCGCACTGTTAGAACTAACTTCTTCACCAGAAGCTGTAATTATTTCTTTCTCAGGACTAACAGTTATATCAGTAATACTAGTATCATATTCTATAATATCCCCTCCTACTACTCCTACTTGTGTAATATCAGCTGGCATTTGGTTGTTAAACCTAACTCTTGGACCTTCAAAATAGTTTCCTAAAGGAATTTCTTCTACAGGTACATAGTCAATTATAGGACTTGTTAATAGATAATAAGCTTCGACAGTGTTAGCTAAGTCATTATTACTATCTGGAAGAGGAAGTAAGGGACAAAATACAATAGTTTCATCTTTTCTATTAGAATCAGAAGTAAACAAATAAGAACTACCAATAACACCTAGACATAAGAATACACTTACTCCTAAAGCAAACAACATGATTTTAGCATCACTTTGTTTGGGATGAAAAGGGCTATAATATAATTTTACCGTACTCATAATCTTCTACTTACGTTATGTAAAAATAGCGTTTTTAAGATTAACAAATACCTTATAAGCAAAAAAAGACCTACTGTAAATAGTAAGTCTTTGTTTAAAACGTATTAAACATTGATTCGTGAGAATTTTCTTTTCTCTTTTTCATATAATTTAATCTGTACGATTCTACTTAAAGGGCAATAAACACCGCTAATCACCTAAACCAAAAATACAAACAAAAAGTTAAATACAAAACAAAAAACAACATTAATACCAAAAAAGATATACTTAAACAAAAACAGTTAAAAATAAACTTTAGCAAAGACTATTGCTTTTAACACAATCATTGAACTCTCTTTTGTAATTTTACACCAAACTTTATCTATACATGAAGCCACCTAAATCTATAAAAGCGAAGATTCTCTTTCTATACTTTACGCTATTTGCAGCTGCATTATTCTCTGGAGCGTATATTTATAAAGAGGCTAAAAAATTTACTATTCCTGAGGAGCATGTAATTGAAGAAAATAATAAAATCTTCTTAGTTACTAGTGCTATCAATAACCTATACAGTAGTGAAGCTTATAGTAGAACAGCTATTCTGAGTGGTAATAGTAAAGATATCAAGCTCTATTATAAAGAGCTCGACACCATCGTTAAGCAAATTAACTTGGTACAAACACATGTACAAGATCCTATTACAGTAGTGAAGCTTGACTCTGTTAAAGACCTACTTTCTCGTAAAAAAGTCAGTTTTGAAAACATTATCAAAGCTAGAAAAGATCTTTCTGCTGAAAACAAATACACTGAGGCTTTCTCTGAAATCTACAATATCCGTGAAGAAATAGAGAAAAACATACAACCTATCGTAATCCAAAGTAAAGAAAAGGAGAAAAGAAGTGGTTGGGCAAGGTTATTCAAAGGAGATCATACTGATACTATTAAAACAACTATTAACTATCCTAGTATATCTGACTCTATTATCAATGCAATGGAGCGTATCCTTATCGCTACACAAGAGAAAATCAATGACAAACAAAACAACTTGCTCAACCAAGAACAACGTTTACTGAAAGAAAACAAGATTATCACTGATCAGCTAAGAGGTATCCTACAGAATGTAGAACAAAATATACTTACACTATCTTATCAAAAGATCAATGAGTCAAAATCTAGAATTAGCGCTGCTTCTACCAATATCGCGTATATCGGAGGGACTGCACTAATCGTAGTTTTAATACTAGGGTGGATTATCATTAGGGATATCAATCAAACACAGGAATACAGAAATGCATTAGAAAAACTAAATAAAGAGAATGAAGTGCTACTGCGCAGTAAGTCTATGCTGCTCGCTACAGTAACTCATGATTTACAGACTCCTCTAGGGGGACTTATTGGTTTTACTGATTTATTAGATCAAACAAACCTTGATAACAAACAACAGAAGTACGTTAACAACATTAAGTCTTCTTCTAAGTATATCACAAATTTAGTCAACGACTTAACAGATTTCTCTAGATTAGAGAACAACAAAATAAGTATACAACAGAAAGCATTCAACCCTAAAGAACTAGTAGATAACACATGTAATATACTAGTGCCTAATGCTGAGAACAAAAACATAAAATTAAATTGGTCAATTGAAGATAGCTTAAATAGCAACTTTGTCTCAGATCCGCATCGTATAAAGCAAATACTAACAAACTTAGTCACTAACGCAATCAAGTTTACACAAGAAGGAGGAGTGAATGTTAGTGTTACGAAAGAAAAAGAATATATAGTCTTTAAAGTTTCTGATTCTGGAATAGGAATAGCAGCTAACCAAACTAAGAATATCTTTAACGAGTTTCAACAAGCTCATGATGGAATAGAAAAGAAATTTGGAGGTACTGGATTAGGACTTAATATTTCTAAAAGAATGATTGAATTATTAGGAGGAACTATTCATGTAGAGAGTATATTGAATGAAGGATCTACCTTCACCTTTACAATACCTATTATAGAAGCTGAAGAAGACACCAATATAATTGTACACACCAATGACTTACAATCTGTATTCCAATCTCTTAATAGGATAAATATAGTTGTTATAGATGATGATAAAGTACAGTTACAATTGATGGAAGAGATTCTTTCTCCTTTATTTAATAAAGTCACTGTAACTTTCGATCCTACATCCATAGAAGCTATTTTAAAAGAAGATCAATACAATTTGATACTTAGTGATATTCAGATGCCTAAGATGGACGGATTTGAGCTTATAAGTCATTTAAAGAAAAATACTGATTTTAAGACCATTCCTGTTATAGCACTTTCTGGTAAAAGAGATATTACAATGGAAGAATTCACTCAAGCAGGGTTTGCTTCTGCGCACCCAAAACCATTACAGCTTACAGAGTTACTAATTCTAATTTCTAATATTCTTAATCTTGACTATCAATTAAACAGTTCTAGAACTAAAGAAAAGAACATTGAAGACGCTAATAATCAAACAACAATAAGTGCTACTTATAACACGAATACACTAAAACAATTTATTGGAGATGATCTTAATGCTTTAAGGAACCTTCTAGTAATCTTTATAGAAAGTACAGAAGAGAACCTATTAGACATGCATTATGCTGAAGAAGATTTTGACTTAGAACAAATTGGAAATATAGCTCATAAAATGCTACCTATGTTCAGACAACTTGAAATTACATCCATTATACCTCTTCTAGAAGTACTAGAAGATAAAACAATAACTTTCGAAACTCAACTTGAACTAAGAAACTATATTGAGGTATTGGAAGATAAAATAAACTTAATACTTACTCAGATAAAACAGAATCACTTAGAAGAATAACTAATCAAAAAGCCCCTTAATACGAATATTAAGGGGCTTTATATATAACAATAATCTTGTCTATTATTTCAAACTAGCAACTGTTGTTAGCTCATCTGATTCTAATGTATAATCAATTGAATCAAACTCAAATCCAAACAAGTTGAAGAAGTCTTTTCTATATCCAGCTAAATCAGAAATAGCTTCGATATTCTCTGAAGTTACCTCTTCCCATAACTTAGCTACTGCAGATTGTACATCTTCTCTCATCTCCCAATCATCAACACGAATACGTCCTTCTGTATCTAAAGCTAAACTACCTCCATATAAACGATCAGCAAATAAACGTTGCATTTGCTCAATACATCCTTCATGAATATTTTTCTCTTTCATTACTTTATATAATAATGAAATATATAAAGGAACAACAGGGATAGCAGAACTTGATTGAGTAACTAAAGCCTTATTTACAGAAACATAAGATACACCATTAAGATCTTTAAGTAAATCATTAATTACTGGTACCGTAGCCTCTAAATCATTTTTAGCCATACCTATAGTACCATTTCTATAGATAGGGTAAGTTAATTCAGGTCCTATATAAGAATAAGCAACTGTTTTAGCTCCATTTGCTAAAACACCCGCTGCTTTTAAGTCTTCAATCCAGAATTTCCAATCCTCTCCCCCCATTACAGCAATAGTGTTATCAATATCGCTTTGTTCCTTAACAGGATCAATACTAATATTAGATACAACACCTGTATGGAAGTCTACTGTTTTATTAGTGAAAGGTTCTCCGATAGGTTTTAATACTGAAGCATAAGCTACACCAGTCTTTGGATGAGTTCTACGTGGCGAAGCTAAACTGTAAACAACTAAATCTACTTGACCTAAGTCTTTTTTAATTAGCTCTATAGTTTCTTTCTTAATTTCGTCAGAAAAAGCATCTCCATTAATACTCTTTGCATAAATACCAGCCTGTTTAGCTTGCTCTTCAAAAGCTGCAGAATTATACCATCCTGCTGTACCTGGTCTACCTTCTGTACCTGGTTTTTCAAAGAACACACCAATTGTAGCTGCATTAGAACCAAAAGCAGCAGAAATACGTGAAGCTAATCCAAATCCTGTAGAAGCTCCAATTACTAATACCTTTTTAGGTCCGTTTACTATTTGTCCTTTAGACTTAACATATTCGATTTGCGTTTTTACATTCTCTGCACATCCTTCTGGATGAGAAGTTAAGCAAATAAATCCTCTAGTTCTAGGTTGTATAATCATTATAAATCTTTTTCTACTTAGTTGAATTTAAACCAAGTTGCAAATTACGCATTTTATCACAACAATACATATTTATTATTATAAAATAACATATCTACAAATTCCTCATCTTCAACAAGAAACTTTAATTATGAGATAAAAACACACATGATATCGGGTATCACCAACAGCCATTAAAGTCATAAGCGTATCAAACCAAAAAGGTTATCGCTTAAAACGATATCTTAGTACCAATAAATCAAAATATACGACCTATGGCTGTCAATGGATTACCCTTTATCTTAGACCGTGGTTGTGGATTAGATGTTCACAAAGACACAGTTGTAGCTACCATTAAAGGTAGTGATTTTGAAACAGAAACAAGAACATTCTTAACTTTTACAGATGATCTTTATGAATTAGTAGCATGGTTACAGAGTTACTCCATAACAGAGGTTGCAATGGAGAGTACTGGAGTTTATTGGCGTCCTGTCTATTGCATCTTAGAAGATTATTGCCATGTTATTCTTGTTAACGCTCGCCATATCAAAAATGTTCCTGGACAGAAAACAGACAAAAAAGATAGTGAGTGGATTTGTAAATTATTACTCTCTGGTTTACTTAAAGGTAGTTTTATACCTGAACAAGAAATACGAGAATTAAGAGAACTATATAGACACAGAAGAAAACTTGTTTCTTCTCGTACAGCCGAGAAAAACAGACTGCAAAATGTATTAGAGTCTGCTAATATAAAATTACGTAGTGTAGTTAGTGATGTATTTGGAGTAAGTGCAATGCAAATGATTCAAGCTATCATTCAAGGACAAACAGATCCAGAAATATTAGCAAATTTGGCAAAAGGTTCTTTAAGAAATAAGCGAGTAGAGTTAGTCAAGGCTTTAAAAGGAAATGTAACCAAGCATCATATTTTTATGCTTAATCTCATACTAGAATCCATTAATAATATCAACTTACAAATAGCACAATTAGAAGCTCAAATGGAACAGTATAGATTTAGTATGCAAAAAGATGTAGAATTACTGGAAACTATTCCTGGGATATCAAGACAATTAGCTTTAAGTGTACTAGGCGAAATTGGTAATGATATGTCTTACTTTCCAGACCATCAAAATTTAAGTTCTTGGGCAGGAGTATGCCCTGGTAATAATGAAAGTGCAGGTAAAAAGTATTCTACAAGAATAACACAAGGCAATAAATATCTTAAAGCCTCTTTAGTTGAAGCTGCTTGGGTTGCAATACGATCCAAAGACAATCCCATATTTGCAGTAAAACATTATCATATTTCTAATCGTAGAGGAAAGAAAAAGGCCACTATCGCTATAGCTCATAAATTACTAATCGCAATATATCATGTACTAAGAGATAAAGAACCATATCAATTACACACTCAAGACAAAAAAATACTAGAACATAGAAGAATTAAAAAAATAGAGAGATTTCAATTAGAAATAGAAAAACTTAAAAATATACATATACAATAATCTAATTTATCAAGCTTTAATTATATAGTGAGAGAGAAAAACTAAACGTCTTGAATATATTAAGATCGTCCTTTTTTTGGTGGTTAAACTCCCCGAGATAAAAACTGATATCAGACGCTAAGAACCAACAGTTGATGCCTTTGAGCTCGTAGAAAAAATTATACTCCTTATTTTAAGCATTGATCTTTTAATCTATTGTAATATGTAAATATCTTAATAAAGGCCTTTTATACATTAGGCTTAATACTTTATTGTCTGATGATTAATAATACCTATAGACTTTCAGAAAAAAAAGAACCCCTGGTACAAAGTGAATATAATCATCTTTAAAAAATGCTACTGCACTTTTACCAGTATCAGCATTTTCTTTAACCTCTTTTGCAAATGTTTTAAAACAACAGTAAAAATATGGTGCATAAAATATTCCAAACGGCATCCCTAAATAAACAAATGTTTCTTCTTCAAAAAAGAATCTCACTAGAATAGTTACTGTACAATGAAGAATCATAAATAGTAAAAACCAATTTAAAATTCTCTGAGAACTTCTTTTACTAACTAATCTATTATTTATAAAGTAAGATATACATGCGAAAACGATTGCTGCTGATAAAATAAGTATGTATAAATATTCTTCCATAACTTATCCTTACGCTACCAAACTTCTATACCCTGATGGTGTCTGGCCAACGAAATATTTAAAATATTTATTAAAAGTTGACTTACTACTGAATCCACACTCATCTACTATCGCCTCAATAGTCAAGTTCTGTTTCTTTTCTATTAAAAATTTCGCATGGTTAATTCTATACTTTGCTAACAACTGATAGAAACTAGTATTCATATCGTGATTGATAACTTCTGACAAGTGATGTTTACTCATCTCAACTTCTTTAGCCAAATGATCTAAAGAGAAATTAGTATCCAAATACTCTTCTGAGTTTTCAAAGTATTGAATAATGCTCTCTACTTGACCACTCATTTCTTTCTCTAATGCATCAGTAACAACAACATTCAACACTGGAGCATCTATAATTTTATTTGTTACCTCCTTAATTTCATTTTCAACAGTTTCTTCTGAACGACTAACAATCAAAGTAAGTGTCGAAAACAAAATAGCAAAGAAATCTATTCCACCAAATAAGAAAGAACTTGTTACTCCATAGCTCTTATCAAATAAATCCATTAGGAAATAGAAAAAACAAATTACAGTACCAGCAACAGCATAAAAACTAAAAAAGCTAATAAAGTTAAATGCCTTATAACTTAAGTTCTTTGCGTGTACTGAGTTTATATTTTTACAAATAGCAAATAGATATCCTACCAAAAAAAGTAGGTTAACAATCTCATATAGCATTGTCATTTCACTAAAAGCTAATAATAGTACTCCTAAAGTACCTACAAAATGTAATTGTAATTTATTAAAGATATTGACCTCTGTACGGTCATATTTTATCATAACGTATATGATAGGTAGGATGAAGTATCCAAACGTAATATTAATATTGATTAGCGATAATAAAAACTGCAAAGCCACTAATACAATAGTTAGCTGCACTATCTTTTCGAAGATAGCTTTATCACTTTTTGCGTTATAAGGATTACTCAAAAATTTCATGCGTTAGGTGGTGTTAATGCAATGCTTTGGAAGCTGCCCTCAACGCACAAGATCATACGCCACATATTGATACAATATGTGGTACATGCCTAGATAAGTGGGGACTTAAATATAAATATTCGCATATTCATATTTTTCTCTAAAGCAGTGCAAATTTATTACTTATTTCTTACTTAAAAACATTTTTTAACAATGCAAGATCAGTTTTGTGAAAATCATATATATAAACTTAAAATGACGAACAAAAAACAACCATTACACAATAAATTATTAAACTTTATTTACCAATCATGTTTAAGTAAAGAAAATAATAAACCAAATTACCCTTATTTTGTAAATATTACTAAAAATATTATCGCAAAATCCGATTATTAGGTAATTCAAGCTCCTATTTTTGTTACATGATATATATCATACTTTATTTTTTAGATATATTATATACCTTATAAGTATACTTTACACAAAAATGAATGGTTAACTTCTGTAAATAAGACAACAAGACATCTAAAAAGTCACATATTTAAAAACATGAAACAAGAATATTTCGCATACAGTCACACAGCACAATACACACAAACATAAACAACTATCATTAATCAATATTTTTTAACTTAAAAAACAAACTTACCATCATAAAAACAACCAAAAACAAGTAAAAAACACAATAGTTATAAAAAACATATTCTTTTTAAAATACTTTATTTATGCTTCCTTTTAACCTATTTCTTCACATTTAATGAAACAAAAAAAACAGCCATATATAGCTATATTAACTATACATGACTGCTCATGTTTCATTTTATTAGAACATCGTACTGATACGTCGTTTTAACTTATTTAATACCTTACTAGGAGCCTCCTTTACTTTACTGCTTTAATCTTCTCTACCCAGGTATTCCATAATTGTTGAGCGACCTTATCAAGATCAGGACGTTTCCCTCCGCCATAGACTTCATAATCATTAGAAGTCTCTTCATCATCTTCATAGAAGTAATAATAAGTATAAACTTCTTTTGCCCAAATCTTTTTTGAGATTAACCCTAATAGCTTCCTTACTTTCTCTTCGCGTTCATCTATATTAAAACGAATAGTATAATTTCCTTCTTTAAAATAAAAATCTAATGATGTATCATAAATAACCTCCTTAGTATTTTCTCTTAAATTCTTAGGACATACTTTTAAATGGTATTCTTCACTTACCCAATATTCAGCAGGTGTCTCTTGTCCCTGTTGTACATAATCAACGATATCAGCCAAATACTTAATATTCGCTGTATGGTCCATTAAAGAATAATTCTGTGTAACATTAACCTCTACTTGTGCCAAATGCCATAATCGATTAACAGCTTCACGTTCCTCACTAGGTAACTTGTATTCTTGAGGAATTTCATCTACTGTACTCTGATAGCGCCCATGTCCATCAAAAGCATCGACTATCATATCAAAATACTTACTTGCATTATTTCTATCATTTAACCCATGATAAGACCAAGCTAAACTAAACCAATAATTAACCTTCGCTACCTCATCTACTAAATCAAAATACATAGGGTTACTGAAGAACTCTTCTGTTAATTCAATAGTTTTATAAAAATCGTGCTTCTTATATCTCACATAAGTAAAGAAGTCTGCTGCCATATAGATCATCTCTGATACAATGTCCTCATCCTCTATTTCTTTTTGTTCAAATCGCTCTTTTAAGCTGTAATAAAATAACTCTGCCTCCTCATATTGATCAGCATTAATATGATTCTTTAAAATACGTCCTTGAACAGACATCCACTCACTGCTAAACTCATCGTGATACGTTAATAGTTCTTGAGAGAAATACTCAACTTCTCTAAACTCTTCTAATGTTTCTGCTAAAAACAAACCATTGTCTAAGTTCTCTATAAATGGAGACAACTCATACCCTTTGCGATGAAGGGTTAAGGCATATCTACAGTCATCAGTCTCATAAGTATCTTCCTTTAATTTAGATACATTTCTGATCGCTATTCCCAGGTTATTACACAGCATCGCATAGCCATGACTATTATTATTCACCTTTGGGCCTTCTCCTCTATCAAAATAAGCATCAAGTTGAGGGATGACTAATCCTCCTATTTCTTTTGCCTGTTCATAGTACTTTAATGCCCTTTCATTATCTTCTCCTTTTAGTTCTCCAGCTTTTTCTAGAAAACGAGTCATCAAGTTGTACCCATAAAAACTATCACATCGAATAGGATAATCCTCTATTGACACACCAAATTTCTCTGCTAATTCATAATAAGTAAAAAATAGAGAACTAGTCACTTCCTTTACCACTGAATAATACTTACCTAAAGTTTCGAAAGCCTTCTTTGAATTTTTTTCTACTACGAGATAGTAACGTATTTTCATACGAAGTACTATTTCATTCTCAGGGTTAGTTTTTAACTCTTCCTCTATTATATCAGCGAACCTCATTCCATATTCACGTGTATTCTTCGCTCCGAATTCTTCAGGATAATCAATACCGATATGATATAATAAAGAGATTAAATTCCAATACCCCTCTAATTTACCTGCTTTATACAGTTCTTCTATTTCTTTTCCAAAATTGACACTATACTCATTTCCATGAAAGATATAGAAAGAGTTTAATAGTTCATAAGCCTCATTATACTCCCCTCTTTCTAAAAATAATCGTCCTCCTTGATAAGTAGCATAATAGTGATCTGGGAAGTGATCATAAGCTAACTTATAAAAAGATACTGCTGTACTATAATCTTCTAACTCACGATATAGATAAGCTATCATATAATAAGTCTCTCCGAACTCTTTATCTTGCAGACTATAATCGTCTTTTAATAACGATATTTCAATTAACTTATCATGTAGCACCTCAATTGCTTTCTCTTTAAGCTCTAATTTAGTCTCATAGATCCAAGATAACCAATCAAAAGCACTAAACACAGACTTCTTATCAGTAGGCAGTTTATCTATAATCTCTTGTGCTGTAGACATCATCACAGAGACATCGTCATAGTATGGCCCATTATAGATTCGTATCTTCCAGAATAGCGCATCCTTATCTAAAGCATCTTCCCTTAAGATTTCTTCTATAATAGATAATATTTGTTCGGATACCTCCTGATTCTTATGATATAATTCTATTTTTTGCTCTTCATTGGCATTAGACAAATCATCTCCCATCACCAACTGATCATATAATTCTTTTATTTCGTCTAATCGTTTATCTTTTTGCTCCATAAAGCACATCTTTCCTTTTTTGTATAAATAAACGATAAAGATAATACTTTAACCTATTCCCTAAAAAGACGCCTAAACATTTTACCCTAAACCCTAAACAAAAAAAGACGAACTATCGTTCGTCTTTTTTATAATATCTATAAGTTCTTTTTTCATTTAATGCCTTCTCCTCTTCTATAAATTCTTCTGGAATCACTTTTAAGAAAGAAGGGTGTTGCTCTATCGCCATCTCTACTTTTTCTACGATTTGCTCTATAGTATCATTCTCGTAGTCAATATCTAAAGGCTCCTTAATAACCATAGACTGTAGAATTCCTTTTTTCTTAAGGTGTAATCCCTTTTTATCAAAAGACCTTCTAAAACCATCTATTACGATAGGAACTACAATAGGCTTATAATTCTTAATAATATGAGCAGTTCCTTTTCTGATAGGTTTAAAAGACTTAGTAGTCCCTTGCGGGAAAGTGATTACCCATCCATCATCTAGAGCTACTTTAATATTCTCTACTTGATCTTGATTTACTTCTCTCTTTTCTTCTAACTCTTTTCCTTGGCTTCTCCAAGTTCTATCTACCGTCACAGCCCCTACATAAGCTAATATACGCGGTAACCATCCAGCCTTCATTGTTTCAGATGCAGCTACATAATACAGATTTAACTTTGGCTTCCAGATATAAAATATATTCTTGATAGAATCTTCACGTCCTTTAAGACTTGCATTAAATACATGGTACATTGCTACCACATCAGCAAAGTAAGTTTGGTGATTTGAAATAAATAATACATGCCTATCTGGCAATTGCCTAAGCACTTCAGAGCCTTCTATTTGTAAGCTATTAAAGCCACGGAAACGCTGATGCGTTGCAAATCCAAAAACCCTAATTATCCACTTCTTTAAAAATAAAATATGACCAAATGGATTTCTTTTAAACAATCCCATAATTCACACACATTGGTTCGAACTACAAAATTACAACTTTTACTCCTCTACTTTGTTAATTAAATGAAATAAGTCATACTTCTAAATACTAAATAGTATTAAATAAACACTAATATACTGAATAACAGAACAGATAAAGAATCAATATTTTTTTTATAACCTACTTATATATCTGCTTAATTGTCTCCTTTAACTCACTTAACATCATCGCCGTAGCTCCCCAAATCGTAAAATCTTTGTATACATACGCTGGCACATCTATAAACTTAGCATAACTAGTTTGTAGCCCTACCTCTTTGACAATGCTGTCGTCTAACAGAGTCTTGAGTGGCATCTCTATCACACTAGCTACCTCATCTACACTTAATGTCATTTTAGGCGTATGGTCTATCACTCCTAAATAAGGTTGTACGATAAAATTACTAGGAGGTATATACACCCTCGTAAACGCTTTTAGCACTTGTATTTTACTAGGAGACACTCCTATTTCTTCATCCGTTTCTCTTAGCGCTGTCCTCTCTAATGACAAGTCTTCTTCCTCATACTTCCCTCCTGGGAATCCTATTTGTCCTGAATGCACTCCACCACAGCTAGCTCTTTCGATTAATAAGATAGAAGTATCCTCTCCTTTAGGGTATAAAAGCATCATCACAGCAGAATATCTCGGATCCTTCTTAATGAAATCATCTACAGCTAAGTAAGGGCGCCTTTCTTCAGGCACCATCAGTTGCTGTGCTTCTACTCCTAGTAGATTAACACTTTTAATTTCAGGTATTCTATGTAAAAGAGAATCAAAAGTCATATTTTTGTACACGTATAAATTACAACTACTAAAATTACAATTTTATTATCTATGTTTAGCAAAGAAGAAGCACAACGAATAAAAAAAGAATTCTGGATAACTTTTGCAGATGAATATCCTCGCAAATGGTTATTACACAATACTAAGATTAAAGATTTCTCTTTTAAATTCTACGCTGATAACAAAAAAGCACAAGTTTTATTAGACATAGAACACAAAGACGAAGAAAAAAGAAAAATCTATTTCGAAAAGATTGAATCTCTAAAAACAATCTTACTTGAAGAATATCTTCCTGAAGCTATTTTTGAAAGAAACTTCTACCTAGAAAACGGTAAATTAATCAGCCGTATTTGGATAGAACAACCTAATGTTTGTATCAATAACAGAAAAACCTGGAATGAGATCTATGATTTCTTTAATGATAAAATGAACCTTTTTGAATTATTTTTCTACGAACACGAAGATTATATAAGAGATTTAGAAATAAACACGTAATTTTAGCGTTATACATCTAAGTTTCTAAACAAGAATGCGTTATCTAAGCTTTTTTATTATCTTATTTACACTATGCTTTACAGCTAGTAATGCACAAGAAAATCAACCTTATCAGAAAGATTCTTTGTCTTATGTTAAGGTGCATTACTCTGAACATGAAGCACCTAAGTTAATAGAGAGAGACACCACTCGAATTTTTAAAAACTTCGAACAAAAAAGTAAAAAAACAAAAGTAGGACGTTTTTTCAACAAACTTGTTTATAAGAATAACAAGAAGCTTATAGCGAATGCTCCCGATATAAAAACAAACCAACACCTAGAATTAGGCGAAGGAAAAGTTATACGCAATATCTATATCAAGACATTAGACCCTTTTGGGTTTTCTGATACGGACTCTCTAAAGACACCTAAAAACAAAGTAGAGGAAATAGGAAATAAGCTCCACTTCAAAACAAAAAGCTTTACCATCAAGAACTTTCTAATCTTCAAAGAAGGAGAGCGTTTTGACTCTTTAAAGATTAAAGAAAGTGAGCGTCTTTTGCGTACCCAGAGCTTTGTCAGAAAAGTAACAATGTATCCTATTCCTACATCACATCCAGATTCTGTAGATGTCCTCATAAGGGAGTTAGACTCTTGGAGTATATACCCAACCGGCTCTATCTCTACTTCATCTTATAGGATAAAACTACGTGACAGAAACTTTGCTGGTCTAGGACATGACGTGATTCTTCAGTATACGAATAGATACAAAGAAAAAAAACAAGGGGTATACTTCGATTATACGGTTAACAATATTCAGAATACCTTCATAAGAGCTAATCTATTATATAATAAACAAGTTTGGGGAGACTATGTAAAAGGTATTGTAGTAGACAGACCTTTTTACTCTCCTTATGCTAAATGGGCAGGAGGCGTGACCTTATCTCAGCATTTTAGAAGAGATTCTCTACCTGATATTAATAATAATTACAGTTACGAATCACGCAAGTATAATACAGTAGATACGTGGGCAGGATATTCTATTCCTTTGTTTAAAAGCTATAAGGACAAACCTGTTATTACCAATCTTAGAACCTCACTGCGATATATAAAACAAAACTATGTAGAAAGTCCACAAGAACAATATGATCCATATGGATTCTATAGAGATCAGAGTACCTATTTAGCTTCTGTTAGTTTAAGTTCCATCAACTACGTCCAAGATCAATACATTTTTAACTATAATATTATTGAGGACGTCCAAGTCGGTAAAGTATTCGCACTGACAGGAGGCATGAGAGATCAGTACGGCAAGCGAAGAGCCTACTATGGAGCCAAACTAGCAATGGGAGGATATACTAGACTTGGCTATTTCTCTGGCAATGTCGAATGGGGAAGCTACTTCTATGGCAATAATTCAGAGCAAGGCGCTTTACGATTAGAAGGAACCTATTTCACTAAGCTATTTATTATGGGAAACTGGCGTTTTAGACACTTCTTTACTCCTCAGTTTATCTATGGATATAATCGTTATGATCACATCGGAGATGAACTTAGATTGGATAATGTAATCCAAGGAATACGTGCCCAGAAAGTAACAGGATCAAAACGTCTAGCCTTCGCTTACCAATGGCAGTCTTACGCGCCTTATGAGTGGAAAGGATTCCGTTTTAACCCTTATTTCAGTTTCGAAGGTGCCTTTATTACGAATAAGAGCGAAAACTTATTTGATTCTAAATTCTATTCTAGATTCAGCATCGGACTTGTTGCTTATAATGATTATCTAGTTTTTAGTAAAGTAGCACTCTCTCTTGTTTTCTACCCTACTATGCCTGATACAGGATCTAGCGTCATCAGAGCTAACTCTAGACAGTACAATATGAATCTACCAGACTTTAACTACGATAGGCCTCGTACCGTATCGTATTATTAATAAAATCCCCAAAGCAGTTAGTCTACTTTGGGGATTATTTTTATCTATTCTTTAGATATTGTTGAAATCTATAAATCTCTGTTTCTGCTGCTACATTATGCATGATTTCCTCATCTATAGGAGTTAATTCTACATGTCGTCTAGCCATCACTATTTTCATCGTTTCTAGAGCTTTCTCTACTTTATATGTTTCAGAAGACTCTCCTCCTCCCCAAGTAAAACTTGGTAAAAATGTCTTAGGAAATCCTCCTCCGAAGATACTACATCCCACCCCCACTACAGTTCCTGTATTGAACATGGTATTAATACCACTCTTACTGTGATCTCCCATCATTAAACCACAGAACTGCAAACCTGTATTTTCATACGATTGAGTCTCATAGCTCCATAATTTCACAGGACTATAGTTATTCTTTAGATTAGAGTTATTTGTATCTGCACCTAGATTACACCACTCTCCTAATACAGAATTACCTAAGAATCCGTCATGCCCTTTATTAGAATATCCAAACATCACAGAGTTACTCACTTCTCCACCTACTCTACAGTGAGGCCCTACAGTAGTAGCTCCATAAATCTTAGTTGCTAGTTTCACCTGCGCTTCTTCACATAGTGCAAATGGCCCTCTAATAACCGAACCTTCCATGATCTCAGCATTCTTACCGATATAAATAGGCCCTGTAGAAGCATTTAATGTTACAAATGCTAACTTAGCTCCTTCTTCTATAAATACATTCTCTGGAGCGATTACATTTACACTCTTCGGAATGTCTTCTGATATTCTATCTTCTGTAATTAAAGCAAAATCTGCACGAATAGCAGCGTCGTTCTTCTCGAATATATCCCATTTGTGCTCTATCTTCATCAATTCACTCTCACATACCAATAACTCATAGTCATCGAAGTTCACTTCTTCTTGAGAGTCTTGTGTATAGAACGCCACTATATCTTCATTATAGATAACAGCCTGCATAGGTTGTAATTCCTTAATTAAATCAGCTACCTCTTGATTAGGTAGATAAGCCGCATTAATCATTACATTATTCTCCACCTCTATCATTGGATATTTAGTAGATAAATATTCCTCTGTCAGAGTTGTAGTTGTATAACGCAGGTAATTTTCCCATTTTTCGCGGATAGTCAATATTCCTACACGAATATCTGCTACTGGTCTAGTAAACGTAAACGGCAATAAGGCTGTTCTTACGTCTCCATCGAATAAGATATAGTTCATAGTATATAATTCAAGATTTTAAAGGTTTAAAGTTAACGAATCTACAGTAAAAAACAGTGATAACGATCAATTAAATAATACTCTATTCATACATAACAAATTCACTCCACAACCTATCTACTTCAAAATAAATCCTTTATCTTTAAAATAAAAAATATTATGAAAAAACTATTGCTATTATTCGGTCTCGTCCTATGTACACTATTAATTAGCTGTAGTGGCTCTGATACTTATCAAGGTGAATGGAAGGCTACAGATGAAAACAATAAACACTTCACCATCACATTCGAAAAAAGAAAATATACTATCACCAGTGAAGATGGACAAGTCAGCACACATAACTACACCGAATTTGAACATCACACCATAAATAGTATTGAGACCTACGGTATCAGGATGATAGAAGAAGGAAAAGAACTATACATACACTTCCCGATCAAGAACAATAATGTCATTGCCTTTATACAAACCAAAGGAAAGCAAGTATTATACACACTCTCTAGAGACGCATATCTCACCACATCAGATGTATATAAACTATAAAAAAAGCCTCTCAAGTGATTGAGAGGCTTTCGTATATGATAAGCTAAAATTATTTACCAAATTTAGCGTATTTGTTTTTGAATTTGTCAATACGTCCTGCAGTATCGATAAGTTTAGATTTACCTGTGTAGAATGGGTGAGATGTACGAGAGATCTCCATTTTGTACACTGGGTATTCTACTCCGTCAACTTCGATTGTTTCTTTAGTCTCTACTGTTGATTTTGTGATGAATACGTCATCATTTGACATATCTTTAAATGCTACTAATCTGTAATTTTCTGGGTGAATACCTTTTCTCATGATAAATTCTATTTTAAATTGTGAGCTACCTTCCATTTCGAAGCTTTCTATTTTCAAGAAAGGTGTAAACTTCCGATAACTTTTTAGTTATACTTATGTATTTTATTTCAGATTGCAAATGTACAATATAATTTGAAAAATCAAATAACTATTTTACTTTATTTACTGATTTTATCAATCCCTTATAATATCCTATTCGTTATCAACTAATAAGCTTAGACACTATCTCCCAATCCTTATCCTCTTCTATCTCTATATGTATATCTATAGTATCTTCTATAGTATCACAATATCCTCCTATAGCCTCTCCATCTACATCATCACTCGCTAAATAACAAAAGATATCTCTTACACCCCTGCGCGTCATTTTACCTATATATTGTATATCTGACTGAGTTCTTCTTAAGATATCTATGATATTATTCTCTATTTCTTCTAATCGTTCGTTTTCTTCCCATGTAGGGTACTCACGCTCTGTCTCTACAAGTGATAATTCTATAACAAATGCATAAGGATATTTATCCTTGTCGCTAAAGTTAGCATAAGACATATTAATCACTCCAGTAGCTTTAAAGCCGCCTACCTCTAAAACACGAATACTCATACTTTGATCGCTCATAACTCTTTTAATTTTGAAACTAAATATACAAAAATTTTCGCATTTTAACATTTTTATATTTTAGTGAAGCTTTAACAATCCTATCTTTGAAAACACTAACCCTATTTAAGACTAAAACATTATGTTTAAAAAATTAATCACACTCGTATTCTTATTGATTACAGTGCTGGCAGTCGCACACCCTGATCAGAAAAAAGTAGAACAGGCTCTGTACAACTTAAAGAATGTAACATTCAAACAACTAGAGTCTAAAGATGACTCATATCTATTGTATGAACTTAGAGTAAGACAACAAGTAGATCACACAGATCCTTCTGAAGGTTATTTTTATCAAAAGGTACACTTCTATCACAAGGATTTTGATCACCCTATGATTATGGAGACTAACGGTTATGATCTATATGTACGTGCTAGCGAAATGGTAAACTATCTACAGAGTAACTATTTAAATATAGAACACAGATTCTTCGGAGAGTCTATTCCTGAAGGCAAACCATGGCAGTATCTTACTATGGAACAAGTAACAGCTGACTTACATGAGATCAACCAACTATTCAGAGAAATCTATACAAACAATAAATGGATCAGTACAGGTATTAGCAAAGGTGGACAGACTAGCATCTACTATAAATACTTCTATCCTAATGATGTAGATGTAGCGATTCCGTATGTAGCTCCTTTTAACCAAGCGTTAGAAGAGCCTCGTATATATCCATTTTTAGCAAATGTGGGAGACAAATCATGTAGAGACAAAATCTACAATATCCAGGTAAAACTATTTGAAAATAAAACACAGATTCTAGAAAAGCTTAAATGGTATGCTAAAGGAGCTAGACTGTCTTTTAACTATTTAGGTTCTTTAGAAAAAGCTTTTGAATACGCAGTATTAGAATACAGCTTCGGATTCTGGCAAAGTGGTCACTCATGTGCTACATTCCCAAATACAAAAAACATTGATGAACTAACAGAACACTTCCTTAGTGTGAGTAATATAGACTTCTTTAGTGATCAAACGATCAAGCGATACGAATCTCACTATTATCAGTCAGGAACACAGCTAGGATACTACGGATATGACATCACTCCATTCAAGAAATACGTGAGCTTTACGTCTAACCCGTTAGCTACCTTTATGCCTGAAGGAACTACATATAACAACTTTAACGATGCACTAATCCAAAAAGTAAAAACATGGTTAGAGAATGATGCGAATAACATTATCTATGTATATGGCGAGACAGATACATGGAGTGCCTCTATGGTAGTACCTAGTGCTAAGGTCAACTCTAAAGCTTACGTACTTCCTAAAAAAGATCATGGACAAGCGCGTGTGAAGAATATGACTCCTGAGATGAGAACGCAGTTCTTCTCTACGTTAGAAAAAATGACAGGACTAAAACCCCTAAAATAACTTGAAGAAATAAAGCCAAAAGCGCCTTTCTCTAATGAAAAGAGAAAGGCGCTTTTGGTTTCTAACACTCCTTATAGGTAAATATTATATAAGTCACTTCTTTATTTTTTATAAGCGAGATAGAATCCTATACCAATCAAAATAAAGAGTATAGAAAAACAGATATTCAAAAACTTAGCTACTTTAATTCCAAAGGTATTTCGTATCCAAGCCATATTAAACACAGGTCCTCCTGTCTGATCATACATGTGCTCATATGCTTTAATAGAACAGAATAAAAGCACACCTCCTATCAATACGAGTCCTATACCTCCATACTCTGGATGTTCTCTAAAAAGAGTATGAAAATACTCTGAAATTAAATCTAACATACTTCATCATTTTTACGCTCCACATCCCTCTATATTATTCTTTTGCATAAACATTTTATATAAAAATAGAATACTAAAATACAATATAAAAACACATCAAAAAAAAACGCTTTTCAAACAAACCTATACCCTACTATACATCCCCTATACTTCATTCTATTTAAGTGCCCCTTTACTCAAAATTAAATTACTCAACCTATAACTCCCTCCACACAGAACCCAAATTTTAGATTAGTCGTAGATCCCCTATCAATACAAGAATCATTCTTCGACTAATGACCTCTCTACTCCACCATTCTCGGCTTATTCTCCATGAATTGTCGAGCAAATAAGAACCAACACCAGTGTACGCAAGGGATTACAAGGGGGTATCATATTAGGTACATCATATCATTATTTGTATCAATATAGCTTCTATCCCTTATAAATAAAGAGATTAGCAGTAAATATCTCTTTTTAGCATTCTAAAAAAAATAGGATACTTTTTTTATAAAAAGGGTTAAAAACAGCGTTTCGAACCGAAAATTTTAAAAAAACAGAAGATTATAGCTCAAATAAGGGGGTATACAGCTACATTTTAGATCAGAATAAAAAAACTGGATTATGAATTTTAATTCCCATTGATAAAAAGACGCTCCACATACTCACTTTCAATATGCTTATAAATTATTAGATTAGATATCCTTCTAGTATAGAAAGAACCAATAAATGAAAGCACGACAAGACCTTCTGCATCTTCACAACTTTACTGTTTTATAAAAAGAATAGATAAATAAGATGATTAGTGCACATTCTGTTAACAAACTCCCATTACATACCGTTCTAAAAGGGTTATTTTATTATATTTGTAAATCATATTTATAGATAACCAATGAAGAACCCAGTAAATAAAGTAGGTATTACTTTCGGAATCATATTAGCCATCTATTACACACTATTTAACAGTGTAATATTTTTTACAGACAAAGCCCTATTTGCCAATACTTTCGCTGGTTTTTTTAATATGGGTGTGATGGTTATCTTAGGGATACTGACTATCTATTTTGCTCGTAAAAAAGCAGGAGGATATGTTACATTCAGAGAAGGTTTTACTCCATTCTTCTTGATGGTCATCATCGGAGTGACTGCGAATATTATCATTTATAATATTCTTTTTAATATCGTGGATCCTTCTGCTAAGGAGGAAATCAGCAAATCTCTTTATGATATGTTAATCAAAACATTAGACGGGTCTGGACTTCCACAAGAACAAATCAATGAACAATTAGAAAAAGCTAGAAATATCAACCAATTTGCTCCTAAATCACAATTGTTTTTATGGGCAGGTAGTGTACTTAGAAATTCAATACTAGGGATATTATTAGCTGCTATATTTAAAAATAAATCAGAATTCGTAAACCCACATCCTGAAATTAATCATGATGTAGATACTGATTTTAATAAAGATCATAAATAATCTAGATGAATCTATCAATAGTAATTCCTCTGCTAAACGAAGCAGAGTCTCTGCCAGAACTACATACGTGGATAACTAAAGTTATGCAGGAGAACGGCTTTACCTATGAGATTCTCTTTATCGATGATGGTAGTAAAGACAAATCGTGGAATATAATCACTGCACTAGCTGCTAGAGATACTCAGGTTAAAGGAATACGCTTCCAACGCAACTTTGGTAAATCACAGGCTTTACATGCTGGATTTGCACAGGCACTAGGAGATGTAGTAATCACTATGGATGCTGATCTTCAAGATAGTCCTGATGAGATACCGGTACTATATGATATGATCACTAAAGAGGGGTATGATATGGTATCTGGTTGGAAAAAGAAACGATATGACTCTGTCGTATCCAAAAACCTTCCTTCTAAACTATTTAACTGGGCTGCGAGAAAGACTTCTGGTGTTCAGCTAAACGACTTTAACTGTGGACTGAAGGCCTATAAAAATGAGGTCATTAAAAATATAGAGGTATCTGGTGAGATGCACCGCTACATCCCTGTCCTAGCCAAAAATGAAGGCTTTGATAAAATAGGTGAAAAAGTAGTCATCCACCAAGCACGTAAATACGGTACTACCAAGTTTGGGATGAGTAGATTTATCTACGGTTTTCTAGATTTGATTACCATTTGGTTCCTCTCTAAATTTGGCAAAAGACCGATGCACTTATTCGGATCACTTGGGGTTATCACCTTTGGGATTGGGTTCTGTGCTGCCTTCTTTATTGGAGCGAATAAGCTGTATAAGCTTTATTATGGATTACCTGCTATCCGAGTGACTCAAGATCCGTGGTTCTATATATCACTGACAACGATGATCATCGGAACACAGTTATTCTTAGCGGGATTCTTAGGAGAACTTATACTTAAAACAAAGACAAACATTAGTAGATATAAAATCGCTGAACAAAGCGGTTTTTAATCCACACTAAATATCAATATTATGCAAATAGAAAAAGAAATCTTAGCAAAAGCTGAATTATGGTTAAAAGAACCTTTTGATGCTGAAACACAGGCTTCTGTTCAAAAAATGATGGATACTGATCCTGCAACTCTTAAAGACAGTTTTTATAAAAACTTAGAGTTCGGTACAGGAGGTATGCGCGGTATAATGGGAATTGGTACAAATCGTATCAACAAATATACACTAGGTAAAAATACACAAGGATTATCAAACTATATCAAACAATCATTCCCTAACCAAGAATGGAAAGTAGCTATCAACTTTGACTGTCGTCACAACAGTCAAGAGTTAGCGAAAGTAGTAGCAGATGTATTCACTGCTAACGGTATTAAAGTATACTTATTCGCAGAGATGCGCCCTACTCCTGAGTTATCTTTCGCGGTAAGACACTACGGATGTAATGCAGGTATCGTATTAACAGCTTCTCACAACCCACCAGAATACAATGGATATAAAGTGTACTGGCAAGATGGTGGACAAATCGTTCCTCCTAATGATGCTGCTGTTATAGACGAAATCAACAGGTTAACCTATAACGAAGTAAACTTCAAAGGAGATGATAACCTGATTACTTATGTAGGAGAAGAACTAGATGCTGCGTTTATCCAATCAACTGTAGAGAATGCAAGCTTTGATACTCCACAGTCTGTAAAAGATCAGTTAAAAATAGCGTATACTTCTCTACACGGTACTTCTATCAAACTTATCCCTAGAGCATTCGAAGCTGCTGGATATAAGAATGTATTCATCGTAAAAGAACAAGCAGAACCAGATGGGGACTTCCCTACTGTAAAATCTCCTAATCCTGAAGAACCAGAAGCATTGACTATGGCACTTCAGTTAGCAGATGAGACAGGTGCAGATATCGTGATCGGTACTGACCCTGATTCTGACCGTATCGGTATAGGTGTACGTGACTTAGATGGTAATATGATTCTGTTAAATGGTAACCAAACGATGGTGATGATGACAGGTTTCTTACTAGAACAGTACAAACGCAATATCGGTTTTAAAGGAAATGAATTTATTGGTTCTACTATCGTTTCTACTCCTATGATGCTAGACTTAGCAGAAAGCTATGGTGTAGAGTGTAAAGTAGGATTAACAGGATTTAAATGGATAGCTAAGTTTATCAATGAATGTCCTACTCAGAAATTTATCGGTGGTGGTGAAGAGAGTTTTGGATATATGGTAGGTGATGCTGTACGTGATAAAGACGCTGTAGCTTCTGCTCTATTAGTATGTGAGATTGCAGCTGTAGCTAAAGCTGCAGGTAGTTCTTTCTATAGAGAGTTAATGAATCTATATATCGACAATAAGTTCTATAAAGAATACCTTATTTCTCTAGTGAAAAAAGGAATTTCTGGAGCTGAAGAGATTAAACAAATGATGATCGAATTAAGAGAAAATCCACTTACTGAAATCATCGGACAGAGAGTAGTATGTGTAGAAGACTATCAGTCTAGTGAAGCGAAAAACTTATTCACTAATGAAATAGAACCTATCCATGTGCCTAAATCTAATGTACTAATCTATTATCTAGAAGATGGTACGAAGATAGCTGCTCGTCCTAGTGGTACTGAACCGAAGATTAAATTCTACTTTAGTGTAAACGAACCATTACACGATATCGCTGAAGTGAAGGCAACGGAGAAAGTATTAGACCAAAAAATTCAAGATATCATCAACGAAATGAAGTTGAATTAGAACATATAAGAAAGACTGGTAGTACTACCAGTCTTTTTTTCTTTATTTTTGCTTTTTACATTATAACAAATATGAACGAATACTTTAAGAAGATACTTCACTTTGGTAAGCCATATAAGACCTATGCTTACTTAAACGTTTTTTTTAATATACTATACGCTTTATTCAGTGCGCTATCTTTTGTGGCATTGATCCCGATGTTGACAGTGCTTTTTGGTGATGCCAAAAAAGTTACAGAGAAACCTATCTATACAGGTATAGGACATATCAAGAATTACTTAGAAGACTATATGTCTTACTTCATCACACAGTATACTGCAGAGCATGGAGCTCAAGATACCTTGATGGTAATGGCTGCTGTAATTATCTCGTTGTTTTTATTAAAAAACTTATTCAACTATTGGGCGATGTACTTTATTACCTTCCTGAGAAATGGGGTATTAAAAGATATTCGTAATGCGATGTATAAAAAGTCATTAGAATTACCACTATCGTTCTTCTCTGAAAAAAGAAAAGGGGATGTGATCTCTCGAATCACTTCTGATGTGCTAGAGATACAACACTCTTTCTTATCTATCTTAGAAGTAGTGGTAAGAGAGCCTCTAACCATCGTATTTACTATTGTAGCTATGTTTGCAATCAGTACTGAACTAACTTTATTCGTATTTATATTTGTTCCTATCTCAGGTGTGATCATTTCTAAAGTAGGGAAGACCTTAAAGAAAAGTTCACAAAAGGCTTCTGAAGAACAAGGGTACTTCTTATCTATTATAGAAGAATCTCTATCTGGGCTAAAAGTGATCAAAAGCTTTAACTCAGAAAAAAACTTCAATAAAAAGTTTCAAGACTCTACACATAGTTTCTATGAACTAAACAATACTATCCTTAATCGTCAGAACTTATCTTCTCCACTTAGTGAATTCTTAGGTATCGTGACTATCGCTGTATTATTAGTATACGGTGGTCACTTAGTACTAGGTGAAGGTACACTGACAGGGGCTGCATTTATTGCTTATATCGGTATGGCTTATAATATCCTTACACCTGCTAAGGCTATGTCTAAGGCCTCATACTCATTAAAACGTGGTAATGCTGCTGCAGAGCGTGTGTTACAAATATTAGAAGAAAATAATCCTATCGAAAGCAAAGAAAATGCAATAGCGAAGTCTAGCTTCGAGGATAAAATAGAGGTAGATAATATCTCGTTTAAATACGAAGAAGAGTACGTATTAAAAGACTTTACCCTTACAGTACCAAAAGGAAAATCAGTAGCACTAGTAGGTCAGTCTGGTAGTGGTAAGAGTACGATAGCAAACTTATTGACTCGATTCTGGGATATCAATGAAGGAGCAATTAAAATAGATAACGAAGATATTCGTAACTTAGAACTGAGCGATCTACGTGATCTTATCGGACTAGTAACTCAAGATAGTATCTTATTCAATGATACGATCAAGAACAACCTTAAGCTAGGTAAAGAAGATGCTACGGATGAAGAAATCATGCAAGCACTTAAAATAGCTAATGCGTATGAGTTCGTCAAAGATCTACCTCATGGTATAGATACCAATATCGGTGATGCTGGAAACAAATTATCTGGAGGACAGAAACAACGTCTGTCTATCGCAAGAGCAGTGCTTAAGAATCCTCCGATCATGATATTAGACGAAGCGACGTCTGCATTAGATACAGAAAGCGAAAAACTAGTACAGGTAGCACTAGATAATATGATGCAAAACAGAACGTCTATTATCATAGCTCACCGCCTATCTACGATCCAAAAGGCAGACTTAATCGTAGTCATGCAAAAAGGTAAAATAGTAGAACAAGGTACTCATGAAGAGCTAATCCAGTTAAATGGTACTTACTCTAAATTAGTTTCACTACAATCATTAGAATAAATGTATAAAGACGGTAAAAATATAACACTCCCTAGCGATCCGAATACTGTTGTATGGAAGTACTTAGACTTATCTAAGTTTTTAGATTTATTACTGTCTAATAAACTATTCATGTCTAGATCTGACAAATTTGAAGATCAGTATGAAGGGACATTTAGCGAGCCTACTTTTGAAGAGATAAAAAGAATCAGCCAAGACAATCCTGATTTCTTACATCACTATAAACAGAAAAGAAAGAATATAGTTATCAGTAGTTGGCACCTTAATGAATGTGAGTCTTTCGCGATGTGGCAGATATTCACAAAAAACAAAGAAGGTATCGCTATTCAATCTACGCTAGAACGACTGCAAAAAGCGGTCTCTGTAGAAAACCGAATAGATCAGTACATTGGAGAAGTAAACTATATCGATTACAAAAGAGAGTTTATTCCTTTTGACGATGAGTTCTTCCCTTTCTTGTTCAAAAGACAAAGTTTTCAATACGAAAAAGAGGTTCGTATTATCTCAGATGTTAGCCCTCTGGGTATAGAAGTCAATGAGGGTATTAAAATACACGTGGATATCGAACAATTAATAGAAAAAATTTATATTCATCCTAAGTCAGAGAATTGGTATAAAAACTTAGTATTAGAGCTAATGCATAAGTTAAACTTCAAATTTCATGTGGAGAAATCTGACTTAGAAAGTGATATATTAATCTAAAAAACTATGGAAGCAATGAACACTAACCAAGTTATCGTATCTATATTAGATAACGATTTCTATAAGTTTACGATGCAGTACGCTGCTATTAAACAATTCCCTTATGCTAAAGCGTCCTATATCTTCATCAATAGAGGACAACATAAATACCCCCCAGGTTTTGCTGAAGCACTGCGCTCTGCCGTAGATGAAATGGCTAAACTAAAACTAACAAAAGCAGAGAAGATATTCTTAGAAAAGACTTGTCCTTACTTAGACCCTACTTATCTAGACTTCTTACAAGGGTATCACTATGATCCATCAGAAATAGAAATATCACAAGATGGACCAGACCTAGAAGTACATATTAAAGGATATTGGTATAGAACTATCTTATGGGAGGTACCTCTAATGTCTATTATCTGTGAGCTATATTATAAAATGACTAATTCTGAAAGAGACTCTTCAGAAAAGGTGATTGCGAATACGCGTAACAAAATAGAGAAATACAAAGAATTAGGGATTACTATTGCTGAATTTGGTACAAGAAGAAGACACTCTTATGCAGTACACCAATTAGTGGTAGATACCTTAAAACAATATGGTGATGGCAGTTTCATCGGAACGAGTAATGTGCACTTAGCGATGAAGTATAACACTAAACCTATTGGAACACATGCTCATGAATGGTTTATGTTCCACGCAGCTAAGTATGGTTTCAAAATGGCAAACTCAATGGGATTAGAACATTGGGTAGATACTTATAGAGGAGATCTAGGAATCGCGCTAACGGATACGTATACAAGTAAAGTTTTCTTTGAACAGTTTGATAAGAAATTTGCTAAGTTATTTGACGGAGTTAGACATGACAGTGGAGATCCACTAGACTTCGCTGATCAAGTCATCGCACATTACAAATCATTAAATATCGATCCTACTCAGAAGACTATTATCTTCTCTGATGGATTGAACCCTGAAAAAGTAGAGCGCATCGCTAATCACTGTAAAGGAAGAATAGGAATGTCATTTGGTATCGGTACAGACTTTACTAATGATGTGGGGCTAGACGCTATGAATATCGTAATCAAGATGTCTCAAGCTCTTCCAGAGGGAGGATATTGGACTGATGTAGTGAAATTATCAGATGAGCCTAAAAAGCACACAGGAACTCCTGAGATGATAGAATTAGCACAGAGATTATTAGAGATTCCTGTTTCTAAATAAAAGTGATTTAAACCACACTTTTTTATAAATATTATCACTTTTGTAATATTTAAAAGACTATTTTTGCAATAAATTAAATTTAAGAATAATGGCAACGAACAGAACTTTTACAATGATTAAACCTGATGCTGTAGAAGCAGGTAACATCGGTGGAATCATCAACATGATTACTGAAGGAGGATTTAAAATCGTTTCAATGAAGTTAACTCAATTAACTGTAAGAGACGCTCAAAAATTCTATGAAGTACACAGTGAAAGACCTTTCTACGGAGAATTAGTTGAATTCATGTCTAGAGGTCCAATCGTAGCAGCTATCTTAGAAAAAGAGAACGCTGTAGAAGATTTCAGAAAATTAATCGGTGCTACTAACCCAGCTGAAGCTGCTGAAGGTACTATCCGTAAAAAATATGCAAAATCAATCGGTGAAAACGCAGTACATGGATCTGATAGCGACGAGAACGCTGCTATCGAGTCTGCTTTCCACTTCTCAGGAAGAGAGCAATTCTAAGAATTTGCAATAGATTATTTGCACCCAAAAAGAAAGCCAACTGATAACAGTTGGCTTTTTCTATTTACAAGTACTTATTCTTATCTATTAAAAGATACTAAGGTTTAATTCATTTACTAGATCTAAGATCATGTGATACCCTACTACAGAGTTACCCTGTGTATCTAATCCTGGGCTGAAAGTCCCTATTCCGATTCTATTCGGCACAGAAACAACAATACCTCCTCCTACTCCAGACTTACTAGGCAAACCTACTGTACGAGCATACTCTCCACTAAACTCATACATCCCCGCGATTAACATCTGTGACTGTACTAACTTAGACATCTCTGAGTTTTTATACTTCGTATCTCCATCAAAACGAGTACACTGATTAGCAAAGAAATAACCAATCTTAGCTAAATCTTCTGCTGTAACTTCTATAGAACATTGTTTAAAATAATTATCTAATCTATTCTCTTCTCCTTCGATCAGACCATTATTCTTTAATAAATGGAATATACCTCTGTTTCTATGTCCTGTTTCTCTCTCAGACATATATACAGAGTGGCTATAACCTATCGCTTCGTTCTTCGTGATATAACGAACCATGTCTAAAATCTTCTGAAATGCTTCATCATTATCCCCACCTAACAAGGCAGTAGTAAGTATAGCACCAGCATTCATTAAAGGATTTAAGGGCTTTCCTTTAGTCTCTAAATTAGCGTAATGATTAAAAGGCTTGTCAGTTCCATAATACCCTGCTTTAGAAAACACTTCTTTCTCTCCTAACTCCTCTACAGCTACCATCAGAGCTATTACTTTAGAAATACTCTGAATCGTAAACTTCTGTGATACATCCCCTACATTAACAACTTCTCCATTCTGCTTCACTACAGAAAATGCGATAGCGCTGGCATTAACCTTGCTCAGTTCGGGGATATAGTCTGCGACTTTTCCTTCTCCTACATGTATTCTATTTTTCTCTAAAATACGTTCTAACATCTCATTGGTAATTAGATTGGTATTATCACCATTTCTAATTATCTTCTTAGCATAAGCAGTTCCTCCAAAAGAAACTAAACATGCTACAACCCAGCTTAGGATAATGTTACTTACACTATTCTTCTTCATGTTATTAATCTAGTTTATTGAATATTCTTCTTTCTTATTATTTTGCCTGTTTCTGTCTCTTCGAACTTAGAAACAAACTGTACTTCACGAGGTTTCTCATATTTACCAAGCTCCACGTATATATCATCAGGTAAAGTATACTGCTCACTTTCAATAACTAACACTAGTTTATTACCTAAGTAAGTATCTTCTTTACTCGCCACAAAGAAACGATAAGGAATCCTCTTTGACAACTTTTCTTCTATTTGCTCAGGAAAAAGTTTTACTCCACCACTATTAATGACATTATCTACCCTTCCAAGCCATTTAAACTCCTTATTATTAATAATTTCTACTAAATCATTAGTAATAACTAATTCTGGATTAACAGTCGGGGCAGAGATTACTAAACACCCTCTATCATCTTGACTAACTGTCGCATGAGAAAGCACTGAGAAAGATGCTACACCTACTCGTTTAGCAGCTATATGAGTGATTGTTTCAGTCATCCCATAAGTCTCATATACCTTAGTAGTAACTTGTTTTAACTTATCTGCTAAACCTTGATTCACTTTAGCACCTCCAATAATAAGAGTCTTTACTTTATTTAACTCCTCTATCGAGTTCTCTACTTGCATAGGTACCATCGCTACAAAGTCATATAACTTTGTATTTTGCTCCAAAGGTCTTGCTGTAGGTTCTTTAACATCTAAAGACCATCCAACAATTAAAGATCTAATAAACATCAACTTACCACCTACAAACTTCGTAGACATACATAAAAGAGCAGTACTACCAGTAGTTATTTCAAAAAAAGAAGCAGTAGCCTTTGCTGAACAGATCATAGCTTCTTTCTTTAAATGTATAATCTTAGGAGGTCCAGTAGTACCTGATGTAGTCAAACTTACATAATCATTCGTATCAAACCATTCTATAATAAGCCTTCCTAAATCGACCAAATATTCTTGAGTTCCTAGTTCCCATTCTTTAGCCAATGTAATCAACTCCTCTATCGTATAAGAGTTACCATTCAATCTAAAGTTAGGATGTATATAATTTAATTCCATAATTTGTTCTTTTATCTTACTCTTCCTAATAACTGGTGTTTCCAATTCTTCCATTTATACTTTCTAGCGAAAACAAAAACCACTAGAGGTAATACAACGCCGACTTGGATAATATATTCCCAAGGTGAAATAACACTTTCCGAATTAACATTGGTAAAAATAGAGTTTGTCTGAAAGGCAGTCCAATCAGAAGTGACTAATAGCACTCCTATTAAGTTATTCGCAGCATGGAAACCTAAAGCTAACTCTACACCATCATCCATTAAAGTAATAATCCCTAGAAAGAGTCCTGTTCCGATATAATAAATCATAATAGAGAATCCTATCTTCTCTACTTCAGGATTTGCTAGGTGCATTAAGCCAAATAAAATAGACGTTGTAAACAAAGCTACTGCTCTACTGCGCGTAGCTAGACCTATTCCTTGCATTAAATAAGAGCGCATAAAGTATTCTTCAAAACTAGTCTGTAAAGGGATTAAAACAATCGCAAATAGAAAGAATACTAAAAAAGGCCACAGTTTAAACGAAAACACATAATCTTCTGGAGAAGTTATATATCCATAGATAAAGAACGCTATAATCACAGAACTCCATAGAGAAAAAGCAAATAATACTCTCTTCCAATCTACCTTAACCCTAGAGGTAGTAAGGCTTAGCAGACTCTGCTTATGAACTACTAATACCCAAGCTATTAGAAACACAAACATGAATACTAATGGCCCTATAGTTATCAAAAAATTGATATTTTTACCAAATTTATCAATATTCATTTTTATGATTTCATTAGTAGATAGGGCTGAATATCTTAAAGAAATCCAATTCAGGAACATAATCCCTAAAAAAAATAACGAAAAAGGTAAATAATGCCAAAGTTTCTGACTTTTGTTTATTCTCAATAGCTGTTCAATAATTCCCATATCTCAAAAAATGTACTATATTTGGTATAAAATTCCTTATTTATGATCACAATTTATCACAATCCGCGTTGTAGCAAATCACGCGAAAGTATTGCTTTCATGGAAGAGCAAGGTGTAGCATACAAAATTATAAAATATTTGGATGCAGACCTTACTGAAAATGATGTAAAGACAATACTAACAAAACTCAATTACAATCCAATCGATTTAGTTCGTACAAAAGATGCATTTTGGAAAGATACTTTTGGAAGTAATACATTGAGCGATGACGAGATAATCGAAGCTATGGTTTTAAACCCAAAGCTGATTGAAAGACCTATTGTTGTTAATGGCCCTAAAGCTGTTATTGCAAGACCTACAGAAAAGATTCATGAAATCCTGTAAGACTAATTAACAATTTATTAACCATTTTGTTTTTAAACCTTCACCGCAAATTATAGTCTAATAGATATAAAACTAACGACTATAATGAAAAGATTAAAAACTACAAAAGTTCTTCTAATGCTGTTAACTCTAATGTTCGGGGTAACAGCATTAGCACAGAACTCTAAAAAAAGTACTGTAACAGGTACTGTAGTAGAAGCTGCTACAAATCTTCCCTTAGAATATGCGAGTGTATTCGCACAAAATGAGAACAATGCTAATATTGTCTCAGGAGGTATGACCGACTCAAAAGGACAATACTCTTTTGAAGTACCTGACGGGTCATACTTAATTCGTATAGAATACTTAGGTTTTAAAACTATTGAACTACGCAAAGTAGCTGTCAATGGAAATACTAATATAGGTATTAAGAAAGTCACAGATGACGCTCAAATGCTAGACGAAGTACTAGTCATTGCAGAAAAATCTACTGTAGATATTAAGCTTGACAAAAAAGTTTACAATGTAGGTGAAGATATGATTGTAAAAGGAGGTACTGCAGGAGATGTATTAGACAACGTTCCTTCAGTAACTGTAGATAGTGAAGGTGCTGTTAGTTTACGTGGTAACGAGAATGTAAAAGTACTTATCGATGGTAAACCTACTGGTCTTGCTAATAATATCCAAGAAGCAATGCGTATTCTATCTGCTGAATCAATCGAAAAAGTAGAAGTAATCACTAATCCATCAGCTAGATATGAAGCTGAAGGAGGTGCTGGTATTATTAATATCGTCCTTAAGAAAGGTAAAGCACAAGGTATTAATGGAAATATCACGGGTACAATAGGAGATCCTCGCAACTATGAATTAAATGGTAATGTAAATATTCGTGGAGAGAAATATAACTTCTATACGACCTTATCTTATAGAGATACTAAAACAAAAGGATATAACGTTAACAACAACCAATATCTAGATCACGATGGTAATCCTATACAGTACATCGATGAATATAAAGACAACAATAGAGAAAGACAAGGCTACAACGGTATGTTCGGTCTAGACTACTATATTACTCCTTCTCTAACTTGGTCTAATAGTGTGAATGTACGTAGAAGTAATGGTACCTCTCCTAACTCTGTTGATTACCAATATTACGATGGTAACCACAACTTAGACTATAATAGATATAGAGAAGAAAGACGTAAGTCAAACTATAACAGTGTAGAATATACAACATCATTTGAAAAGAAATTCGCTAAAGAAGATCACAAGTTAACAGTAGAGGCTAGTATCTCTAAAGACACTAGTGATGACGATGCTAATATCTCTGACATTAATGATAAGCATAACCTAATGACTTACGAAAGAACTCTTAGTGATGACAAATATAAGTCAGGTCTAGTAAAAGTAGATTACACATTACCTTTAGGAGAGAGTGGAAACTTTGAAGCAGGTTACTTAGGTACATTTAAATCGACAACTAATAACTTTGGATTATATAATCTAACTAATAATGAATGGATTAACAACACTAGAGTTTCTAACGTACTAGAATACAAAGAACAAGTTAATGCATTCTATGCTCAATATGGAGATAAAATAACTGACAAACTTAACTATATGGTTGGGTTCCGTTGGGAAAAAAGTAATATTGACGTAAATCAATTAACTAGCAACGATTACAACAACAAGAAATATGATGACTTCTTCCCTAGTTTATTTTTAAACTATGAATTGGATGAATCTAGTAATGTGAGTATTAGTTATAGTAAACGTATTATGCGTCCTAGAGGGCGTTTCTTAAACCCTTTCTCTAATTATACGAGTGACATCAACTTCTTTCAAGGAAACCCTGATTTAAACCCTGCTAAAACAAATGCATTTGATTTAGGGTATTTGAAGAGATGGAGTGGATTCACTCTTAGTGCATCTGCTTACTTAAATAAAACGGATGACACATTCCAATTCGTAAGAAGAGAAGCGGGTACAAATGCAAGTGGTACAACTATTATTGTTAGTTCACCAATTAACTTAGCTACAGAATACAGATATGGATTTGATTTCACCTTAAACTATACTCCATTTAAATGGTGGAAATTAAATGGTAACTTCAACTTCTTTAGAACAGAAACAAAAGGAGACTATACTTTCACTAAACTAGATGGAACAGTAGAAACGCAAAACTTTGACCAAAACTCTTATGCTTGGTTTACTAGATTATCATCTAAGATATCATTGCCTTATAAAATAGATTGGCAAGTAAACGGAATGTATAGAGCACCTTATGATACGTCACAAGGAAAAGCATTAGGAAACTTATCAGCTAATACCTCTATAAGTAAAGATATCTTAAAAGACAAAGCTACCATTACATTAAATGTTAGTGATATCTTCGACTCTAGAAAAAGAGAAACAGACACTTATTTACCAACATCTATTTCACATAGTGAAATGCAGTGGAGAGGAAGACAAGTAAACTTATCATTTACTTATCGTTTTAACCAAACTAAAATGGACAGACAGAAACAACAAAGAAATGCTGGTGGTGGCGAAGAACAAGGAGAAGGAGAAATGATGTAATCAAACAAAGAAACCTTTACTAAACTATTATAAATTTATTATTTGTTAGGGGACTACCATTGGGTAGTCCCTTTTTTTATCTCCATATTTTTCGAATCTATCAACCCTCATAAATAGGCATAAAAAAAGAGCCATAATACATATTATGACTCTTTATTTCTTAAACCAAATACTAGATCTGATTGTCTTCTAATTGCTGTCTTTTAGCTTTCTTCTCTTTGATTAGTTCTCTAGCTCCACCTACTGCCCAGTAAGATACGAAACCAACTAAGAACATCATAAGCCAAAATGCCATAGTAACTACAGTCATGGCAACGATGAAACCTAAATACTGTTGAAATTCAAACATGTTTTCTCCGGATTAATTTTTGTATATACGCCGTAAATATACTCACTTTTATTTTTTCTACCTAGTCTACCTTAACTTTTAATCTTTCTTTAGAATGAAACTAAATAATTCTCCTTATCTTTAGGGTACAATCATTCTAAATAAATTAATAATGGAATACAGAATAGAAAAAGACACTATAGGAGAAATAAAAGTTGCTAAAGACAAATATTGGGGAGCACAAACGGAACGCTCTAAAAACAACTTTAAAATAGGTCCTGAGGCATCTATGCCACACGAAATCATAGAAGCTTTTGCTTATCTTAAAAAAGCAGCAGCTTTTACGAATGCTGATTTAAATGTTTTACCTTCAGAAAAAAGAGATCACATCGCTAAAGTATGTGACGAAATACTAGAAGGCAAACTAGATGATCATTTTCCCTTAGTTATTTGGCAAACAGGTTCTGGTACACAGTCTAATATGAATGTGAATGAAGTAATTGCTAATAGAGCTCAAGTATTAGCTGGTCTTCAAATAGGTGAAGGCGAACCAGTACTTAAAGCAAATGATGATGTAAACAAATCTCAATCCTCTAATGATACCTACCCTACTGCAATGCACATTGCTGCTTATAAAGCTGTCGTAGAATATACTATCCCAGGTGTGACTGCATTGAGAAACACATTAGACAAAAAAGCTAAAGAACTAAAAGATGTAGTAAAGATAGGCCGTACACACCTTATGGATGCTACCCCTCTTACACTAGGTCAAGAAATATCAGGTTACGTCGCACAATTAGATTATGGACTAAAAGCATTAAATCACACTTTACCTCATCTTGCTGAATTAGCTCTAGGAGGTACTGCTGTAGGTACAGGCTTAAATACTCCTAAAGGATATGATGTAAAAGTAGCAGAGTATATTGCTAAATTCACGAAACTACCTTTTGTAACGGCTCCAAACAAATTTGAAGCTCTAGCCGCTCATGATGCAATTGTAGAAACACATGGAGCATTAAAACAACTTGCTGTTTCTCTTTATAAAATAGCTAATGATATCAGACTACTAGCTTCTGGACCACGCTCTGGAATTGGCGAAATCATTATTCCTGCAAATGAACCAGGGTCTTCTATTATGCCTGGTAAAGTAAACCCTACACAATGTGAAGCACTTACTATGGTAGCTGCACAAGTGATAGGTAATGATACTACAATATCTTTTGCTGGTACTCAGGGTCATTTCGAACTAAACGTATTCAAACCTGTTATGGCAGCCAACTTCTTACAATCTGCTAGACTGATAGGAGAAGCTTGTATTTCTTTTGATGAGCATTGTGCACAAGGAATTGAAGCAAACGACAAACGTATTAAAGAATTACTAGATAGTTCATTAATGCTAGTAACTGCTTTAAATACCAAAATTGGTTATTACAAAGCAGCCGAAATAGCGCAAACTGCTCATGCTAATGGCACAACGCTAAAAGAAGAAGCTGTTCGCTTAGGATATGTTACACCTGAAGATTTTGACAAGTGGGTTGATCCTAAGTTAATGATTGGAAATATCGAAGATTAAAACATACTGAACCTTAAATAGAAAAGCCAATAGCATATAATATGTTATTGGCTTTTTACCTTTTAAACAGTTCTCTTCAGATAACAATTCTTAAATACATACCTTATCTATTTTAGAAGTTAAAATAACTGCGATAATTATCTAAATCTTTATCTCCTCTTCCTGATAAATTGATCACAACAATATCCTCTGGTTTAAATTTACGTTGTTCTAATACTGCTAAAGCATGAGAACTTTCTATCGCAGGGATAATTCCTTCTACTTTACACAAGGCTAATCCAGCTGTCATTGCCTCATCATCTTTAATAGCATAAAACTCTGCTCTTCCCAATTCTTTCATATGTGCATACAAAGGACCGAAACCAGGGTAATCTAATCCTGCTGATACTGAATATGCTTCTAGAGGTTCTCCATTTTCATCTTGCATAAACAAAGTCTTACTTCCATGTAGCACTCCTTCTTTTCCTACAAAAGAAGTAGCCGCTGTTTTTGGACTATCAGCTCCTTCTCCTCCACCTTCTGCTACAATTAACTTCACTTGTTCATCTTCTAAGAAATGGTAAAAAGCTCCTACTGCATTACTACCTCCACCAACACAAGCTACTATATAATCAGGTTCTTCTCTTCCTTCTTTTGCTAATAATTGCTTTCTAATTTCTTTAGATATAATAGATTGGAATCTACTCACCATATCAGGATAAGGGTGTGGGCCTACTGCTGATCCTATCAAATAGAATGTATCATCAGGGTTCTCTATCCAGTATAATAAAGCCTCATCTACAGCCTCTTTTAATGTCTTTGCACCAGACTCCGCTGCTCTCACCTCAGCACCTAGCATTTTCATACGTGCCACGTTAGGCGCTTGTCTTTCTATATCTAAAGCTCCCATATATACGATACACTCCATGCCCATAAGAGCACATACTGTAGCGGTAGCTACTCCATGTTGTCCTGCGCCTGTCTCTGCTACTATTTTATTCTTTCCTAAGCGTTTTGCTAATAATATCTGACCGATAGTGTTATTAATCTTATGAGCTCCTGTATGACATAGATCTTCTCTCTTTAAATACACTTTAGCATTATACTTCTCTGATAACCCCTTTGCAAAATATAACGGAGTAGGACGGCCTACATAATCTTCTAATAACTGATTCATTTCTTGTTGAAAATCCTCTTGTTCAATAATGGTGATATACTCGCTCTGTAATTGGCCAATAATTGGAGCTAATGCTTCAGGAATAAATGCTCCTCCATAATTCCCATAATAACCGTCTTGATTAACTTGATATTTCATTTTATATATTGTTTTAAATTTTACTTTCGATAAGGCACAAAAAAAAGAGGCTTGTCGTTTGACAAGCCTCTTCTAGGTATTATATATTATTTCTCTTAATTCATATATACATAGCAAGGACTGCTCACGACATTCGACGTAAGTTTAGTCCACCACCAAGTATTTGTTAGAATTAAATTCATTTCGTTTTTCTACTTATTGAATTGCAAATGTAAAAACTTATTTTCAATAAACAATAAAAAAAGGATACCATTTTTTAAATGATATCCTTTAAGTTTTTCTTTTCTAAAGAGTTATAGCATCACTACAGCATCTTTTTCTGCTGTAATATCAGATACATCGTATCCACTAAAACTTTTTAGATATGTACGTATCGAAGTACCGTATCCATCTTGGAAACCGTTTGCTCCATTACTGTTCAAGAATTTCTTTACAGAACCTGCTCCACCTAAGTGAGCTGCTGCTAAGATTCCTGACTCTGTAATTGCAATTCCTCCGATGCGTTTACCATCAAATTTTTCAATCTCTTTTCTCAAGATCCATTTGTTTTTTGCAACCAAAGCATCAAAAGCTTTCTCTTGCATTAGTGGATCATGTAAAAAATTAGTCGTATCCGTTACTCCTATTGAACGTAATGCCACTTTACCAAACTGGTATTTGCCCATGTAACCATATGAATTTACTATTCTGTACAATCCATAAGATTCGCGTACTGCCAATGCCTGTTTAAAACCGACATAAGTCTTTCCGATAAATGGTATTGCTAATAACTCTCCTGACTCCTCCATAGCTAAATCGCTACTATATGGAAAATCATAAGATAGGGGGCCTTCAGGAACTATTTTATACTCCTCTAAAAGCATAGTTTCATACTGTTTAAAACCTGAAACTCCTACCCCTGTTAATAGGACAATACCAATAAAAAAAGAACATTTTTTTCTCATTAAAACTAATTTCTCAAGCCCTGTCACCACTTGAAATTTCTGTCTGCAAAGTTACTTCATTTTTCACATTCTCCTATTTTTTTAATATCACTTTTCAAATTTTAACACCAACACACAATATAAAATATTAAAAATCAACCATTTAAAAAATAAACAATTAACTTTTTCAATCTTGTTTGTTTCATAAATAAATCCTAAATTAAAGGAGCTCACATCACTAAAATAGGCTATTAAACGAAAAAAAGGTACAATATTGCTCAATATTGTACCTTTCTTATTTTTCTTAATTATGGTGTTTTTTATTCTTCCATTTTAGAAGAAAGTTCAAACCATTTCTCTTCTCTATCCTCTAATTCTGCTAACACTTTCTGTAGTTCATTCGCTTTAGATTCGATCTCATCATCTCCTACTTTTCCATCAGAAAATAATTTCTCTATTTCTACTTTCTTTTGCTCCAGATTAGCAATCTCTCTTTCTATTTTTTGAAACTCTTTTTGCTCCTGAAATGTCAATCCTTTTTTAACTTGACTTTCTTTCCAGTTTACCTTCTCTTTTGCTGACTCTTCTTTTACTGGTTCTATACTATCTTCATACGTTCTAAAGTCAGAATAGTTACCTGGAAAATCCTCTATTTCTCCTTCTCCTCTAAATACGAATAAGTGATCCACGATCTTATCCATAAAGTATCTATCGTGAGAAACTACCACTAAACAACCTGGATAGTCTAATAAGAAGCTTTCTAAGACATTTAAAGTCACGATATCCAAATCATTCGTAGGCTCATCCAGAATCAAGAAATTAGGGTTCTGAATCAGTACTGTACATAAATAAAGACGTTTTAGCTCCCCTCCACTTAATTTCTCTACGAAGTCATGTTGTTTCTTTCTATCAAATAAGAAACGCTCTAGAAGCTGTCCTGCCGATATAGATCTACCTTTAGCCAATGGAATATACTCACCGAACTCTTTAATCACATCGATTACCTTCTGTTCTGGTTTTATATTAATCCCTCCTTGTGTATAGTATCCTATTTTTATAGTTTCTCCTACCACTACTTTACCAGCATCTGGTAGTATACCTTGAGTAAGGATATTTAAGAAAGTAGACTTTCCACTACCATTCTTTCCGATAATACCAATACGCTCACCCTTATTGAAATTATAACTAAAGTCATTTAAGATGACCTTATCCTTAAACTTCTTATGTAGTTTATGAAGCTCCACGATCTTACTACCGATACGCTCCATATTGATTTCTAACTCTACTTGGTGTTCACGTCTTCTACTATGTGCTTTTTCTTTAATTACATAGAAGTCATCAATACGAGACTTAGACTTAGTTGTACGTGCTTTAGGCTGTCTTCTCATCCAAGATAACTCTTTCACAAATAAGTTCTGCGCCTTGTCTATGCTCGCATTCTCTATCGCCAGACGTTCTTCTTTTTTCTCTAAATAATAAGAGTAGTTTCCTTTATACTGATAGATCTTACCATTATCTAGTTCGATAATTTCATTACAAACCCTTTCTAAAAAGAAACGGTCGTGCGTCACCATAAACAACGTAATATTCTCCTTCGCGAAGTAATTCTCTAACCACTCGATCATCTCCAGATCTAAGTGGTTGGTAGGTTCATCTAAGATTAACAAGTCTGGTCTATTAATTAAGATAATAGCCAATGCTAACCTTTTGCGTTGTCCACCAGATAGCGTTTTTACTTTTACCTTTAGATCCTCTAACTTCAGCTTAAACAAGATCTGTTTATACTGCGTCTCAAAATCCCAAGCATTATGAGCATCCATCTTCTCGAATGCCTTCTGATAAGCATCTGCATCTTCCGGATTCTCTAATGCCTTCTCGTATTCTTCTATGATTTTTAAAGTATCATTGTCTGAGGCAAAAATACTTTCTTCTATTGTCAATTCATCCTGAAGTACAGGCTCCTGAGGCAAAAAGGCCATACGGATTCCCTTGCGCATAACTACTTGTCCTGCATCCGGAAAATCTTCTCCTGTTAGGATTTTTAAAATGGTTGTTTTACCTGTTCCATTCTTTGCTACGAAAGCAATTTTCTGATCTTTATTAATTCCAAATGATACATCCTCGAACAATGTTCTCGCACCAAATGATTTCGCTATATTCTCAACCGATAAATAATTCACAATCTAATATTTTTTACAAAAATAGCCTTTATTTTATTATATTCCTTGTACTCTGATTACGACGTATTCTGACACAGTACCTATTCTATATCTACCTCCCCATATTCCTACACCAGAACTGACATAGATATGTGTATCCTCTTTCTTTAGATACCCATGCGAATTCTCAAATAACCGATCTGTTATCCAAGACACAGGCCACATCTGTCCTCTATGTGTATGTCCAGAACACTGTAGATCCACTCTATTGTTCACCGCATTTTCTAAGGCGTAAGGTTGATGATCTAAGAGAATATTCAGTTTGTCACCATCTATGTTCTCCATCAGTTCACCTAACTCTTTACGATGTCGATTCGTCTTATCATCTCGTCCTATCAGATTCACGTTTATATCTTCTAGTACCTTGACCTGATCTCGTAATATATTTATACCTGCTGATTTTAAGAACGTAACGCTTCCTTCTACCCCTGCCAGATATTCGTGATTACCTAGACAGGCATATGTACCATACTCACTCTTAAACTGCTTTAATACCTCATCTAACTTATAATATTGTAATGGTATCAGACTTACATCTATCACATCTCCTGCGATAAGTACAGCATCAGCATGCTCTGCATTGACAGTATCTACCCATTTATTTAACTCTTTGTGTTCTATAGCATACCCAAGATGCAAATCTGTTAACAAAACAAAACGAAGCTCTTTAGGCAACTTCTTATTCACCTTGATCACTACTTCTTTTCTCTTCTTTTTAAGATAGGTAATATGTCCTATAAACGCAATTACTAATGTCAACAGTATCAATAGAGAACCACGTGCAGAAGAGTAATGATCATAAATAAACAAGGTAGACTGCTGTGTAAAGTGATTAATCAACGCTCCTATATCAAAAAGTAAACACAGCATAAAAGCGTATATACTCAACATAAGCCACCCCGTACCTATTCTATAGAAATATGATGCTAGATATACAGGCATTCTCTTCCCTACACCATAGAATATAAGTATACTTAACGACATCGTCAATGCTATAGCACCAAATAACACCTTTATACTAAAATCACTATCTCTAACTAATGCACTATAATTAAAAAACACATACACATTAGACAGCATATACATAATGAATATGCCTAAAAAAAGAAATCTCTTCATTGATTACTTTAAAACATTTTTTAATACTATTCTCACTAATGTTCCTTCGCTATCATGCTTGATGATTAAGTCATCATCTAGATACGATTGGATTAGTGAGATTCTCTCTTTCACGATCGCCATACCTTTAGACTCATGTTTCTTATTATTCACAGCAGTATTTCCTACTCCATTGTCCTTTATTTCTATAGCTAAATACTCTTCTTCTGTTTTATAAATACGAATCACAATACGAGGACTCTTTATATGCTGAGGAAAAGCATGTACTAAACTATTCTCTACGAAAGGCTGTAGTAATAAAGGAGGAACTAATATACCTCTTAGATCTACTCCCTTTGCATCTATCTCGAAACTCACCCTTCCGTCTAATCGCATATTTTCAATCTCGACGTATGTGCTCAGGTACTCGCATTCCTCATTTAAGGTAATGCGTTCTCTGGTAGACATATCTAATGTTGTCCTAATCAATTGAGCAAAACGCTCTAAATAAAAGAGTGCATCATCTACCTCTTCTTTTATAATATAGTACTGAATAGAACTCAATACATTAAAGATAAAGTGAGAGTTCATTTGACTACGTACAGACTGTAGTTTTACCTCTGCTAATCTCTTTTGATATTCTAGCCTTTTACGTTCTGCTATTTGAACTTTTCTCAACTGTTTAAACCTAAATAAATAGAATAAAGAAGAAACAGTTAATAGTAGAATAGCACATAGTATAATAAACCAAGCCTTTGCATAAAAAGGCTTATCTACCTCTACTAATAAGAGTGGGTATATCAATTCATTACCACTGTCATAGTCATACACCTTAATATCGATAGGATATAGTCCTGACTCTAGATAATGTAAATCTAGTCTATTCTCTTTTACACTAATCCAATTCTCGCCTAACTTTAAGCGATACTGAAACTCTAATTTGCCTGGAAACTTCGTTCCTAATACTTCGAAGCCTATCTGAATATTATTCTCTCTGCTATCTAATTCTAACTTTCGTATATGATGATAGACCTCTCCATTTTTTTCTAATTCATGTCCATTGACTGTAATCTCTGAAATATTGACCTCATACTGAACATTTCTTCTTTTAAAATAAGTGATATCTAACGTATACACCCCATCTACTGTCCCTATGAATAGTAAATTATCCTTTAACTCATAAGATAGGACCTCTTCATTGCCAAAGCCTTGTTCCTTATTAAATTGAAACTTGTGATTATCATCTATAACGGTTAACCCTTTACTCGTTCCTATTAAGATCTTTTGTCCTATACACTTGAGCAAGGTTATATTGGCTCCTACAATATCTTTATTTGAGATAAAATCCTTCACCATATACTTTCCGCTCTGCGTCTCTAGTATATAAATGTCATTAAAGTCCGTAGCTACGTAAAGCGTATTATTAGCTCCTCTCTCTATCTTCTTTAATCTATTCTCAGGAAACAGATTGCGCTTAGACAAGGACATAAAGTTCTTTCCATCGAAAGTATACAATCCATCTAGAGCTCCTGCCAAAAACATCTTGTCTCCTACATACTCTATATCTACGATATCTCTTGGTATATCCTCACTATCTACCCTAAAGTGGTACTGATAGTTCATCTTATTCAAATCCTGATACACCCTTACTCCTCCAAAAGGATTAGTCTCAATAAATCGGTTTTGATAAAAGCCAAACTGGTAGGTATGAATAGAATGATAAGATAAAATATACCCATTATACCCTATCTGAAACACACCTATATTACTACTAACCCAAATCGCACCATTATACTCTACTGCGGAGTAGAATATAATCTTATCTGCAGGCACCGTATAATCAATCTCAAAAAAGTGATTGCTTTTCGTAGTTATAGCTAAATGTTTGCGATAATGCTGTTCTTGATAATGCTTAAATGCTGATAGAGGTATAGTCCCTACTTCCTCATCTTTATTCTGTATCAACACTCCTTTTTGAGTAAAGAAGAACACTCTGTCTTTCAACTTTTTTATAACAGATACTCCTCCGTGTGAGCTATCATAACTCAGAGGAGAGAATAAATCGATCTGAAATACCCCTTGAGATTTAGTCCCTATATATAAGAAGTCATTCTTTTCATCATATCCCACAGAATAGAAGTCCGTAGAAGCTACTCCTAAGTACTCTGTGATATTATCTAATGAGACTCCATCCCATCTATACAGTCGCCCATTATTATCATCTACTCCACCACTGACGATATACAGCTGATTATTTGCTTTCTTTATATCCTTGACTGGTGGAATATCATACTTGGCTATCACTTTTTTAGTAGATAAATCTTTGACTACTAAGCCATCCTGACCTCCGATAAACACCTTATCGTCAAAACCAATAGCAGCAAATATTCTTCCCTCTTTTTCTACTAGAACTAACTCATTATTTATGAGCTTAAATATTCCATCATTAATCGTAGCTACATATACCTCTCCTCGATACTCAAAGAAATCACTTACCTCAAATGGGTGATGCTTATTCGTAACAAAACTAGGAGTAATAACTGAGAAGTCTTTTTTAGAGATCAGAGACACCCCATCAGAGGTAGCTACATAGATATAATCACCATTGTGATATAATCGCCTTATTCTATTAGAGATAAGCCCTTGCTGTACACTGATGATGCGTACCTCACCTTTACCTCTATATAAGATACCTTGCCCATAACTCCCTACCCAGATACCCTGCTTATCATCCTCTATGATATCTGTTATATTAGTATATCGGTATCGAGCAGCATCCTCATTGGCTTTTACTAATCCTTGTATTTTTTGTGCTAGACCAGATCGAGATCCTATCCATACTATTCCCTTAGAATCCACACATAGCGCACGTACATCATTAGCCATCAGACCATTCTCTATGGTATACTGCTTCGTGATAATCCCCTGCCCGAATCCTATAAAGTAAAAGAATACAAAAAATACGGTTAGTAAATATCTCATATATTAAGGCTATTAAGCTCCTTCATCATAGCAGAAGCCACCGTAATCACATTATCCACCTCTTCATGATTCACTACCATCTGTTCTTTAAAACAAATCACATTCGTATCCTTATCGATATAATCGATATGATCTACATTCACTAAATAAGAGCGATTCACACGTTTAAAGTTTTTATGCTTTATTTTATCTTCCACATTCTTTAATGTCTTAGACACTAAATATTTCTGATCTTTTAAATAAATCTCACAGTAGTTATCCGCAGCCTTACAGTACACGATGTCCTCTACTCGTACGATATAGCGCTTCTGATTATTCTTTATGATCTTATAAAAGTAGTGATACCCCTCTAACTCTTTATACTTGTCGAATACGTTCTGTACATCCTGTATCCCTATCGGCTTCAGTAGATACTTCAGACAGTCATACTTATTAATGGCCTCTATAGCATACTGGTCATACGCTGTAGTAAACACCACCTCAAAAGTACTTTGATCAACATAATTAAATAACTCAAATCCATCCTCTTCTGGCATGTGAATATCTAAGAATACTATATCTGGCAAAATAGCATTAACTTCTTTTGCAGCTTCTTGCACAGAATGGGCAGTATGTACGACTATTCGTTCGTGGTATACTACTTTTTTCTCTATAATCGTTTTGAGTACTTCAGCTACTTTAGGTTCATCATCTACAACTAAAACAACTAGTTCATTCATCATGTTCGTAAGGTATTTATTTTATAATAATGGTGGTATACGCAAAAATAAACAATACATCCATATCCTCACTACATCTACTGATATAAATAGGCAATAATATTCATCCTACTGGTACTTACAGCTGATGACTCACTTATGTTTTACTTGATGAAATACAATCAAAACACGACACTATTCTAATGCATTTCTGATTTATGTGATACATTCAAAACTACAACACTGATTCTCAATTCCTACAAACCTGTAAGATGTATTCAAAATTAATTAGTTTACTTTTTTATTTTTCAGCTAGTATAAAGACTTATAAAGACTAAAAAAGTCACTTCTATCTCTCTTTTTTTATCCTTCTCCCCCAAAAAACCTGCTAAACAGAGTAATTAATAAAAAAACAATCTCATTTTTTTTACACCCTAAAAATAATCAAAACTCTATATATCAACACATTAAACACAAAATACCTAATTATACACTTCCTCTTAAAATGCCCACAACCCCTATAAACATTAACGATATCTGCAAATCCCTCGACAATACATGGACAATACCTCGAGAATGGTGGAGCTAGAAGCTTGTTTGTCGAACAATGCTTCTTTTGTATTCCACCTATTCTCCTCTAACAAGCTCATCTGAATAACAGAAAAAAAAGGAGAAGTTTCTCTAAATGATCTCATACTATCTATTCATAAATAAGCACAAAACTGATACACTTCTAAAAACAAAAAAGTCAGTCCACACAAGATCGTGTGAACTGACTTTTTGTATTCTTATCCCACAGTAGGTACTGCGGCGGGACTATATTATTCTTTGTAAACTCTCTTTAAGAATAAATTGTTCATAGGGTTAATCCCTAGTCCTTTTACATTCTGATGAGAGAACCTCGCTGCTCTGTCGTAAAACAAGATGATAGCGGGTACCTCATCTGCTATAATCTGATCCATCTGTTGATAGATACTATTTCGCTTCTCTTCTGACACTTCTTTAAAAGCTTGTTCATAGAGCTGATCAAACTTTTGATTAGTGAAGCGAGTATAGTTAGGCCCATTAGGAGCCTTGTTCTTTGAATAAAATAACGAAAGGTAATTCTCTGCATCAGGATAGTCTGCTATCCAACTTCCTCTGAAGAATGACACCTTACCTGATGCCATACCCTGACGTAGAGAAGCAGGCGGTGTCACATCTACTATTACTTCTATCCCTAGTTTTTTCCACTCGCGTTGTAGGTATTCTGCGATATCGAGATAGTTAGCATTCGTAGACAAGGTGATCTCTACCTTACTCTCTTTACTCGTCTTCTTATAATCATCCACTAGTGCTTTAGCCTCTTCTGGATTATAGAGTTTATCAGTACTAAAGTGCCCTCCGAGACCCTGTGGTATAATTCCTCCTACTGCTCCATCTCCCATACCACTACGCAGATACAACAACATCTTGTTTCGGTCAAACCCCATATTTAGGGCTTTGCGTATTCTTACATCTTGTATAGCACCTGGTGCCTCTAAGTTAAAGCCTAGGTACTCTGTATTTAGATAAGGGCCTGTCACCATCTGCACCTTCTCCTTATACTTCGGATTTAACTCTCCATTCTCTGTGATAATATCATCCTTATAAGATGGATCTAAGCCGGATATAAAATCTAGATTACCTTGCAAAAACTGTAAAAAACCACTCTGCTTATCTGGCAAGAATGTTATAGCTACTGCCTCAAGATAAGGTAACTGATTGCCTTTCTCATCTTTTTCAAAATAATTTGGATTTTTGCGAAGGACTAACTTAATGTTCTCTTCCCAAAATTTAAAATAGAAAGGCCCTGTCCCAATGGGATGAGAACGAAAGTCTATCGTCTTATCCTCTACTATCTCTCTCGGCACTACAGAAGCGTACCTCATCGACAGCAATCCTAAAAAGGCAGGAAAGGCTTCTTTTAATTCGATGCGAAAGACGGTATCATTAATTGCCTTAAAATTCTTTACCTTCTGGAATATCCACGCTCCTGGCGAAACCACATCTGCATCTAATACTCTATTAAAGCTGTATTCAAAATCACTAGCTACTACTGTACGAGTACTATCTGCCCCAAAGTGGCTATGCTTGTGAAAATAGACATCCCTTCTCAGCATAAAGTCATACTGCTTACCGTCTTCACTGATTGTCCATGACTTGGCGATATCTGCTTGTATATGCAGGCTATCGTCTAACTGCACTAATCCGTTAAAGAGTTGATTACACGGCCAGATGATAGCCATATTTCTGGCAAAAGCAGGGTCTAGTGTCTGAATATTAGCATTCTCGTTATATCTAAAAACTAAATTTTTATCCTGATTAGCTGTTTTTTTCTGACAAGAAAACGTCAGTGCACAGACACAAAATATTGAAACGTAATGAATTATTGATTTCATCAAACCGATTTTTGTACGTAAATTTGCAAACCTTTTCAATATTGAAAAAGTAAATATAATTCAAAGTTACTACTTAGTAAGTAATCATTATGGAAAATAGAAAAAAAGTAGCTTTCTATACATTAGGTTGTAAGCTTAACTTCTCAGAAACTTCCACTATCGCTAGAAATTTTGCAGAGGAAGGATTCGATAGAGTAGATTTCGAAGAAGTGGCTGATATATATGTTATCAATACATGTTCTGTAACAGAAAATGCAGATAAACAATTTAAGCAAATAGTAAAAAAGGCTCAGAAGAAAAACGATAAAGCTTTCGTAGCTGCAGTAGGATGCTATGCTCAATTAAAACCAGAAGAACTAGCTTCTGTAGATGGTGTAGACTTAGTATTAGGAGCGACAGAGAAGTTTAAAATAACAGATTACATCAATGACTTGTCTAAAAATGAAATGGGACAAGTGCATTCATGCGAAATTTCAGAAGCTGACTTCTACGTAGGGAGTTATTCTATAGGTGACAGAACACGTGCTTTCCTTAAAGTACAGGATGGATGTGATTATAAATGTACATACTGTACCATCCCATTAGCTCGTGGTATCTCTCGTAGTGATACTATGGATAACGTATTGAAAAATGCAGCTGAGATCTCTGCTCAGAATATAAAAGAGATCGTACTGACAGGAGTGAATATCGGTGACTATGGTAAAGGAGAGTTTGGGAATAAGAAACACGAACACACTTTCTTAGAATTAGTACAAGAATTAGATAAAGTAGAAGGTATCGAGAGACTTCGTATCTCTTCTATCGAGCCTAACTTATTAAAGAATGAGACAATAGATTTCGTATCGAAGAGTAGAACATTCGTTCCTCACTTCCACATTCCTTTACAGTCTGGATGTAACGACATTCTTAAAAAAATGAAACGTCGTTACCTACGCGAATTATATGTAGAGAGAGTAGAGAAGATCAGAGAAGTGATGCCAGACTGCTGTATCGGTGTGGATGTGATCGTAGGGTTCCCTGGGGAGTCTGACGAGAAATTCTTAGAGACGTATAATTTCTTAAGTGATTTAGACATTTCATACCTACACGTATTTACATACTCAGAGCGCGATAATACAGAGGCTGTAGATATGGATGAAGTGGTACCTATGAATGTACGTAATAAGAGAAGTAAAATGCTAAGAGGACTTTCCGTAAAGAAACGTCGTGCGTTCTATGAGTCTCAAATCGGCAAAGAGAAAACAGTTCTGTTCGAAGGTGAGAATAAAGAAGGTTATATCCACGGATTCACAGAAAACTATGTGAAGGTAAAAACACCATGGGATCCAGCGTTAGTAAATACATTACACGCAGTGAAGTTAACGAAGATAGATGAGGATGGTATCGTAAGGTTAGAGTTTATCTAACACAAGTTTATACACGACATCAATAGACCGTCACAGATTAGAAATCTGATACAATATAGAAATATAAAAAAGCCTGTTTAGAAGATTCTAAACAGGCTTTTTTATATAATTACATTCTAGTCCTTATTATTTTAAAAGGCTATAACGTGTATAATATTACTTAGATACGGATACCAGGAGGTAACATCTCTTTATACGTAGGGTTCTTTCTAAAGAAAGAAACAATCTTAGGATGTGTAGGTACTACTCTTAACCTTTTCTCTCTTAACATCTCCAAAATACCTTTTAAAAAGTCAGATGCTTGTGTTGGTAAAGCTTCTTCTAATCCAGTAAGTTTTGTAAGAAAAATCTTTCTTTCTTGTAGTGAATACTCTACACTAAGCAACCCTTGCTCAGTCTCATACTCGAACTGACGTAGTAACTCATTGTCTTTAATTTCCATTATATCTCCAAGTTTTATGATTACAAAACAAATTATAATAACTGCAGTGCTTCCTAAACTAATTAGGAGGGTAAGTGTATACTCCTACTCTCTAACGACCAACTAATACACTATAGCATATAACAGTACCTCAGGTATGCTAAATGATTATCTCTAATCACTAATATACCTCATGATGTGTATGCGATAAATCTGCTCTTATTGGATTATTTGTCGTTAAAACTGTAGTAAAAAATAAAATATCTAGTATTTCTTTTTTTAAGTTACTATAATCTCTATATTTAGCAAAGTTCGGGATTTTTTTCCACATAACCTTATAAAAACGATTTAAAATATTTATAATGAGCAAAATACCTATTTATTTCTTCCCAGGTATGTCCTCTACTTCTTTGATTTTTGAACATCTTAGTTTGAATCAAGAAAAGTTTGAAATTGTCTTTTTAGAATGGTTACCTATAAATAAATCTGAATCACTAGAACAGTATGTAAAGCATTATCTCCCCCTGATCACACATGATAATCCTATCTTAATAGGCGTTTCTTTTGGAGGAATTATAGCTCAAGAAATAAGTAAATTAATTTCTGTAAGAAAGACAATTATTATTTCGAGTGTACGTTCTAATAAAGAGTTCCCTAAACGCTATCGAATCGCTAGAAAAACAGGACTCTATAAATGGTTGCCTACATCTTTTATCCCTACTCTTTGGAACGTTATCAAAAAAACAGCTTCAGAGAAAAAAAAGAAAAGATTAGCACTATATGATCGCTATCTCCCAATAAGAGATAAGGAATATGTAGACTGGTGTATCAGAGAAGTACTGCATTGGAAACAAGACAAACCATTAGCTAACGTAGTACACATACACGGGACTAACGATGAGATATTCCCTTACAAGAATATACAATCTGCCATCGAGGTAAAAGGAGGTACTCATGCGATGATTATCATCAAGCACAAATGGTTTAATGAAAATTTAGAAACGATTATACTTAAGAAAAATAATGAAAAAGACACTTAGAACTGTATTTGTAACCGCTGCTATTATAGCAGTAGCTTCTTCGTTTATGTTTGCTACTACTATATCTAGCGCTACGGAGGATCATAATGAAGCTGCCTTACACGCTCATCCTCTACCGCTATCTGCTAACTTCGCTGGAGAAAAAGCTCCTTTAGACAAGATAGATGTAAAAGAAAGATTTGACCGAGAAATGATCATCAATACGAATCTTCACGGTACTACTATAACAACGATAAAAAGAGCGAATAGATTCTTCCCTATCATCGAACCAATCTTAAAAAAGAATGGTATTCCTGATGACTTTAAGTACTTATGTGTGATAGAGAGCGGACTAGCTAATGCGGTATCTCCTGCTGGAGCTAGTGGATTCTGGCAGTTCATGAAAGGAACATCTAAGGACTTTAACTTATACATAGATGAATACGTAGACGAACGATACGACTTAATCAAAGTAACAGAAGCTGCGTGTAAATACTTCCAAAGTGCCAAAAACCGTTTCGGTAGCTGGACAATGGCTGCTGCGTCTTATAATAGAGGAATGGCAGGTATGTCACGTGCTATGGAAAGTCAATATGTAGAGGACTACTATGACTTATTCTTAAACCAAGAGACTTCTAGATACGTATTCAGAATATTAGCCTTAAAAGAGATTATGTCTAACCCTGTAAAATACGGTTTTGACGTACCTGAATCTGAAAAATATCCAATAGTACCTACTAAAAAAGTGAGTGTATCTTATGATATAGATGATTTAGCTTTATTCGCAAAAGAACAAGGTATCAACTACAAATTACTAAAACTATACAACCCGTGGTTAGTAAACACTAGTTTAAAAGTAAAAGGTAAAGTATATGAAATAGAGATTCCAACTAAAGGAATCTAATCTAGATATAAAACCAAGACAAAGAGCGCTTATTTAATGTATTAAATAAGCGCTCTTTGTTTTTTTAATGCTTCTGAATTCTGTGTACCTTTGTACTCTAAATTACATCTGTAGAATCATGGATAAACAACAATACATCAACAACGCATTCGAAATTATTCTTTCTAAGAATCTAAGTACACCTTTTCACCTAGACCCTGGAAGTACTGTACCTGATCTAAACAAATACTTAGAAAGCTTAAAGAGCGCTTATTTGAGTAGTGTTGATCCAAGATTAGAAAAACTATTCTATGACAAAATAGAAGCGCTAAAAGCACTCTAATTAGATGTTCTTTTGAAAGAACGATACTATGACCTCTAGCGTCTGCTCTTTTATCTCTTTATGCGGAGTATGCCCTACATTAGGAAAAATAACCTTCTCTGCAATTCCTTGAGCCTTCGCTATTGTTTTCTCTACTTGGTCTAGACTACCGTACTCATCTTGATCTCCTTGTATAAATAACAATGGAGACACTATTCCCTTCATCTCCTCTTCTACTGTCCAATCTTGGTATTCTGAAGATAACCAAGTATCTACCCATGCTCGGACTACATCATCTACCTTAGTTCCGTGATATTTCACTAAGCGCTCAGCTAAATCTGTAGTTTCATAAGCAGTCTTAGCAGCTTGCACTCCTTCTAAAGTTACTTTCTCTACAAAGATATGTGCAGCCTCAGCCACTAAGGCTAAAGTGTGATCTGGATACATTGCTGCAAATAATAAAGCAATAGACGCACCATCACTATGCCCAAATAAAGCAACGCGCTCTAACTCTAATTCTTCCAATAAGTCTTTTAAGAATACTGCTTCTTGCTTTAGATAGTCTTTTCCTCTCTTCGTAGTATCCATCTTATCTGATAGTCCATACCCTACTCTGTCATATACTAATACATCACACTGCAACCGTTCTGCTAACAATTCTGGCCAATCTCTCCACAGGGTAACACAGCCTAATGAATCATGTAGTAATACTAGTGTGTACTTACTCTCTCCTTGATAAAAAAAGTGTTTATAAAAAATATTCTTTTGATTGACTAAGACACAATCTTGAATAGCTGTAATCATTTACGGTAAGTTTTATTGTCGTTAGTCTCAAAAATAAAAAGGATATCTGGGGTGTGCAAATAAGATTCTGTAGGATATTCTTATTCTATCAGACCTAGATTATAGGATAGATTTGATTTTACCTAGTGACAAAATATTGACACCACTTCTAGATTTAACTATTCTCCCTCCTAACAAGACACATTACTGTAAAAAAGAAAAGAACTAAAAACTACTGTTATGAAGAATAAAATAAGCATTCCATTTGAACGCAAAAAGACAAATAATCTCTTATATATTCTATACTTAATAATAAGCTTTTAAATACTCATGAAACTGCTTTTTATCAAAACCTAAATGCCGAAGAATCTGCTTAACAATAAACTCAGGCACAGGATCTATATGTGATTGTATAATAATCGGTCTAGTCAAGTCTTTTCTTACATATTTTTTATGCCCACCTATTCCTCCGACATCCTTACATCCATTATGTTCTATAAACCAACACATTGTTTTGAGAGGAATGTTACTGAGCTTATAGGTATTCATACGTAGTTATTAAATAGGGATTACTACTTCTTTACTTGAGGTTTGTAAAGATTGATTATTCAATAAATCCGCTAAATAATCATTTTTTATTATCAACTGACTCAATAGAGGAGCTGATATTTTTTTTGGCTTTTTCTCACTCCCTTTTATAAGTTTCCAACCTAAATCAGATAAAGTCTTATACAAAGTATTTTTATTAGTTGTATAGTCTAGAAACATCTCTAGCGAATTCTCGAAAGAATTTAGGGCTTCTTCATAAGTATTACCATATCCACTTATATCTAATTGAGGAGTATACACTATGAATGTATTATCTTCTTTAAAAGACAACACAGAAATACTAGCAACTACACTTCCTGCTTTATTTGTAAACCTTAAAGACACTTGTTTACCCATAATTAGATATTATTCAATTATTTAGTTTATATAAAGATATAACATTTAAGCTTTTATAGAATAAAATAAATGTTATTATTCTGTTTAAAGAAATCAACTAAAACAATTTAAAAACAAAAAAGCCTCAACTTACGTTGAGGCTTCTGTGATCCAATCAGGATTCGAACCTGAGACCTACTGCTTAGAAGGCAGTTGCTCTATCCAGCTGAGCTATTGGACCTAACCAAAAAACATTAGATGTTTTTCTTTCGTCGGGGTGGCAGGATTCGAACCTGCGACCTCCTGCTCCCAAAGCAGGCGCGATGACCGGGCTACGCTACACCCCGAAAAAAGCGGAGAGACAGGGACTCGAACCCTGGCATCGGTTACCCGATGACAGATTAGCAATCTGCTCCGTTACCACTCCGGCACCTCTCCGTTGCTAAGAGAATTACTTCTCTAATGCGGATGCAAACTTAGCACTACTTTTGGTTCTATGCAAGCTTTTGAAAGAAAAAAACAACAAAAAATTACCACATAAAAACAAACCTATTCATAGTCAATGAAGTAAACACAAATAAAAAAAACATTATTTTTTTATTTCTTAGATAATTATCCAAAATCAAGATATTTTATGTATTTTCCCACATCTTTATTGAGCCTTACAGAAGGTCTAAAGTTTTAAAACAAAAATCAAACTTAATTAATTCTATAAATTATGAGTAAAAAAGTAGTTATTGTTTCTGCTGCTAGAACACCAATAGGAAGTTTCTTAGGAAGTTTATCAACTGTACCAGCTACAGTATTAGGTGCTACTGCTATTAAAGGGGCACTAGATAAGATCAACCTTGATGCTAATCTAGTAGATGAAGTATTGATGGGGAATGTAGTTCAAGCAGGAGAAGGACAAGCACCTGCACGTCAAGCGGCTTTAAAAGCAGGTTTGTCTAAAGAGGTAGCTTGTACTACAATAAATAAAGTTTGTGCATCAGGTATGAAAGCGATTATGCAAGGGACACAAGCTATTATGGCAGGTGATGCAGAAATAGTTGTAGCGGGTGGAATGGAGAATATGAGTATGATTCCTCATTATGTACACATGCGTAATGGTAACAAATTTGGTCCTGCAACTATCATTGATGGTTTACAAAATGACGGTCTAGTAGATGCTTATGACAATAATGCTATGGGAGTATCTGCTGACTTATGCGCTAGTACACATAATATCTCAAGAGAAGAACAAGATAACTTCGCTATTAAATCTTATGAGCGTTCTGCAAAAGCATGGGATGCTGGTAAGTTTAACAACGAGGTAGTTCCTGTATCTGTACCTCAACGAAGAGGAGATGCTATCGTAGTTTCTAAGGATGAGGAATACACAAATGTAAAATTAGATAAGATTACTTCTTTACGCCCTGCTTTTACAAAAGAAGGAACTGTAACTGCTGCTAATGCTTCTACTATCAATGATGGAGCTGCTGCTGTAGTAATCATGAGTGAAGAAAAAGCATTAAGCTTAGGATTAAAACCTCTAGCTTATATCAAAGGATATGCGGATGCTGCTCAAGAGCCTGAGTGGTTTACTACTGCTCCTGCTAAAGCATTGCCTAAAGCGCTTAAAAAAGCGAATGTAGCTATCGAAGATGTGGACTTCTTCGAATTTAACGAAGCGTTCTCTGTAGTTGGTATTGCAAATACTAAATTACTTAATATCGATCCAGAAAAGGTAAACGTAAACGGTGGAGCTGTTTCTTTAGGTCACCCTCTAGGATGTTCTGGTGCTCGTATCATCGTAACATTATTAAGTGTATTAGAACAAAACAATGCAAAAATAGGAGCTGCTGCTATCTGTAATGGTGGTGGTGGTGCATCAGCATTAGTTATCGAAAGAGCTTAATTTTTAATAATATATTCAAGATGAGTTTGATTAGTTCAAACTCATCTTTTATTTTTGTACTTTAATTCAAACCTATATTATGTTTGCATATTGCAACCTTGCCATTGTACCCTTAAGACTTGAACCAAGCGACAGAAGCGAAATGGTCTCTCAAGTCCTTTTCGGTGAACACTTTACTATTTTAGAAAGAACAGAGAAGTGGTCGAAAATAGAATTAGCTTTCGACAAGTACCAAGGTTGGATAGATAATAAACAATATCAAGAAATCTCTGAAGAAGATTATAAATACCTTCAAAACACATCTGTTATTCACTCTGCGGAGTTAGTAGACTTTATTTCTTCTAACAACAATCACTTAATGGCAGTACCTCTTGGTAGTTGTCTTACAGGATTAAAAAAGAACAGCATCAATACAGATAACTTCACTTATGAAGGACTGACTATCACTGGTCAATTTACAAAACAAACTTTTCTAAAGACTGCGTTTATGTACTTAAATACTCCTTACTTATGGGGAGGGAAAACGCCTTTCGGAATAGACTGTTCTGGTTTTACACAAATGGTTTACAGAATCAATGGATATAGAATTCCTCGTGATGCCTCACAACAAGCAGCTATAGGAGAAGCCTTAAGCTTCATCGAAGAAAGCGAAATAGGTGACTTAGCTTTCTTTGACAATGCTGAGGGTAATATCATCCATGTAGGGATAATCATGGAGAACAACTATATCATACATGCTCATGGAAAAGTCCGTATAGACAGACTAGATCACTTAGGAATTTATAATATCGATTCTGGTAGACATACTCATAAACTAAGAGTAATCAAGAAAATCATTTAAGTCTATAGTAAGTTTAGGTCTCCACTTTTCTAATGGGAGCACAATTCATTACAAGGACTTATGTAATTGTTTTTTTATTAGCTATTTTATCCTATTTAGCTCAAAAACTATTCGTTAAGACAATAGAAACTATTTGATATTGCAAAAAAAATAAACGTATCTTTGCTGCAAATATCGACATATATGAATACTTTCGAGCAATTTAATCTACCGAAAGCCCTTGAAAAAGCTCTTAATGAGCTTAATATTATTTCACCAACTCCTATACAAGCTAAATCATTTCCAGTTATTCTTTCTGGAAGAGATATGATGGGTATTGCCCAAACAGGTACAGGAAAGACATTTGCCTACCTTCTACCTATCTTAAAACAATGGAAGTTTAGCCATGCTGAATCTCCTAGAGTAGTGATACTAGTACCTACACGTGAACTTGTAGTACAAGTAGTAGATGAAGTAGAAAAGCTTACAGCCTATATGTCTGTAAGAACATTAGGGGTATATGGTGGTACCAATATCAATACACAACGAAAAGCTGTCTATGAAGGTGTAGATATCCTAGTAGGTACACCTGGACGTATGATGGACTTAGCTCTAGATGGAGTATTGCGTTTTGATAATTTACAGAAGTTAGTCATTGATGAATTTGATGAAATACTAAACTTAGGGTTTAGAACACAGCTTACATCTATTCTTACAATGATGAAAGGAAAACGTCAAAATATCTTATTCTCTGCTACTATGACAGAAGAAGTAGACGAAGTACTTGACGAATATTTTGACTTCCCTGAAGAAGTATCTCTTGCTCCTTCTGGAACTCCGTTAGAGAATATAGATCAACAGATATATAATGTACCTAACTTCAACACGAAGTTAAATCTATTAATGCACTTACTTAGCAATAAAGAAGAGTTTAATAGAGTACTTATCTTTATCAACAGTAAACGTCTTGCAGATGTTGTAATGGAAAAGCTAGACGCAGCCTTTCCTGAAGAGTTCACTGTAATTCACTCTAACAAATCTCAGAACTTCCGTATGAGATCTATGGCTGAGTTCCAAGCGAATGAATTAAGAGGTCTTCTAACTACAGATATAATGGCTCGTGGACTTGATATCTCTGATATTAGCCACGTAATCAACTTACAGTTCACTGACTCTCCAGAACAGTATATTCACCGAATAGGACGTACAGGACGTGCTGATAAAAAAGGTACGGCTATCTCTATCGTAGACCCTAAAGAGGAAGAAGTAAAATTAGCTGCAGAGATTCTAATGGAGAAAGAACTTAGAGCAATGACAATCCCAGAAGAAGTAGTCATCTCTGAGTCACTTATGGAGTTTGAAAAATCTAAGTTAAAGTCTAAACAACTTGCTAAGGTTAAAAAGCCAATAGAAAAAGGAGCTGCTTTCCACGAGAAAAAAGACAAAAACCAAAAGGTAAATCTTGGAGGTCCTGGTAAACGTAACCCACGTAAAACTAAACCTCGTAACAGAGCAGTAGAAGCCAAAAGAGCTGCTAAACGCAAGAACAAATAAGATAATCGAACCATAAAAAAGCGTGCTAAATCAAGATTTAGCACGCTTTTTTTATATCTAAAAATATTCTCTTAAAAGAAAGAATACATATTTACTCTTTTATGTTTTCTTCTACAGCCTGTGGATTGTGTTTATACTTAAATATAATAGCAAACAATATAGTTACTACTAAAGCATATCCTGCGAATATAAGCCATGAATGTCTCCAACCTTCTAACTGTAAAGTAACATCTTCTTGGCTATATACAAAGTGATTCACAATGTACTGAGCGATAAGCATACCTATTGTTGCTCCAAAACCGTTAGTCATCATCATAAATACTCCTTGTGCAGAAGAACGAATATCTTCACTTGTCTCATTATCTACATATAGAGAACCTGATACATTAAAGAAGTCAAATGCAATTCCATAAACAATCATAGACAATATAAACATCCATACTCCATTTCCTGGATCACCTATACCAAAGAATCCAAAACGAAGAACCCAAGCAAACATTGACATCAACATTACTACTTTAATACCAAATTTTCTAAGAACAAATGGAATTAACAAGATACACAAGGTTTCTGAAACTTGTGATAACGAGATTAACGCATTAGCATTATGTGCTCCCCAAGAGTCAGCGTATTCTGGTACTTTAGAGAAACTCGTAATAAAAGGATTCGCATACCCATTCGTAATCTGTAATGACACTCCTAGCAACATTGAGAAGATAAAGAATACTGCCATCTTCTTCTCTTTAAACAAACTGAATGCCTTTAGTCCAAAAGCATCTGCTAAACTCTGCTTCTCATTAGATTTATTAATAGGGCAATTAGGCAATACGAAACTGTATAAGAAAAGAACTATTCCTAAAACACCTGATACAAAGAATTGATAATAATTAGATTGAAAACTCTCAAAAGCGATATCTCCACCAAAGTTAAACCCTAAAGAACCATCACTGTGGAACCCAAAAAAGTTAACAAACAACATCGCACAGATAAATCCTACTGTACCAAAAGTACGTATAGGCGGAAAGGCCTTAATCGTATCGAGGTGATTCTGTTTTAATATTGCATAAGAAGTTGAATTAGATAAAGCGATTGTAGGCATAAAGAAAGCTACACTACAAGTGTAAAGTGTAAAGATCGTTGTAAAGTCTACATCCCCTCCTGCTATAAAACCGTAATAACCTGTAGCAATCATAAAAATAGCTGCGGCTAAGTGATTCAATCCTAACAACCTCTGAACTGGTATCCATCTATCAGCTACTATTCCCATGATAGCAGGCATAAAAATAGATACTATACCTTGCATGGCATAAAAAAGACCAATCTTAGGCCCTAGCCCAACTGATCCTAAATAGTTCCCCATAGATGTTAAATAAGCCCCCCAAACAGCAAATTCGAGGTAACTCATCAACGTCAATTTTGCTTTTACATTCATTACGTGTGATATTATTTCTGTGTTATTAGTTTAAGAGTTTATGCCCTTAAACCTCGTTTTATAAGTGTGTTTATAATAATTTATTTAATTCTTTTTTGCGCTAAATCCAGAATTAAATTAAACTGTTCTTCTATAGTTAAATTAGAATTATCTACCTCTACAGCATCATCTGCCTTTACTAGTGGTGAATCTGCTCTGCTTGTATCTATTTTATCCCTTTCTACTACATTGTGAAACACTGCATCATAACTCACATTAGGGTCTTTATCTTTCAATTCATCAAAGCGTCTTTGAGCACGTATTTCTGGAGAGGCAGTCATAAATATCTTTAACTCTGCATCAGGAAACACAACTGTTCCTATATCTCTTCCATCCATTACTACCCCCTTAGACTTACCTAAATTTTGTTGTTGTTCTACCAACTTTCTTCTTACCTCAGGTACTTCTGCTATCTGACTTACAAACTGTGATACCTCTAAACTGCGTATCACACCTTCTACATTCTCTTGGTTTAAGAACACTTCTGCAAATCCTTTCTCTGGATTGTACTCAAAGTGTAGTTCTACTGATGGTAATGACTCTATTAACCCTTCTCTATTGAAGTAATTTTCTTTTATCAAACCTTTTCTCATTGCAGACAAAGTAACCGCTCTATACATAGCTCCTGTGTCTATATATACATAGCTAAGAGACTTCGCTAATGATTTCGCTAATGTACTTTTCCCGGTAGAGGAAAAACCATCAATCGCTATAGTAATCTTTTTCAAATTGAAAAATTTAAAATTAGTTTAAAACTCATTGATTTGTCAAATATAGTAGTATTTATAAGCTTTCGTATCTTTTTAAAAACACTTTATAAATAGCTATTTCTAATCAAAACACCTTTTTAAAACACTCATTGTAAAACAAATACTAAAAAAGCACCTTAAAAATACGACTATTTTCTACAATAATGGCTAGCAAAAGTAAGTTAATCTGTAAAAATTCCCATCATTTTAAGGTCACAAAATACAGCCAAGAACCTCTTATAACTAAAAAAGCCTCACTTTTATAAAAGTGAGGCTTTCTCTATCCTATCTAATAAGTTTTACTTTTTAGCTACTTCTAGCTTCTTAGCATTCTTTACCTTCTGATTTGTAATTGCGATCTCTAAGACTTCTTCCATTTTATCTACATAATGGAAAGTCAATCCTTTAAGATACTCTTCTTTAATATCATCGATGTCTTTTCTATTATCTTTACACAAGATGATCTCTTTCACATTAGCACGCTTAGCTGCAAGAATCTTCTCTTTAATACCTCCTACAGGAAGCACCTTTCCTCTTAAAGTTATCTCACCTGTCATCGCTAAGTTCTTTTTCACCTTGCGTTGAGTAAATGACGATACCATAGAGGTTAACATCGTAATACCTGCACTAGGTCCGTCCTTAGGCGTTGCCCCTTCTGGTACGTGGATATGTATCTTATAATTATCAAATACTTCTTGAGCTATATCTAACTCTTCTGCATGAGCCTTAATATACTCTAATGCGATAGTAGCAGACTCTTTCATCACTGTACCTAAGTTACCCGTGATAGATAGTTCTCCTTTACCTTTAGAGATAATTGATTCTATATATAGAATATCTCCTCCTACACTAGTCCACGCTAATCCTGTTACTACACCAGCCACATCATTATTCTCATACTTATCATTTTCAAAACGTGGTGTACCTAAGATCTTTTTGATATCCTCTTCTGTCATCTTCACATTATACTCCTCTTCCATCACGATATTCTTAGCCACACCTCTAGCGATGTGTGCTAGTTGTTTATCTAAGCCACGTACTCCAGACTCTCTTGTATAATTCGTGATGATAAACTCCATCTGTTTTTTACCAATCACTACATCTTTAGAAGTTACTCCATGTGCCTTTAATTGTTTTTCTAACAGGTGCTGTTTTCCTATCTCTACTTTTTCTTCTATCGTATACCCTGTCATCTCGATAATCTCCATACGGTCTCTTAATGCAGGTTGTATAGTGCTTAGACTATTAGATGTCGCGATGAACATCACCTTAGACAAGTCATACCCCATCTCTAAGAAGTTGTCATAGAACTCGTGATTTTGTTCTGGATCTAATACTTCTAACAATGCAGAAGAAGGATCACCATTATGACTAGAAGACAGCTTATCTATCTCATCTAATAAAAACACAGGATTAGATGTCTTTGCTTTCTTTAGACTCTGAATAATACGTCCAGGCATAGCCCCGATATATGTCTTTCTATGCCCTCTGATCTCTGCCTCATCGCGTAACCCTCCTAGAGAAATACGTACATACTCACGACCTAATGCATCTGCTATAGATCTACCGATAGAGGTCTTACCTACTCCTGGAGGTCCATATAGACATAGAATAGGAGACTTAAGATCGTTTCTTAACTTCAGAACAGCCATGTGCTCTAAGACACGCTTCTTCACCTCTTCTATTCCATAATGATCTTTATCTAACTGCTTCTGAGCATTCTTTAAATTAAAGACATCCTTAGAATAATGATTCCAAGGCAACTCTAAAAACAATTCTAAATAGTTTCGTTGAATACCAAACTCAGCTACTTGAGGGTTCATTCTTTGGAACTTCATTAACTCCTTATCGAAGCGCTCCTGTACTTCCTTAGACCACTTTTTATTAGCAGCTTTCTTACGCATTTCTTCAAACTCCTCTTCATTTGAGAAACCACCCAATTCTTCTTGGATTGTTTTCATTTGTTGGTGTAAGAAATACTCTTTTTGCTGCTGGTCTAAATCAACTCTAACTTTCGTTTGAATATCATTGCGCAACTGAAGTTTTTGCAACTCTAAAGTCATCATCTTTAAAGCTTCTAATCCTCTAGCATTTAGATCATCTATATTAAGTAATCGTTGCTTATCAGCAATATCCATACTCATATTAGAAGAAACGAAGTTAATTAAGAAAGATTCACTAGAAATATTCTCAATAGCAAATGCTGCATCTGATGGTATATTAGGATTCTCTTTGATAATTTCTAAAGCAGTCTCCTTAATAGAATCAACTATAGCTGAGAACTCTTTATTCTTCTTGCTAGGGCGCTTCTCTTCACGAGCCACCACATTAGCCTTCATATAAGGTTCTTCTTGTGTTAGTTCTGTAATCTCAAAACGTTTTTTACCCTGTAAGATAACTGTGATATTTCCGTCAGGCAACTTTAATAACTTGATAATACGAGCCACTGTCCCTGTATGGTATATCTCATTGATACCAGGATCATCAGTACCCTCATCTATCTGCGCTACTACACCTATCGTTTTATCTCCTTTATTTGCTCTATTTAATAATTCAATAGACTTATCTCTACCTGCTGTAATAGGAATCACTACACCTGGAAATAATACCATGTTTCGCAATGGTAATATCGGAAGTGAAGTAGGTAACTCTTCTTTATTCATTTCTTCTTCATCTTCACTCGAAAAAATTGGAATAAACTCTGAATCACCATCTCCTAAATCTTGTAACGACAAGTTGTCAAATGTTATTATTTTTTGATTTGCCATATGTATTTTTACGTCATTTTGTCAGTTAACAGTTTTTTTTCGACATAGCCTAACTACAACCACACCCATAACCTACTGATTACCAACAAAAACATTAATTTTTAATTGTTCTACCTATATAATATTTCAATCTTTATGCCACAAAAAAATCCTTACTCTTATGGCAAGGATTTTTTCTCTTTTATGTTAAAATACAAAATATTATTTACTCGGAGAAGAAATAATTATAACAGAAAAATCTCCATAAGTGATTTTTACTCTTTTATCTTGGTCTTCTTCTTCCACTCCTACTAAAGTAGCTTCAAATCTACCTTTTAATAAAAACTTATTAGGATCATCTTTATCTTTCTCTGCATAATCAAAACGCAAGAAACCTTCACTCTCTGCCACATCTTTAGACGTGTACTTAACTCCATAAGGAGAAGTATACTCTACGTTAAACCATCCTAATTTCTTAAAATCTTTAGGATCATTCGATACAACGATATCATTATTATAAGGAAAATCTAATACTATCTTCTGTGTCTTCTCTACACCATCTATACTAGATACGTATGCTCTTCCTGCCTTTACTTCTACAGACTCCTCAGGATTAGTAAAAGGTTCATTATCTGCAAACGCTTCTAAGTACGTAGCCTCTTTTCTAACAAAAGGGATATCTACAAAGTTTCCACTAATAGGAAATGACTTTAAGTTAGGGTCATCTTGTATACTTGGCATCATGCGCTTAATATCAAAATCACCAGACAATACTCTTGCCTTTCTATTAATATTACCTATAGACATAATCCCTGTCACGATATTAGGACGCAATGTGTCCTTCGTAGTATACAGAAGCTTATTCTCCCAAGAATAGTAATTACTCTCATTCACATTAGTAGGAAAGTTACCTGACTGAAACTTTAAAGTTCTAAGGATCAGTTCGTCATTTTCATAATTCTCACTTCCTGTTAACTTCACTTTTATTTCTAAACGTCCGTTTTTATCTAACTCAGCTACTATTCCTTCTCTCATTAAGATAGTCTCTCCCTGATTATGAATAGTCATAATCGGCTTACCTACTCCCTGCTCACCTTCTATGATAGAGTCATAAGATTCATTATCACACGAAGCTACGGTCATAGCTGTGATAGAAAATAAACTAATCGCTAATATTCTAAATGTCTTTTTCATATTATATCTTACTATTCGTAAAGTAATCAATTTTTAAAAATATTTCAATAACAAAAATACAATCTTATTTCTTTTTTAATACTAATTCTATCTTTTATTAGGTATTCTTAATAGTAGAACGAAACCTACAGCAAAAAATAAGATTAAAAACAATATAGCATTCTGCATCTTACCTGTTATATCACTCACTAGTCCATACATAGACATCCCTAGTACAATACCCAACTTCTCCGTTACATCATAAAAGCTAAAGAATGAAGTAGTATCCGTAGTCTCTGGTAGTAGTTTAGAATAAGTAGATCGAGACAACGATTGTATTCCTCCCATTACTAATCCCACAAAACTAGCTGCCACATAGAACTCATTAGGTGTGATTATAGTATATGCATATAGACATATTATAATCCATAACGCATTTAATACACATAACGTATAAATATTTCCAATTTTTTTTGACAATAGAGAAGTCAGATAAGCTCCTAGTACAGCTACTAACTGGATCATCAGTATACTTAATATTAAGCCTGTCGTACGCTGAGTATCGTTTTCCCATGCGATTTCCTTTTCTCCAAAATAAGCTGCGATAATCATCACCGTCTGTACAGCCATACTATAAACAAAAAAAGCGACTAAATACCTCTTTAATGCAACATACTCTTTTAGCTCTCCCCACACTCTTTTTAACTCTCTAAATCCTTTAAAAAATAACGATTTAGTAATTTTCTTCTCATTTTTAAAATCTGGTAAATACCTAAAAGTATAAAGGCTAAACCCTATCCACCATAACCCTACTAATATAAAGGAGAAACGCATCGCTGTCATCGCTGTTGTAAAACCAAAGAAGTCATACTTCATGACTAACAATAAGTTTAATAATAACAGTATCACACTCCCGATATATCCTAGTGCATATCCTTTTGCACTTATTCTATCTTGTTGTTCAGTAAATGCTATATCAGGAAGATATGAATTATAAAAAACCAAACTTCCCCAAAAACCAATTAACCCAAACATATAGATCAATAAGCTCAATAGCATATAGTCTAGACTAAAAAAATAAAGAAGCATACACGATATAGACCCTATACCACAGAACAACTTCATAAAGAACTTTTTAGTCCCTAGATAATCTGCTATTCCTGATAATATAGGCGATAGTATACATACTATTAAGAATCCTATCGCAGTGATATAACTAATAATTGACTCACTCTTAATAGAGGTTCCCCAAAAGTCAAAACTATCAATGTTCAACTCTCTAAATAAAGATCCATAATACAACGGAAAGATAGATGACGAAATAACTAAAGCATATACAGAATTAGCCCAATCATAAAACGCCCATGCATTTAAAAGTTTTTTATCCCCTTTTACAAAACTTTTCATAGTCTAGTCTATTTAAAAAAATAAGCTACCCAAAGGTAGCTTACTCTATTTTTATCTTCCGAAAGATACACCAAATTTTGCTGCTTCAGCTTTCGCTTCAGGAATTAATTTCTTCAAATTAGCAATACGCTCTTGATTACTAGGGTGTGTGCTCATCCATGAGCTCCCACCTCCACTTCCATCTCTGGCAGCCATTCTACTCCAAAAACTAACTGCTTCTTCTGGATTATACCCAGCGATAGCCATTAGTGTCAGGCCTATCTTATCAGCCTCAGTCTCATGTGATCTACTGAAGGGCAACATTCCTGCCACATTACTACCATACCCATATAGTCCTGCGCTTAACTGTTTAGTCGTAGCGCTAGACTTAGCAGTAGCTGCATCTATTGCCACAGCTCCTGCCTGCTGTAACATACCTGCACTCATGCGCTGTTGTCCGTGATTAGCTAATGCGTGAGCGACTTCATGCCCCATCACTACAGCTATTCCTGCATCTGTCTGACAATATGGCAAAATACCTGTGTAGAACACAATCTTACCTCCAGGCATACACCACGCATTCACTTCCTTATCATCTACTAAGTTATACTCCCACTTATAGTCATTAAGATAACTCCCATACCCATTAGCCGTCAACCAAACCTCTGCTGCTTTCTTAATTTTTACACCTACGTCAGCTACACGTTGTGCATCTTTTGTCCCTTTTATCACCTTATGTTCCTTTAAGAAAGTATCATATTGTGAAAAAGACATTGGAAACAACTCAGCATTAGAAGTAAATGCCATCGTTTTTTTTCCTGTAAAAGGATTTGTTGCACAAGCAGTTAACAACAAAAAAGTTCCGATAGAGAATACGATTTTTTTCATTATTTTTTATTTTCAAAATTAATAGGAATTCGCATAATTCAAAAACTTTTACTTTTATAATAATTCTTTTAGATTCTTTTATTTTGTAATTTTACCTCCTTAGAACATTATTATAATGCAAAGTCAAAAACCAAAACAATCGCTTGAAATACCAAAAAGCATAATAGTAATAGGAAAAACATTACAATTATTTTCAAATAACCTAGCGACTAGATTTGCTCAGAACTTATTCATCACTCCTCTTAAATTTAAACCACCAAAAAGAGAGAAGGAGATGTTTGATAAAAGTGTTGTCACTAAAATAACCGTGCCAGCTCTGCGCAAAGACATCGTAGTATACCAATATGGAACCAATAAAGCTGCTGATAAAAAAGCACTTCTTATACACGGATGGAACGGTAGAGGTACACAGCTAGTGACTATTGCTAATATGCTCATGAGGTCTGGATATGACGTCGTTAGCTTCGATGCACCTGGTCATGGCAAGTCTCCTAAGACGAAGACGAATATGACAGAATTTATTGCTTCTGCATTCGAAGTAGAGAAACAGTTCGGTCCATTCGAACTCGTTATCGGTCACTCACTAGGAGGAATGACTACCATGAATGCGCTTAGAGATGGTCTAAAAGCTAAAAAAGCTGTCATACTAGGAAGTGGAGACGTGGTAAAGGATGTAATAGATGACTTCGTCAAACAAATAGAACTAAAACCTATTATCTCTAAAAAGATTCAAGAACGATTCGAAACTCAGTTTAACCAAACTATGGAGAGCTACACTGTACACTTAGCAGCAGAAGAAATAGACATTCCGCTTCTAATTATGCATGATGAAGATGATGTAGACGTTAATGTAAGAGCAGCTTATGCGATTAAAAAACACAGCAAGAATGCAGAGATTATGATCACATCAGGTCTTGGACACCGCAAGATCTTAGGAGATAAAAAAATAATAGAACGCATCAAAGCTTTCATAGAACAATAGATAAATGAAAATAGTTGTATTCGGTTGTATCATTCTAAGTATATTAGCCTGTAAAGATGTAAACTATCAAAAGATACCAAAGATGAAAAAAGATAAAACAACAACAGAACAAGAATGGCAACAAGCCCTTACCCCTGCTGAGTACTATGTACTACGAGAAAAAGGGACTGAACGTCCATTCACTGGAGAATACAACGACTTTAACGAAAAAGGGACATATCACTGTGCAGGATGTGGACAACTATTGTTCAGCTCTGATACTAAATTTGATGCACACTGTGGCTGGCCATCATTTGACAAAGCGATAGAAGGTTCTGTGACTTACATAGAAGACCTATCTCATGGAATGAAGAGAATCGAAGTGACCTGTTCTAACTGTAATGGACATCTAGGACATATCTTCCCAGATGGACCTACTGAGACTACAGGTATGAGATACTGTATGAACTCCATCTCATTAAAATTCAAAAAACAAGAATAACTATAGATAAAGAGAATAATGATTTAATTATTCTCTTTTTTTGTTTGTATACTTCCTATTTCACTTCACTCATATTTCTATCTAGCAGCGAATGAGTCCGTAGTGAGTCCGTTATGAGTCCGTAGTGAGTCCGTTAAAACATCTAATATAACGGAGTCAACACAGACAAACCATACTATGATTAAGTACGCATCACTTACAAGTATAAAACAAGATATAAAGGAAAGAGAAAGAAGACACACTAAACACAACACTACAGCATAACTATATCATACTACTTTATCACAATAAGTGATAAGATACTAAATCTACTGGCAGTACAGCCCTTAAGAAGGGCTCTTCCTTCCGGAGCAGTTATCAGTATAATAACTTCACTTGTTTAATATCAAATAGCGCTACACTATCATCTTCTTTTTTCACACTGAGTAGTCCATTCTTAGTCACCCCTAGTATAATTCCCATAAAACGAATACCACTAGGCAGTTCAAAAACACTAGGAACATTAATACGGTATAGACTTCGATGATATTCTTCCCATATAAATGTGCTACCAGAAGCTAGATACTTCTGACAGTATACTGTCAGCGACTCTAGTATGCTATGCATAAGTTCATCCTTATTTACTTTATCACCACATAATTTGAATAATGACGTGGCTTGTGGTAAATGATCGAAGTTTTCTTGGTTAGCATTTATACCTATACCTACTATTGACAAGGTTTCTCCGGAAGCTTTGATAATATTTTCGATCAAAATGCCACCTATTTTCTTATTATATGACAATATGTCGTTTGGCCACTTTATACTAAATGGCAGATTGTATAACTTTTTAAGACTAGAATATACACTTAAAGCAACTAGAATATTTAGATCAAAAACGTGCTCAGGGGTCTCTAACAATTCTTTCACTAACACACTAAACGTTAAGCTACTACCTACTTCCCCCTTCCATACACTTCCTCTCTGACCTTTGCCCTGAAACTGGTTTTCAGTAACGACAACAGTAAAGTTTTCTAGATTCGAATGCGTTAATATTTCCTTCAAATAAGTATTCGTTGACCCTATGGCATCGAGTTTGATAATATTCATGTAAAATAATTATAGACTAATCTGATCGATTTCATTATATTTGAATCCAAAATTAGCAAACATTACATTTAAACTAGAATAAAATAAGACAAAAAATAAATGGCAGACAAAAATATTAATAACGACGAATTGATTGCAAACATTGTAAAAGGGATAGAATCAGTTAAAGGTGAGAACATTACAATAATCGATTTAAGAGAAATAGACAACACTCCTTGCGATTACTTTATCATAGCTGATGGTAACTCTAACACTCAAGTTAATGCCATTTCAGGTTCTGTACAAAAATTAGTCTCTAAAGAATTACGTGATAAACCTTGGCACGTAGAAGGTGAAGATAATGCAGAATGGATTTTAATGGACTACGTAAACGTTGTTGTACACGTGTTTCAAAAACACATCCGTGAATTCTACAACATTGAAAGCTTATGGGGAGACGCTAAAATCACGACTATTGACAGCCAGTATTAACCACTAAACCAAAATTTCATGTCGGAAAATATGAAACCTAACCAAAATAAATCAAGATTTAATCCATGGGTATTATATGGTAGTATCTTGGTAATTATATTGGTGATAAATTTCCTTACTAATGGAAGCAGCTTTGGAAACTCAAGACAACTGGGACTTTCTAAGCTATATGAATATGTAGATAAAGGATATGTTGAAAGAATTGACTTTAGCCGTTCTGTTGCTAAAGTATATTTAACACCAGAAGCTCAAAAGAGCAAAGAATTTGAAGATTTAAACAAAAATAATATTCTTGGAAGAGAAAACGCAGGACCTCAATTCTTAACTGATATTGGAGATTCTAAATTGTTTCAAGAAAAACTAGACAAAGCTACTACTGAAGGAAAGATTAAAGAATATAAATCTGAACCAGAAAGCAACTGGGGAGATATCTTAATCAGCTTCTTACCTATCATCATCATCATCGGATTCTGGTTATTCATGATGAGAAGAATGACTGGTGGCGGAGGAGCTGGTGGTGGAGGTCAAATCTTCTCTATCGGTAAATCTAAAGCAAAGTTATTTGACGAGAAAAACGACATTAAAGTTAGCTTTAAAGATGTAGCTGGATTAGAGGGTGCGAAAGAAGAAATCGTTGAAATCGTTGAATTCTTAAAGAACCCTGAAAAATATACTTCTATCGGAGGTAAGATACCTAAAGGAGCACTATTAGTAGGGCCTCCAGGTACAGGTAAGACTTTATTAGCTAAGGCTGTTGCTGGTGAGGCTCAAGTTCCTTTCTTCTCTCTATCGGGATCTGATTTCGTAGAGATGTTTGTAGGAGTAGGTGCTTCTCGTGTAAGAGACTTATTTAAACAAGCGAAAGAGAAATCTCCTGCAATTATCTTTATTGATGAGATTGATGCTGTAGGACGTGCTCGTGGTAAGAGTAACTTCTCTGGTTCTAACGACGAAAGAGAAAACACTTTAAACCAATTACTAACAGAGATGGATGGTTTTGGTTCTAATACTAACGTGATTGTATTAGCCGCTACTAACCGTGCTGAGATATTAGATAAAGCATTACTAAGAGCTGGACGTTTTGACAGACAGATCTATGTAGACTTACCAGACGTTAAAGAACGTGAGGCTATCTTTAAGGTACACTTACGCAACATTAAGAAAGTAGATAACCTAGATATCGACTTCTTATCTAAGCAAACACCTGGTTTCTCTGGTGCTGATATCGCTAACGTATGTAACGAGGCTGCATTAACAGCTGCTCGTAAAGATAAAAAAGAGGTGGATATGCAAGACTTCTTAGACGCTGTAGATAGAATCATCGGTGGTCTAGAGAAGAAAAATAAAATCATCTCTCCTGAAGAGAAATATGCTATCGCTATACATGAGGCAGGTCACGCTACAGTAAGCTGGATGTGTGAGCACGCTTCTCCACTAGTGAAAGTAACTATCGTTCCTAGAGGACAGAGTTTAGGAGCTGCATGGTACTTACCTACAGAAAGACAAATCGTGAGAACAGAACAAATGTTAGACGAGATGTGTGCTACTATGGGTGGACGTGCTGCTGAGAAGATAATCTTCGATAAGATATCTACTGGTGCATTAAGCGATCTAGAGAAAGTAACTAAACAAGCTAAGGCTATGGTTACTATTTACGGTCTAAACGAAAAACTAGGTAATATTACTTATTATGATTCGTCTGGACAAAGTGAATACAGTTTCGCTAAACCGTACTCAGAAGAAACTGCTCGTGTAATAGACCAAGAGATATCTTCTCTGATAGAAGGTCAATACGCAAGAGCTATTTCTATCTTGTCAGAGAACAAAGAAAAACTAGTACAACTAGCAGATTTACTTTGTGAAAAAGAAGTAATTTTCAAACAAGATTTAGAGAACATCTTCGGTCCTAGACCCTTTGATAAAGAAGGAGCAGTAGAACTTAATCTAACTACTGAAACAAAAACTGAAGACAACATAGAATAATAGAGGTTCAAGCTCTATAAACATTAAAAATCTTAACCTAAAGGCAACTTTAAGTTAAGATTTTTTTTATCTTTGAATACTTAATCAATTTATTTCATCGGAGTTTATTTTAATATGAGTTTTTTCAAGAAGTTATTAAAAGTATTTCAACCTTCTGACCCAGTAGAGGAAAGCCCTGCTGTGCATAAAAGTCAATACTTACCTGAAGAAAAACTTCCTGTGGATGAACTTTTTACTTTAAACTTTAAAGAGAATGGCGGCAAGTTTCTATACTGTGAAACGCTAGATGAACTAAATGAATCTTTTATCAATATTCTCGTAGAGAATGATTGGTTTGAAACTGAAGCACAAACGTATGAAAGTCCTCTGTACTCAATGTTACAAGAGAACAATATAAAATATGGCGAAGTAAAGAACCCAACTTTCTTTTTCTCTGGGTGCGAAAACTTAATAGCCGAAGACGGTTCTATTCTATTTTGTGATAAACAAATCAAGAATAACAAAGCACACGATTTACCTGATAATATTGTAGTCCTAGCTAAGACTAGTCAAATGACAAGAACAAAAAGTGATGGCTTAAGAGAAATCAAGAGAAAATATGGTAGTGCACTACCTAGTAACATTACAACATTTAATTGCTTTAAACAATCTACCAATGAAAGCGATTTTTTAAGTTATGGTAGAACTCCCAAGAATTTGTATTTATTACTTTTAGAAGATCTATAATATGTCAGAAACAGTTACTCGAGCAATATCAGGCGTTGTATACATTGCGCTTTTGATTGGAGCAACGTTGTACTCACCTACTAGCTTTGAAATTCTTTTCGGAGCATTTATGTTCATTGCATCATACGAATTTGCAAAACTAATCAAGCTACCAAAATCATTAGCCATGATTATCTCTCTTATGGCTTCTGCATGTCTTGCGTGGTATAGAGATATATTACCTATTAACGCGATAGCTATATTCGCAGCAGTAGTACTTCTTGCATTATTAGCAGAACTATTCACTACAAAAAAACCTAATCGATCATTTCCTATCAAAATGATTATATTCTTAGGTTATGTAATATCATCATTTGTGACACTTCAGTACTTACCGTTTGTTAATGATGGTAATCAGCCTGTATATGTTCCTCAAATCATTATTGGTATTTTAATAATGATCTGGACTAATGATACTTTTGCTTATATCACAGGAAAGAAATTTGGTAAAAATAAATTATTCGAAAGAATATCACCTAAGAAAACAATAGAAGGTTTTTTAGGGGGAATGTTGTTTACAATTATTGCAGGAACAATCTTAAGTCAATATTTCGACTTTTTTAATATTGTAATTTGGATAAGTAGTGCTATTTTTGTCAGCATTTTTGGAACGATCGGGGATTTAGTAGAATCTCATTTCAAAAGAGAGGCTGGTGTAAAAGACAGCGGTGCTATCATGCCAGGGCATGGTGGGATCTTAGATCGACTAGACAGTGTTATATTTGTAGCACCATTTTTGTATTTAATATATCAAATTTTATAACTATGTTTCACAAAGAAGGAACTAAAATCATTTTCTTTTCATTAGTAATAGCTGCTGTATTAGTAGTTTTAGCTGATGTACTATGTGCTAGTATTCCATGGCTAAGAGTAGTCCTGCAATCAATAGTATTAATCTTTTTAATTCTAATATTACAATTCTTTAGAAACCCTGACAGAACTGTTACGGCTGATGATAATAAAATCTTAGCTCCCGTAGACGGTAAAGTTGTTGTTATAGAAGAAGTTTACGAACCAGAATACTTTAAAGAAAAAAGATTAATGGTATCTGTGTTCATGTCCCCTATCAATGTACACGTAACACGTTATGCTTTAAGCGGACTTATCAAATACAGCCAATACCACGCTGGTAAATACTTAGTAGCTTGGCATCCAAAAGCTAGTGAAGAGAACGAGCGTACTACTGTAGTAGTAGAAAATCCTGTTTTCGGAGAAGTAATGTACAGACAAATCGCTGGAGCATTAGCTAAACGTATTGTTAACTATGCTAAACCAGGTATGCAAGTAGTACAAGGTACTGATGCTGGATTTATTAAATTCGGTTCAAGAGTAGACTTATATTTACCATTAGGCACAAAAGTTGATGTGGTATTAAATCAAAAAGCAATTGGTAATAAAACTGTTATTGCGCACAAATAAATAATGAGCAATTTAGATTTAGATTTTACAGAAGCATACGAGCGAATTTCAAGAGAGGCTAAGAACCTTCCTCCTGATGTAATGTTGCGCATCTATGCTTTTTACAAACAAGCTACAAATGGATTAAGCCACCAAGATTTCGAAGATATGTCTAGTGATCTTAAACGTGCTTTTAAATTTAATGCTTGGACACAAGTAAGTCATTTAACAATAGAAGAAGCTAAATTAGAATACATTAAGTTAGCGAAAGAAATATTAGATAATGAAAAAGCTTAAGGTAACATTAATCACTGTAATCACTCTGAACTTTGTTCTACTTACTTCTTGTAATAACAAGGAAGAACTAACAGAAGTACAGATACCAGAAAGGGAATCTTTTATCACTAAAAATTCTAACTTTCCGGATCCTAATACTATCAAAACTAAACAAGGACCATTCGAAATGCAAGGTATTGGTCATGGTTTTGGTGATTATGTTGATATATTAAAACCTGAAAGCGTTTATATACATTACGACAAATACCATCTAAGCTATACTAATAAATTAAACACCTCTGTACATGGTACTCCATTTGAAAGAGATAGTATATCTGGCTTAGTGGCTAAAATTGATAATAATTACCCTAAACTAAAGAATTTCTCAGGAGCATATTACAATCATAATATCTACTGGCGTTCTATTTCTCCATTAGAAGAAAAAACTCCTAATGAGAGCCTTAAAAATGCTATAACAGAATCCTTTGGTTCTATGGCAGAGTTTAAGAAAGAGTTTATAACGCAAGGAAATGCTCTAATTGGGTCTGGCTGGCTATGGTTAGTACAGGTTAACGGAACATTACAAGTCATTACAACTGTAAACAACGACTCTCCTACAATGCCTGAAGTAGCTAAAGGAAGTCCTCTTCTGGGAATAGACTTATGGGAACATGCCTATTACCCTACTTACGAAGAAGACATTACAGCCTATTTAGAAATGTGTTTTAAACATTTGAATTGGGATTATGCTAACAAACTTTATAGACCTAAAGTTATTACTACAACTCCTATTACACAAGTTCAATAATAAGATATCATCTATACAAAAAAACGCCTACTTTATAAAGTAGGCGTTTTTTGTATATTTAGTTAAAAAGGAACATCATCATCATTCTGATAGCCCCCTTGGTAACTACCTTGACTAGGAGCTGAACCAAATACAGAATCACCAGATGGTAAATTCCCTACAAAGTTCTGTCTATAATCTCCTCCCTCTTGATTATTCATTGCAGATGAGAATGTATTACCAAATCCAATCATATCATCATCTAAATTATCAAACTTACCGAACTGCCCTAAGAACTTAAGACGAATATTATCTAATCCACCATTTCTGTGTTTCGCTACGATAAATTCTGCTTGTCCTGCAGTTGGACTTCTTTCCTCATCATCCCATTCTTCAATTTTATAGTACTCTGGACGATAAATAAACGATACAATATCCGCATCCTGCTCAATCGCTCCAGACTCCCTTAAATCGGATAATAAAGGCCTTTTAGAAGCACCTCGTGTCTCTACCGCACGAGATAACTGAGATAAGGCAATAACAGGCACGTCTAATTCTTTTGCCAATGCCTTAAGCGTTCTTGAGATAGTTGAAATCTCTTGCTCACGGTTCCCTCCCCCTTTAGAGTTCCCACCAGCTGTCATTAACTGTAAATAATCGATAATAATCAATTTAATTCCGTGCTGAGAAGCTAAACGACGAGCTTTAGCTCTTAAGTCAAAAATAGATAAAGACGGAGTATCATCTATATACAATGGTGCACGCTCTAAGTCTTTTACTTTTACGTTTAATTGTTCCCACTCATGTGTTTCTAATTTTCCTGTACGCAGTTTTTCTGATGAAAGTCCTGTCTCCGAAGAAATAAGACGTGTAATCAACTGTACAGAAGACATCTCTAATGAGAAAACCGCAACACCAGCACCTGTCTCAATAGCAATATTTCTAGCCATAGATAATACAAAGGCTGTCTTCCCCATACCAGGACGAGCTGCTATAATAATCAAGTCACTTGGTTGCCATCCAGACGTAAGCTCATCTAACTTATGGAAACCTGTTGCTAATCCACTTAGTCCTTCTTTAGTACTGATTTCCTCAATTCTTTTCTTTGCTTGCGCAACTAAAGACTGAGCTGTCTCCGAACTTTTCTTTATATTTCCTTGTGTAACTTCATATAATCTAGATTCAGCTTTATCTAATAAGTCAAATACATCACTTGTCTCATCATAAGCATCTTCAATTATCTCATTCGAAATACGTATCAAACTACGTTGAATGAATTTCTGTAAAATAATGCGTGAATGGAATTCAATATGCGCAGAAGAAGTAATCTTTTGTGTAAGACTAACCAGGTAATAATCACCACCAACTTGATCTAATTTACCATTCTTACGCAATTGCGTAGATACAGTTAATAAATCTATAGGTTGATTACTTACGAATAATTGATCGATTGCTTCAAATATATGTTTGTGAGCATCTTTATAGAAAGCATCAGGTTGTAATATATCAATAACCTCATCAATACCTTTCTTATCAATCATCATGGCTCCCAATACAGCCTCTTCTAAGTCAATAGCCTGTGGTGGAAGTTTTCCTTTCTCTAAAGACACAACTTCTCTAGAAAAAGATTGCTTTGGTCTAAATTCTTTTGCTTGTTCCATAATGCGAAATTAATCCTTTTTGACGATAACTCAATCCTTATTTATACAATTAGCTTGTTAATAAGATAACTAATAATTAGTGAAAAAAAAATCCGAGATAGACTCTCGGATTTTAGTATTTCTATATATTCAGAACTAGTCTTTATACTCACCCATTTCGAAGTATTTCTCCATGCGTTTTTCTATTAACTTATCTGTTGATAACTTAGCTAAGCTACTATATGTATCTACGATATATTTCTTAACAGTAGCGAAAGTTTCTTCTCTATTAGTATGTGCTCCTCCAAGTGGTTCTGGAATGATATCATCAACTAATTTGTTTTTCTTCATATCATAAGAAGTCAACTTTAAAGCATCTGCTGCTCTTTCTTTATACTCCCAACTTCTCCATAAAATAGAAGAACATGATTCTGGTGAAATTACAGAATACCAAGTATTCTCTAACATCGTTACTTTATCACCAACACCAATACCTAAGGCACCTCCTGAAGCTCCTTCACCTACGATAATACAGATGATAGGCACTTTAATACGGAACATTTCATAGATATTACGAGCGATAGCTTCACCTTGTCCTCTTTCTTCTGCTTCTAAACCTGGGTATGCACCTGGAGTATCAATCAAAGTGACAATAGGAATATTAAACTTCTCTGCCATTTGCATTAAACGCAAAGCTTTTCTATATCCTTCTGGATTAGCCATACCGAAGTTTCTATACTGTCTAGTCTTAGTATTATATCCTTTTTGTTGACCAACGAACATAAAACTTTGATCACCAATCTTACCAAGACCACCTACCATTGCTTTGTCGTCTTTTACATTTCTATCACCAAAAAGCTCTAGGAAAGTATCTCCACATAAAGCCTTAATATAATCTAATGTATAAGGTCTATTAGGGTGTCTAGACAATTGAACTCTCTGCCAAGCAGTCAAGTTTTTGTATATATTCTTCTTAGTTTCTTCTAATTTCTTCTCAATTTGCTTACAAGTTGCTGACACATCAACATCAGATTCTTCACCGATCAAAGCACATTTATTCAGCTGTTCTTCAAGCTCTTTAATTGGAAGTTCAAAATCTAAATATTCCATTTATGATTAAGTTTTAGTTTCAATTACGAATGACAAAGATAAAACAATACTCGGATAGATAAGCTATCTAGTACTAAGTTTTCTCTTTTTTCTATTTTTAACAATACCATTTAGTACCACTGTACTCAAAATCAACAGGGCTCCTATATAAAACTCCAAGGTCATTTTCTCACTGTCTTTAAAGATGGCCACAGCTAATAAAATACCATACACAGGTTCTAGGTTAATAGTCAGCATCACTGTAAAAGGTGTTAAATAGCGCATAATATAGACTGAACCTAAAAAAGCAAATGCTGTACATACTGTACCTAAAAGTAAAAGCCACATCCAATCATTTAGACTAACCTCAAAAAATTCTATAGTAAAACCTCCTGTAATCAATAATACTAAGGAAAGAACTATAAGTCCTCCTAACATTTCGTAAAATGTAATAACTGGAGCAGCAGTATGCACGATTAGTTTACTATTAATAATAGAAAACAAAGCTGACAAACAAGCTGCAATTAGTCCTAAGAGTATTCCTTCTATATACTCTCCACTCACACTAAAGATTAAAGTCAAAGCACATATAACTACAAAGCCAAAGAACACTTCATAGCTTACTACCTTTCTCTTTAAAATTAATGGTTCTAAAATGGAGGCAAAAAAGGCTCCTGTGGACAAACAAGCTAATGTGATAGAAATATTAGAAACCTTTATGGCTAAAAAGAAAGTTAGCCAGTGTAGCGCAATAACTACACCTGCTCCTAAAAACTGTATAATACGATGTTTGGGCGCTTTTATAGATTGCTTTGTAAAAACATAAAATACTAATAATGTAATTACTGCTATTAAAATTCGATACCATACTAATGGCAGAGCTTCTAGAGAAATTAATTGTCCTAGAATTGCTGTAAATCCCCATATAAAAACAATTAAATGGAGATATATCTGACTTTTTATATTATCTGCGAGCATTTCGAAGTAAGAATATTGCTAGAATACCAAAAACAACATTAGGTAGCCATACCGCTACTAAAGGTGGAATACTAGACGCTTCTGCCAATGTACCAAATATCTTATCAAAGAAGACATAGATAAATGCTAAAGCAATCCCTATGGCTAAGTTCATTCCCATCCCTCCTCTTCTCTTCATAGAAGAAACAGATACCGCAATAATCGTTAGAATAAACGCTGATACAGGTACACTATATTTTTTATACAAAACGACTAAATATACATTAATATTAGAAGACCCTCTCATTTGCTCCTTTTCTATGAATCGTTTTAAAGGCCCTAATTGCATTGTTTCTGCAGCGTATACTACAGGAGTAAGATCATCTATATCGAAGTCAAGCTTCATTTCTTTCTCATCAGCTCTTTCAAAATGATCTTCAGTTTCACCTATCTCTCTATTAAAATAACTAAATAACGTATAGGTCTCTGTCTCAGGATTCCATACAATACGGTTAGCCGTCGTTTTTGAAGTCATCTTATTTCCATCGAATACTTCTAATGAAAAGTTATATCCTGTCTTACTATTGTAGTTAAAGTTACTTACATAAATAAACTCAGTAGGGCTAATTTGTCGATATACGTTCTGGCTCTCCCGTACCTCTGTACTCTTCATATACTTATAACGGAAATCATTATACCCTTGACTAGCTTTAGGTACAATAAAAACAGACATTACTAAAGCAAAAATAGAAATGAAAGTAGCCCCGATAATATAAGGTCGTAAAAAACGAGTAAAGGAAATTCCCGAACTAAGTATTGCTACAATTTCTGTATTATTAGCTAGCTTAGAAGTAAACCAGATAATAGAGATAAATAACAATATAGGAAACAACATATTAGCAAAATAGATTGTAAAGTCCAAGTAGTACATTAGTACTGCTGGCAAGGGTACCTTATTTGCTAATATCTTGTTTATTTTTTCAGAAACATCAATTATGATTCCTATAGGCACAAAAAGCAATAATAACACAAAGAACGTTACTAAGTATCTTTTGAGTATATACCAATCTAATATTTTCATATAATTACTATTTGATGCTTCTTTATATTTTGATTAAATTATAAACGGTTATCCATTTGTTTCACCATCTTATTTTTCCACTCTGTAAAAGTACCTGCTAAAATCTGACGACGAGCTTCACGTACTAACCATAAATAGAATCCTAAGTTGTGTATCGTTGCGATTTGTTTACCTAATGATTCATTAGCTGCAAACAAGTGACGTAAATAAGCTTTTGAATAAGCTGTATCTACCCATGTATATCCATTCTCATCAATAGGAGAGAAATCATCTTCCCATTTCTTATTTTTCATATTCATAGATCCATGAGCTGTGAATAACATACCATTACGAGCATTACGCGTTGGCATTACACAGTCAAACATATCTACTCCTAAAGCAATATTCTCTAGAATATTAATAGGAGTACCTACTCCCATTAAATAACGAGGTTTGTCCTTTGGTAAAATATTAGTTACTAATTCTGTCATTGCATACATTTCTTCTGCTGGCTCACCTACTGATAACCCTCCAATGGCATTACCATCAGCACCTATATTAGCAATATACTCTGCAGACTGTTCACGTAAATCCTTAAAAGTACTTCCTTGTACAATAGGGAATAACGTTTGAGAATACCCATACATCTCTGGTACTTTAGTTAAATGATCTACACATCTATCTAACCATCTATGTGTACGATGCATAGATCTCTTAGCATATCTATAATCACATGGATAAGGAGTACACTCATCAAAAGCCATAATAATATCAGCCCCGATAGTACGTTGAATCTCCATTACGCTCTCTGGTGAAAAGAAATGATAAGAACCATCAATATGAGACTTAAACTTCACCCCTTCTTCTTTAATCTTTCTATTAGATGATAAAGAATATACCTGAAATCCTCCACTATCTGTTAAGATATTACGATCCCAGTTCATAAACTTGTGTAACCCTCCTGCCTGTTTAAGAATCTCCATTTTAGGTCTTAAATAAAGGTGATAAGTATTACCTAAAATAATGTCAGGATTAATCTCTTCTGATAATTCACGTTGATGAACTCCTTTAACAGAAGCTACAGTACCAACTGGCATAAAAATAGGTGTCTCAATAACACCGTGATCAAGCGTAATCTTCCCAGCACGTGCACGAGAATTTACGTCTGTATGTAATAAATCGAACTTCATAATTATTATTTACAACTCGCAAAGATAAAGCAAAACTATGGATGCTTTTAATTTTTAATATTTTTTTCTATTCTACTCTCAAACGAACTCTTACTGAACTTTTCTTCTTAAAATAAGCCATATTACAATAGGCGCTCCGAATATAGAAGTAACAGCATTAATAGGCAACAAGAACTGCTCTCCTTTTATTTGGGTAAGCATATCACATATCAACATTAAGACTCCTCCTAATAAAGCTGTAGTAATAATCAAATAGCGATGACTACTCACTTTTAATATAAGTCTCGCTATATGAGGCACTGCTAATCCGATAAACGCAATAGGTCCTACTAATGCAGTCGATATCCCTGCTAGAAGACTAGTGACTAAAATAATCATATTACGCGCCTTCTTAACATTAATCCCCATAGAAGATGCGTAATTATCACCCAATAACATTGCGTCTAAAGCTCTAATAAGTAACATACTTCCTAATACTCCTATCCCAACAACAATAGCAAAAAGAGTAATACTTTCCCAACTCAAGTTACCTAAACTTCCCAATGACCAAAACGCAAAACGCTTTAACTGCTCTGCAGAACTAAAATAGGTCAATATACCAACTATCGCATTAGCAAAGCTTCCAAACATTAATCCTACAATTAGAACAGTAACTGTATTTCGGACAGAATTAGAAACTAATAACACTAAAAAAAGTAAACCTAAGCTTCCTAAAATAGATACAAGAGCGATACCATAAGTAGAAGTAAAAATAGAAACAACAGTTGTTGGTAAAAAAGATACACCTAATATCAATATAGCAACACCTAAGCTCGCTCCAGAACTTATTCCTAACACATAACTTTCTGCCATAGGGTTCCGAAACAGCGTCTGCATAAGCAGCCCACTTATAGAAAGGGCTACTCCTACCAGAACAGCTACAATGGCTTTAGGCAATCTATAATTAAGAATAATATAACGCCATGTCTCTTTCACCTCTTCCTCTCCTAGTAGCACACTTATCACTTTACTAAAAGGAATATGTATACTACCCATAGATATATTGAAAATAAACAGGATTAACAAAGCTATCACTAAACCTATGATACCAAATTTTTTACTCATAATTACTTTAGTTGTTCAAAAAACACAGGTTGGTAATTAGGTATAGATATCTCTGGATGTAAAATATAGATCAAATCTTTTAATACTAAATCAGGGCGTGTCGGTCCTAATTCATAGAATAGACTTCCTCCTGTCTCTCCTTTTCTTGGAGAGAATGAATATACATTCTTATTTTTAAAAGCATTAAACTTAGCATAGTGCGGATTAGCATCTACTAACTGTTGAAGAGTTTCATATTGGGCTGGGTTAATCCAGAAAGATGCATCTATAGCTTTATCAAGTACCACCTCTAATGACAGAGATAAACTCCCCGTACCTTCTGTTTCTTTCCATAAATAGTCAGACTTAGCATCTTTAAAATATATAGCCATCCAGCTTTGCCCTTGAGGAGTGTACCATACATCTTGATACATAGCACCACTCATCACAGTCGGGTTATTTTTAGCATCTTTCACTAAAGCTTGTGCTTCCTTATAATCTTGAACTATTTTATCAAAAAAGATCTTCGCTTCCTTCTCTTTACCATATAAAGCCCCAAATAGTTTAATCCACTCCGCTTTACCTAAAGGTGTCTGTTCTACCCAATCACCATTATATACTACAGGTATCCCGCTCTTTTCTATTAATTGTAAAGCTTGATTAGAACCATCCATAGCGAATGCTACAATAACTGAAGGATTTAAATCTAATAATAACTCTGTATTTAATTGTTCATTTTGTCCAACTTCCTTAATCTGACTATCATTTATTAACTTTCTAATCGAAGGAGATGATACATAATTTAACCCCGGAAAACCTTTCAATGACTTTTCTTCTTCTAACACTACTAATGAAGGAAGGTGTGTAGTTGAAGTAACTACTATAGACTGAACAGGTACTTTAAGACTAGGAAGTGTTCTTAACGAATCAGGAATAACCTCTTTACCTTCTTTATATAACACATATTTAAAACTTTTATCTGCACCTACCCAAGCCTGCTTTACATTTACCACCGAGTATTGATCATAAGCTTCTATAGTAAATCCTTTTGCATATTCTATTGTATTAGTATCATCAGAAGTAATTACAGTATTACTCTCTTTTTTACAAGAGACAAATACAGTCGTTACTAAGAATAGTATAGAATAAATCTTCCAGTTTTTCATAATTATCTTATTGGTTTAAATACAAAAATAGAACATTATTAAATATTAAAAATATAAATCGACTACCTCAGTAATAGATTGATCAAATACGATTTTCGAAAACTACGTAGGAATTATTCAAAAACTTATTTACATTTATATTATGTTTGTACATATAGATCAATATAAATGAAGAAAAAGACATCTATTAAAAACTTACTTTTCTTTGGAGCACTAGTATTAGGAGCTATTATGACTTTTATATACTTCCCAACCAAAAGTGACACCAAACCTACTTTAAAACAAAATGAGTATGGAACTTTTAATAATCCAGAAGTGGCTTATAAAGAATGTCAAAAATTACTAATTCAACTTTCTAATGACCTGAATAAAGGGATCCCTACTAACAAAACAAAGTAACCATGAAAAATACAGTAAAAGCAATATTTATCTTTTTATTTACCTTGAGCGCTATCAATACATTTGCTCAAGATGAATTTCAAGCATTCGAAAAGAACAAACAAGTAAATGCTGTAGTTGTAAATCAAAAGATGTTCGAAATGATGGCCAATGTAAAGGTAGAACCTACAAGCCAAGAAGAAAAAGCATATTTAAATCTAATCAAAAAATTAACTTCATTAAAGGTATTTAATACCGCTTCAGCTTCTTTAAAAGAAGAAATGAAAGCAGCAGTATCTAAGCATGTCTCTTCTGCTTCTTTAAAAGAGTTCTCTAGCAATAAAGATAATGGTGGTAATATCACGATATATATCAATCAAAATGGGTCTGCTAACAACATAAGCAACCTACTTCTTTTCAACGAAAACAGTAAAGAGAATATAGTAATGATCTTGACAGGGCAGTTCTCACTAAATGAGATATCGTCTTTAACCTCTAAAATGAATTTACCGATTGGAGATTCATTAAACAAAATAAAGTAATCAAAATATAAAGCATAAAAAAAGCAGAGATTATAATCTCTGCTTTTTTTTGTGACCCGACTGGGGCTCGAACCCAGGACCCCAACATTAAAAGTGTTGTGCTCTACCAACTGAGCTATCGAGTCATTGACAAACTGTTTGTTTCTCAATTGCTATGCAAAGGTAGACCTTTTTTTATATCTCACAAATTACAAACCAACCTTTTTTCCTAGATTTATCAAGGGATAGCCGTAAAACACAGTAAATGAATTAATAGCATTTTAAAAAAATATAAACTTTTTTATTATACTACTTTCTTGCTATTTTTAAGAATAACGATTAATCTAAATAGACTTTCTAACTATACAATTAGACACAGCTTCTAAACATTCTCCTATTTTTTGACTACAAATATCTTATTTAACTTATCACCCTCCATTTAAAAAAAGAACATATACTTTTAATATACAATTAGTTACTCTCCTAATTCACGATAAAACCTCGCTTCTACCTCATCAAATAACTCCCATATAAATTAGATGACAATTATCATTTTAAATGTTAAAAATATTCTATACTTTAGTGTTAAAATAACAAAAATAAACAGATTATGACTTTACAAAACCTACCTCTTTACAACTTCAACAACGGTACCTTCATGATTATTATCTTTGGATTAGTCTGCGTAGGTCTAGTTGTGGCTTTATTTTTACTAATGGGGCCTTCTAAGAAAAATGACGAGAATAGTGATGAGACAAATCAACAGTAAAAAAAAAAGCTACTTAACCAAATTAAGTAGCTTTTTCTTTTAAAGGCCCCCTACAGCGCTTCTATCTTATATGTGACCATGATGGGATTCGAACCCATACGTCTTGCGACACCACCCCCTCAAGATGGCGAGTCTACCAATTCCTCCACATGGCCTTAAACGAATACATTTACCAACACCTTACTAAAGGTAAAGAAAATTAATATTCAAAAACAAAAAAAGCTACTCTTATTAGAATAGCTTTTGTGACCCGACTGGGGCTCGAACCCAGGACCCCAACATTAAAAGTGTTGTGCTCTACCAACTGAGCTATCGAGTCCGATATCGTTTTTGAAATAGATTTTTTACTTTAGTGACCCGACTGGGGCTCGAACCCAGGACCCCAACATTAAAAGTGTTGTGCTCTACCAACTGAGCTATCGAGTCAATTTATTTCTAAAACTGATATCTGTATGTATTATTTTGTGACCCGACTGGGGCTCGAACCCAGGACCCCAACATTAAAAGTGTTGTGCTCTACCAACTGAGCTATCGAGTCAAATACCAATTCCTAAAAATTGATATAATAATATATGTGTTTTCTTAGTGACCCGACTGGGGCTCGAACCCAGGACCCCAACATTAAAAGTGTTGTGCTCTACCAACTGAGCTATCGAGTCATGCAATTTTGAAATAGAAATGTTAAGTCTTCTTAGTGACCCGACTGGGGCTCGAACCCAGGACCCCAACATTAAAAGTGTTGTGCTCTACCAACTGAGCTATCGAGTCGTTATTTCAATTCCTGATTGCGGGTGCAAATATAGAAGCTTTTTTTAAAAATCCGACACATATTTGTTTTATTTTTGACTTTTATTTTTCAATTCATCCTAACACTCTAATAAACAACCCCTTGTTTTTATGAAAAAAATTATTCTTTTAGGCTATATGGGTTCTGGTAAATCAACTATTGGTAAAATACTGGCAGAACAACTAAAACTAAACTTTATAGATTTAGACAACGAAATAGAGAAAAAACATCAAATATCGATTTCAACCCTGTTTGAAACGAAAGGAGAAATCTATTTTAGGAAGCAAGAACACCTATTATTACACGAGATAATAGATACTCAAGATAACTTTATTCTTAGCTTAGGTGGAGGAACACCATGCTATGCTAATAATCATTTAGCTCTACAGAGAGAGGATATCTCCTCATTCTATTTAAAAGGTTCTATTAAAACACTAGCAGATCGTCTAGAAAAAGAAAAAGAGCATCGTCCTCTTCTTAATCAGAATTCAGACGATACTCTTGAAATTTTCATTGCTAAGCATTTATTTGATCGTAGTTATTTCTACCATCAGGCTAAAACTATTATAGCTATAGATGATAAAACTCCTGAGCAAGTAACCCAAGACATCCTTAATCATCTTAATTAGCTTAAATAAGCATACTCTTCGTCTCCATCAAAGACAACCTGAATATGCTCTAATAATGATGTAGATAATGATATCCCTTTAAAGTCCGCTTTAACGGGATATTTTTTATGGTTACGGTCTACTAGTACCGCCGTTTTTAGTTTCTTTAATGGCACTTCTAAGAAATGCTTTACACCATATATTAATGTTGCTCCAGAATTTAACACGTCATCTACTAGTACAACACACTTATCAGTATAGACTGTACTATCTAATGAAGTCTCTATTGGATTAATCGGATTCTGTTTATCTATACGCACTTCACAAAGAATTACTTTTATAGAAGAAATCTCTTGTAATGCTTCACTGATCTTTTGAGCAAAAGTATATCCACTATTTGCTACACCAGCGATTACTATTTCATCCTCATCTATATAAGTCTCATAGATCTGATAAGCTATACGTTTAGTAGTAAACTTAATTTGCTCTTTAGTTAAAATGATTTTTTTAGTCATGTTGTTTATTAATTATAAAAAATAACTCTCTACCTGCTCTAGGCTTAATAGAGTTATGTGCTGTTTCTAAAACTTGTATATTGAACTTTTCCTTAAACAACTCTAAGTACTCTTCTTTATTACCACCAAAAGGAGGAGTCTCTTGATTAAAGTAACAATCAAATAATACCCCTACTAGCTTTCCTCCTGGTTTTAATAAGTCATGCATCTTCTCTACATAATCACTTCTCTTATTGATAGGCAACGAACAGAAGAATGTTTGCTCTATAATAAGGTCGTATTGCCCCTCATGTTCAAAGAAATCTTCTAAAATCACATCACCATAAGGAAAGTTATTCATCAAGCCATAAGCTTCTAATGCCCCTACAATAGTAAAGTCTAATCCACTAATATTAGTAAAATCATTTTCATATAAATACATCAACTCATGTCCATGTCCTATACCTGGTACTAAAATAGCTAAATCTTTCTTTGTCAATTGATCTATATATTCCTTAATAGGCGTAGTGATGCTTCCTGCATTCCATTGCGCCTCACTATTAGCATACTTCTTCTCCCAAAACTCTTTATCAAACATCCTCTTCCCTATCTTTAAAAGAATTATCTCTCTCTATACTATCTTCTCCTTCTATGATATCATCGTCTTCATAGTCGTGAAAATCATCTATATCTCTTCTATCTTTCTTAGTAGGACGTCCAGTCCCTTTAGCTCTATAATAGTCCTTCGATAACTTTAATAACTCTAAGTGCTCAAATGCCTCTGCAGGAGTCTCATCCTTGCGGTAAATATCAACTAACTTAGCTCCTACTCTATTAGCAGGTATATCTAATACTGTTAATTTATAAGTTATTTGATCTTTTCTCAATGTGATTTTATCCGTAGGGAAGACTTCTCTAGAGGCTTTAGCCGCTTGTCCATTCACTGTGATATGTCCCTTTTTACAAGCTTCCGTTGCTATATTTCTAGTTTTATAGTATCTAATACACCATAAATATTTATCAATTCGCATAATTTCGTATTAAATTTCTCTAACAAAGTACACAAAAATAAAGTAAAATTGTATCTTGCACTACTAAAATAAGTCAAAAAATGAATAGATTATTTACAGTTTTAGGTCTTGCTTTTCTAGGACTAACAGCTGCCAATTGTAATAAAGATGACGGTAATGGTGGAAATGAAGTTGTAAACCTAAGAGACCGTAAAGAAGTTCGTGATGAAAATGCAAAGCAAATAGAAGAGTTCTTAGCTAAAAACTACTTGATTATTGAAGGAGATAATATTCGTTTTGATAGTATTAGTAATCCTAATGTAGTACCTCTTAAAGATGATAAAAGAATCAAAATAGAGCAACAAATCATTACATCTGACAACTACGAATACGAAGCTGTTAGAAACCCTAATGGTACTACTTCTTTAAAGTTTTCTAAACCTAAAGACGAATTAGAATATACTATTGCTTATTTTATTGTTCCTGATGCTGATGGAAACAAACAAGAAGGAAAAGGTGATTATATCTCTACTATAGATTCTGTGTTTGTAAAGACAAAATCTTACTCTCTAAAGAATGAATCTTTTGACAATAATGGAAGTATAGGTAATTATTACTCATTCCCTATCACATTACAGGAGTTCGCTCTTATGTCACAAGGTAATTATGGTCTTATACCTGCTCAGTTAAAAACAGCAGAAAGACAACTATTAACTAAAGTAAAAACAGCTACTGGTATACAATTAGGTGATAATGGTATCCCTACTTATGAAAAAGGATCAGCAGGTAGAATTATTGCTTTTATCCCATCAGGAGTAGGATATTTCAATGCTGGATTCGGGTCTAAACTTAAAGCATACCAACCACATATCATCGATATGACGCTTGTAGCGAAAAGAGAGCGTGATCACGATGGGGATGGTATCCTTTCAAAATATGAAGCGAAACAAGTAATCGAAAAATCATCAGAACTAGGAAGAGCACTTACAGATGATGAGATACGTGCACTTAAATTAACGATTAAAGATTACTTTGACTTTGATACAGATGGTGACGGTGTACCTAACTTCTTAGACGATGACGATGATGGTGATGGTGTACTTACTAAAACTGAATTACAGTATAAAGACAAAAACAACAAAAAAGCATATTACCAATACTATGACCCTATTCTAAAAACTTGTTCTAATGTATTTAGATACCTAGACAGAGCATGTTTCCCAGATCAAAAAGATGGTGAGGTAATTTGGCCTACTAAAAAATAACAAATAAGATTATATACAAAGAGGTAGATTGATTCTACCTCTTTTTTTTGTCCTACTCCACTCATTATACTACTATACAAAAAAAACCTGCTTGATTGCTCAAGCAGGTTTTTATATATTAGATATACTCTTAATTATCTTTTGAATTTACGGTTGATTACTAACTGTGCTTTCTCAACGATAGCTGCAGCGTTTAAACCATATTTTTCCATTAATTGCTCTGGAGTACCAGATTCACCGAAAGTATCTTGTACAGCTACAAATTCTTGTGGTAATGGGTTATTTAAAGCTAATACTCTAGATACGCTTTCTCCTAGACCTCCTAAGAAGTTGTGCTCTTCAGCAGTAACTATACATCCTGTTTTTGCTACAGATTTTAAGATAGCCTCTTCATCAAGAGGTTTGATAGTATGGATATTGATTACCTCAGCAGAGATTCCTTTTGCTTCTAACTCTTCAGCAGCGATTAAAGCTTCCCATACTAAGTGTCCTGTAGCTACGATAGTCACATCTGTACCCTCGTTTAACATAACAGCTTTACCGATAACAAACTTCTCATCAGCAGGCATAAAGTTAGGCACTACTGGACGTCCAAATCTTAAATAAACAGGTCCATCATACTCAGCAATAGCTAAAGTAGCCGCTTTGGTTTGGTTGTAATCACATGTATTGATTACAGTCATATTAGGCAACATCTTCATTAATCCGATATCTTCTAAGATTTGGTGAGTAGCACCATCTTCACCTAGTGTTAATCCAGCGTGAGAAGCACATATCTTCACATTCTTCTCAGAGTATGCTACAGACTGACGAATTTGATCATAAACACGTCCTGTAGAGAAGTTAGCAAAAGTTCCTGTAAAAGGAATTTTACCTCCGATAGTCATACCTGCAGCTAATCCAATCATATTCGCTTCAGCAATTCCTACTTGAAAGAAACGCTCTGGGTGATTCTTTTTAAAATCATCCATTTTTAACGAACCGATTAAGTCAGCACATAATGCTACTACATTCTCATTCTTTTGTCCTAATTCAGTAAGTCCTGCACCGAATCCTGAACGTGTATCTTTACTTCCTGTATTTGTATATTTTTTCATTTTTGATTCAATTTAAGTGGATTAATAATCTCCGAATGATGTTTCTGGATTTTGTTTTAAAGCTTCTTCTAATTGTGCATCACTAGGAGCTTTACCATGCCATGCATGTGTATTCATCATGAAGTCTACTCCATTACCCATTTCTGTTTTTAACAATACACATACAGGTTTTCCTTTACCTGTTTTAGCTTTTGCTAATTCATATCCAGCTACGATTGAATCAATATCATTTCCTTTCTCTATCTCTATAACCTCCCAATCAAATGCTTCAAACTTAGCTTTCATAGAACCTAAATTTAATACATCATCAGTTGGTCCGTCGATTTGTTTTCCGTTTAAATCTACAGTAGCGATTACATTATCCACCTTCTTAGCAGATGCATACATAATAGCTTCCCAGTTTTGTCCTTCTTGTAACTCACCATCTCCCATTAAAACATAAACAAGGTGATTATCCTTATTTAATTTTTTAGCTTGAGCTGCTCCTACTGCTACTGAAAGTCCTTGTCCTAATGAACCTGACGCCATACGCACTCCTGGTAATCTATCATGAGTACATGGATGTCCTTGTAAACGCGTATTGATTTTTCTGAAAGTAGCTAATTCACTTACTGGAAAATATCCACTGCGTGACAATACGCTATAAAATACTGGTGAAATATGTCCATTAGATAAGAAGAAGATATCCTCCTCTGTTCCGTCCATATTAAACCCTTCTTTTCTATCCATTAACTTTTGATACAAAGTCACTAAAAACTCTGCACATCCTAAAGATCCTCCTGGGTGTCCAGAACTTACAGCATGTACCATTCTAAGAATATCTCTTCTTACTTGAGTAGTTAACTCTGTTAATTGTTGTGTGTTTGGTTTCATTATTTTTTCAATAAATATTTACACACAAATATAAGATTATTTTACGGTAATCACTGTCTTTTTAAAACACTAAATAGTTCATAAATCTTTACCGTAAGAAGTCTTCTTATAAAACTCTTTATGAATACTTATTTAAAACAAAAAAAGGAGACCTTATCAGTCTCCTCTTCTATCTCATATAGATTGCTGTTATTTAGACAGACTTGCCATAAATGGATCCGTTATACTTGATTGACCATTTTCGATATGACCGGCATAATGTTGCTTCCACTCTTTATCTTCTTTACAACTTATCATTAAATCATACCAACCATTTGATCCAGTATAATCCCATTTAAGTAACTCTTCTTTATTAGGAGACAACTCTATAATCATTGCCTTTTTCAGATATAAACTATTGTCTAAAGCAACATTTACAGTATCCATACCATTGTTTTTTAATTTCACAGAGATACTTAAATCTGTGTGTAAAAGAACCTCAACATAAATATCTAAATTCTTTTTACTTCCCTTAAAGCTTCTAAAGAACCCATTAGGTCCATGTACATTATAGTGATACTGTTCTCCATCTTCTACCTTCCAGTAATAATCCATTGGTTCATTATCTCTAACCGCAAAGTCCCAAATGCCTCTTGACTGATTACCACCTATCATATCATATACTTGTACAGGAGCTGCATACACCTTATTCTTTAACTGATTAGACTCAACCGTGAAATCCATTTGTAACTGCGTTTTACTTCCTGCCAGTTTCACATTTGCATTCAGGTTATAAGGTAAAGCACATGCCTTCTTTATTCCTTCTTCTTGTTTAGGAAATTTGGATAACAGTGTCCAATGTTTAGCCCCTAATACCTCTTTTTTTGTAAACGCATTAAAGTCTCCAGGTACTTTCTTCTCTTTTGCATTCATGATTCTAGCGATGTAATCCTTGCGATCTACGAAATCTAAGTTTACCTCTCTTAGGTCACGCTCAGATTGGAATACACTCGTCATATTACCACACACCTCTCTTCTCCAGCTAGATATATTCTCTTCGATAACTTGTTTACCAGTCTTTTTTTCGATAAAATATTCTAAGAACTGTATCGTAGAGGTCAAGTCTAACACCTCTGAGTTTACCCAGCCTCCTCTAGTCCAAGGCGAGGCTATAATCATAGGCACTCTATACCCTAATCCTATCGGGCTAGCTAATTGACTATCAGGTTTACCTGTTCTTACTCTTTCTTGTTCTTTAGTGACCCACTCATCTTGTGTATCCATTCCCTTAGCCACTTTTCCCATCGTCTTATCAGTCGTTAGTGGGGGCACAAAAGGAGCAATATGATCAAAATAACCATCATTCTCATCGTATGTCAACACAAATATAGTCTTCTTCCACACCTCTGGGTTCTTCGTTAAGATATCTATCGCTTCTGATAAGTACCACGCCCCAAACCAAGGCGCTGAAGGATGATCAGAAAAATTACACGGTGCAACTAACCAACTTACCATAGGCAACTTATTTTCATCTACATCCTTTCTAAACTGATAAAAGATATCCCCCTTAGGCACCTCCATTGTTTTCTCCACGCCTCTCTCCATATAGGTCATCTCCTCTAGCTTGTGATAATCTGGATCACTTGTATTAGTAGTAAATGCCTTCTTGTGAATAGCTTTATCAAATTCGCTTAATGCTTCAAATTTAGAAGGAGAGTATAGAACAATATCTTTTTCTAGCTGTTGTATCTTACTTTCTACTTCTTGTATTTTATCTTTAGCGAGAGTCTTGTCACTCAAGCTTCCCTTTAGTCTCTCCAACTCTAATACCATATAGTCATAATGAGCCTTGTGAAAACGCACATTATATTGCTTATAGAACTCTAAATTATTATCTGTAAAATTCGCTAACCAACTCTCTGCATGCCAATCAAATCCTACAGGAATACTTAATTCATTCTGATATACTCTCCACGACACATTCGCTTTTTCTAATCGTTCTGGGTAAGTAGTCCAGCTGACATCTTTATAGTTTATCTGTCCATTATCCACATGAGCTATAGAGTTGGGATCTCTTGGTTTCTCGCGAATAGCCCCAGCCCAAAAATAAGATCGATTAGCACTAGTACCTGTCAAAGAAGAACAAAAGTGTTGATCACATACTGTAAAGGCATCTGCTAGAGCATAATAAAAGGGAATATCTGCCCGCGAGAAATATCCCATCGTCAGAGGTAAATCCTTATACTCAGCATTTCCTGGTCGTTTAGCTATCAGCCAATTATCCATTTTACCTTCGTTACGAGCCTCTACCATATCCTTCCAACTATGTGGTAAGCCTCCCATCCAAGTCACCTTAGTATTCTCAATATCAAGTCTAAAAGGGCTATAAATATTTTTATGAATATCTGACTGAAACCAAACAGGCAGACCATCCTTAAGCTTCATCGCTCTAGGATCATTAAATCCTCTTACCCCTTTTAAAGTCCCAAAACAATGATCAAAAGATCTATTCTCTTGCATTAAGAAAACAATATGTTCTGCATCTAAGAACGTAGATCCTTCAGGAGCTTTGATATCAAATGCTCTCTGAATAGATGCAGGCATAGCCTCTGCGAAAAAGAGTCCACTTGAAAATAAAGCGGATTTCTTTATAAAATCTCTTCTTGTTGTACTCATATACCTTATTTTAACCACCAAGTGATACCGCGGATATTATCAGCTCCACCGAATTGGCTATTTAATGCTTCTTGTAATTTAGCCTGATTTCTATTGTATTCTGTTTGTGGATATAGCCATCTTGTAGGAGGTGTTATTCCTTCTTGTATTTTAAACTCAGGATATCCTGTACGCAAATGGTCGTAATAAATCGTCCAATTCGATTGGTGAAACATAGTAATATACTTCTGAGTCAAAATCTGTTTTAATTGCACATTTAAACTTCCTGTTTGATACTTCACCTTAGACTGATTTATATAATTGATAAAAGCTTCTTTTGTATAATAACTAGCCATTCCCTTCGCATACGTATTATAGAAATTAAAGTTTGCCTCTATCGCTTTATTATAAAAATCAGCTGCACTACCTCCTATCCAGTTACGCGCTACAGCCTCAGCTAATATAAACTGCAACTCAGAATAGCTCAATATAGAAGTAGGCTCGTTAGTAGGATCTAAATAATAACGACTTTTGATTTTAGATATATTCTTGGTTTGCACTAACTTTTCATTCTCTGCATAAGGCACTGTAGGATCCCCTCCATTATATCCACTAAAATCTGTAATAGGCAAACCTTTTTCTAATGCTGTTGACGTTTGTTGTGCAAAAGCAAATAACCTAGGATCTTTTAAATCTTGTAGTAAATTAATAAATGTTCCTGACATATACATGCTTGATCCATAAGAACTTGAATTAAACTGGGGATAGCGACTACCTGCTTGATCGAAATACATAAGTTGTCCACTATCTGCATTACTTTCTAATAGGTTTCCTGCGTTATATATTTTTGCAAATTGTTCTGCTACTTGAATCGTACCAACTGTTTTTTTCTTAGATAAACTCATCAATACCTTTAATTGATATGAGTTTATTAACTTTTTCCATTTATCAGTATTTCCTCCATAGATTATATCTCCTTTAATAGAGGGTTTGTTTTGAATCATAGAGGCTGCTAATTCCAATTCTTTTAAAACCCCTACAAAAACATCCTCTTGTTTATCATACTTAGGGAAAGGAACTTTCTTCTCTCCTAATAAGGCTTCTGAGTAAGGTACATCACCGAAGGTAATCGCTAATTCATAAAAGAACCTAGCTTTAAGAAAATGACCTACCGCTATATATTCTTCCTTATTGGTACGTTTCGCTTCATCCATCATTTTTTGTACTTGTAACAACTCCTGATACGCTGAAAAACTAGAACTATTCCACTTAAAGTATTGACTAGTATTCTCTCCATCCGTCTGAATAATCATTCTAGAAGCATACTCTTTGCTAATTCCATTTAATGCAAAAGCTGACTTACTTACTTTGGGCAATAGTAAATAAGGATCTGCCTCTTTTACTCGGTTAGGGTCTTCGCTTAATTTATCTAAATCTTGACAACTCCCCATTGATATAATTACTAGAGCTAATGCAGCTATTTTTATATATTTTTTCATTTGTATCAGTATTAAAATTTAATATTCACTCCTAAACCTACCCATCTCGTTGATGGATCTTGAATATCATTAGAAGTAGTGATTTCGTAATCTGGATCAGAATAAAGTCCTTTTGATTTTTTCCATATCAATAAGTTATACCCTGTTAAAGAAGCAGATAACTGAGTAATTTTCTTAGATTTAATCATCTCTGTAAAGTCATAAGAGATAGCCAATGTTCTTAGCTTAAAATACGTTCGATCAAATACGTTCGCAAATAGTTTATTCTCTTTCTCTGTTACTCGAGCACGATAAGGATAATTCTGTGCCCAACTTTGCCAACTTACTGCTCCTGTATGCTTTTGGAACTGACGTGTATCAGATACTACATTGCCATTTACATCTGTAATTAATTCTCCAGATACTATATTTACTCCTTCTGGTACATAAATAGGTTTACCTGTAGCATACTCCTGATCTCTATATTGGGTTGATTTAGGATGTTTTCCTCCCCACCACATTTTTTCTACCACTTGAGAGCGAGTAACTCCTCCCCATATTCCATCTATACCAATATTTACATTCCACTTTTTATACTTAAAGTTATTATTCCACCCTAAAGTCCATTTAGGATCGAAGTTTCCTAGTTTAGTAGCTTGCTTATTCCCTGTTGGCATTCCTGTTTTAGCATCTAAGATTACTTGACCATCTGGAGCTTTCATCCATTCTATATCGTAATAAGAATCTGCTCTATCGTTCAATTTTAAATTTCCGTATTTAGCAGCGCCTCCATGTATCTTAGTAATTCTTCGTTCTCTTGTACTCCAATTTATAGTAGAGTTCCATTGAAAATCATCTTTTTTAATCACGGCTCCTGATAGACTAAGTTCCCATCCTTTAGTAGTATATTCATTTCCGTTAAGCAGCATATTATCAAAGCCTGAAGCTTCTGATACTGGGAATTTAATTAAGAAGTTAGAATCCAATACTCTATAATAAGTCAAATCAAAGTTTAGTCGTTTATTAAAGAAAGCAGATGACAATCCTAGTTCAAAAGATTTAGATTTCTCTGGTAGAAGACTTAAATCTAATATAGAGTTAGGATATGATACCATAGGATTACCATTAAATGAAGGCGTTACTGGAGAATAAGCTGACTGCAACTGGTAAGGATCTAAGTCACTTGATACCTGAGCCCATGAAGTATATAGTTTTAAATAATCTACTTGTTTTGGCATTTCTATCAGATTAGATAACAATACACTCAAAGAAGTAGAAGGGTAAAAATATGACCTATTTTCTTTTATTAAACTTGATGACCAGTCATTTCTAGCGGCAAATGTAAAGAAGAACGAGTTAAAGAAATCTAACTCTACAGTACCATATACACTATTTACAGCTTTCTTTTCTAGACGATTCTCTGCTGTCACAGGACCTGTAGAATTCCCTAGATTATATACCCCTGGTACTGTTAATCCATCTGCTGCAGAATAACTTCTGTTGTACTGACTATATCTAGACGCTGCCCCAGCATTGACATCTATACTCATATAGTCAGTTAGATCCTTCGTATACATCGCTAAGAAATCATATTCTAGTTTTAAGTCTTTAATATTATTGATACTAAAACCACCTTCTCTACTAGCGCTGTAATTAAAGTAAGATTTAGGACTCTGTAACTCTTCTTTATTGCTTGATGATACTACAGAAGCTCTTCCTTGAAACTTCAGGTCATCCGTAGCATCATATCTTAGCGCCATCTGTCCTGTCACAATATCTTTATTCCAAATTCTCTTAAAATTTTCAACCCCAAACCAAGGGTTATTATACCACGCATAATTCCAGTTCGCTTGGCGATATCCTTCCATACCAGGTACCCACAGATTATTCTTTAAGTCTCTACCACTTACATCTGACCCCAGCCATATTAGGACAGTATACATATGCCCACTCGGATTATAGTCATAATTAGGAATATTAGGAGAATAGATATTTGCATAAGTAAGTTTGGCATCTAACGCTAGTTTCTCTGTTAATTGAGTTGTTGATTTAAAAGAAAGGTTACCTCTGTATAAACTCGTATTCGGTACACGATCTTTATTATAGTTAAACTCTCCTCCTAGTCGATAAGATGTTTTCTCCCCTCTGTTGGCAACAGAAAAGCTTGTTCTTGAGTTCACTCCTGTCTCTAGAAATTCTTTTAAGTTATCGTGATATTCCCATGCGATAGGTACACGTTCATACCTAGACTTATCATTATACATTGTTCCTTCAACATTTCCATACCAATTAATTACTTGTCCTGTTTGCTTATCACGAATAGGGCTATTCCATTGGGCTATTTTTAACCCTGGTGTAAACTTAGGCCCCCAGTTCATATCTCCATCACTAATACCACCGTCTTTTCCATCCCAGAATTCATATTTACCATCTGATCCGTTACCATACTCTTTTTGTGTTTTTGGATAGACTGTAAATCCTGCACTTATCATCGTGTTCTGTGTAAGCGTCACTTCTAGTCCTTCTTTTTTAGCTCCTTTAGTTGTGATAAGGATAGCACCATTACGCCCACGAGACCCGTATAGAGCAGAAGCACTTGTTCCTTTCAGTACATTAATATCTGCTATATCTTCTGGTGCTATATCATAAAAATCTGTATCTACAGGGATATTATCTACGATGACTAAAGGAGTTTTTCCCCTAAGAGAGAACTTAGGTCCTTGTAATAGTCCAGGAGCATTAGACACCTGAAGTCCTGACACCTGTCCTGATAATAAACTTCCCATATTAGGAGTAGCTACTTCTTGAGTTCTAGCTACATCTACTTTTTGTGTAGAATATCCTACTTTTTTTTCAGCTTTACTGATACCTAAAGCAGTAATAATAACCTCGTCTAAAGAAGAGCCTTCTGGGTCTAGAGCCACCTTTATACTCTGTTGTACACCCACAGGTACTTCTTTATTATTATATCCGATGAATGAAAATACGAGTACATCTGTGTCTAATACTTCTATCTTAAAAGTACCATCTAAATCAGTACTAGTTCCGTCTGTTTTATTTTTGATATAAACAGATGCGCCAGGTAGAGAAATACCTGATTCATCCACTACACTTCCTTGAAGTGTACGCTTTTCTTGAGCATAAGTAAGGGTTATACAAAAGAATTGGACAATAATTCCAAAAAGTAGTTTTTGTTTCATTTGATCGTGTTATTATTATGTACTCAAATCTAGACTAGCCATTTTATCTAAATATTAACACAACACTAACTAATCACTATATTCTCATTTTCAAAATGATAGAATTGAAATAATCACTTAACCATAAAGAAACAATATCATAAAAAACGTCACTCTATCTTAACCTCAAGAGTATGTCTAAACATATTACTTTCATAATACAGTTCATTTAACTACATTTAATTTTTCTTATTCTAGTATATATAACACATGAACACACCTATTTTAAAAACACAAGAACTGAGTATAGGGTACCCACTAAAGAAAGGACATTATAAAATAGTTCAGCAACACCTAAACATTGAATTAAAGCCAGGTACACTGACTTCTCTTTTAGGAATTAATGGAATAGGAAAATCCACTTTATTAAGAACACTATCTGCTAACCAACAGATAATAAGTGGAAAAATACAATTATTAGGAGAAGAGCTACACACTTACAGCAACTCTAAATTAGCGACCATCATCAGTATAGTACTAACAGAGAAAATACCAGTCTCTGAACTAACAGTAAGAGAATTAATACAGATAGGAAGAACTCCTTATCTAAATCATTATAGTAACTTAACCGACAAGGACTATACACTAATAAATAGAGCTATAGAACTAACAGATATACAAGAGCTAGTCGATAGGAATATGAGCCAACTCAGTGATGGGCAGTTACAACGTGTGCTCATCGCTAGAGCCATCGCTCAGGATACACCTATCATTATCTTAGACGAACCTACTAATCACTTAGACTTGCATCATAAAGTAGCCCTGTTTAAACTACTGCGAAAGTTAGCCCATGAAGAACAAAAAGCTATTCTATTCTCTTGTCATGACATGGATTTGGCCATCGCTTTTAGCGATGATATCATTGTACTCAAAAAAGATTCGAATACACAGGGAGAAACTGACACACTAATAGAACAAGGGGTCTTCGACAACTTCTTCGAAGATGATAATCTTAGCTTTGATAGAACACAAAAGCGTTTTATCCTTGCGGAGTAGTTGAGCTATTATGTCTCTTATTCTTAGAGATATTCTCTATCGTCCATTCTATCTGATGTTCAAATTCGGCCTGACGATAAGCACAATTCTCCACTTTACAGATCACACATGAGAAGGGCTTACAGTCATCCATGTGAACGAATAACTCCATATCTGCTCCGAACTTCTCGATTATCTCCTGTTCTAATTGTTCTACCTCTTTATGTCCTTCGACGATATTAAAATACCATGGTATGGTCATATGACAGTCAAAGTGTAATACTGCTCCATACTTAATAATACGTAGATTATGAAGATCTATCCAATTGGCTCTGCGGTGTTCTTGTAGATATTCTACAACTTCTTTTAACAAAAGTTCATCCGTTTCGTCCATTATACCAGATATCGCACCACGTACAATCTTGTATCCCGTGACAATAATGATCCCTGCAAATAATAATGCAACACCACTATCTAACCATCCATATCCCGTAAAATAAAGTAAAATCAAACCGATAATAATACCTATAGTAGAATAGGTATCTGACTGAAGATGTCTACCACTCGCTACTAAAGCAAGTGACTTATTCGTTTTTCCTTTTTTAATAGCGTACCAACCTAGAATATAGTTTACTACTGCTGTTATCGCTACAAGGATAATTCCGTAATCTAGTTGTCCTACAGGTTGTGGGTGTAGTAAATTACGTACTGCTTCGAAGATAATCACTAGCCCTGCTAGAATAATCATTCCCCCTTCTACAGTGGCTGAGATAAACTCTACCTTTCCATGCCCATAAGGGTGATTTCTATCTCGAGGTAATGCTGATAAATATAAACTATATAGTCCTACAAAGCCACTAATCACATTAATAACACTTTCTAAGGCATCTGTCAATATAGCTACTGAATGCGTTAAAGACCAAGCAAGTATTTTAATAACAAATAATAATACTCCTACTATGGCTACTATCTTCTGAAATTGATAATTCTCTTTTGCTTTAGTATTCATACTGGCTTAGATTATAATTGATCTACTTCTTTTACTTCTCCTACTTGCATCCCCTCTAATGATATCTCTCCGATGCGCACACGCACTAATCTTAGTGTCGCATGTCCCACATGAGCTGTCATCTTTCTTACTTGTCTAAACTTACCTTCTGTTAGGACTATACGTACCCAACTCGTAGGACCATGTCTCTCATCTCTAATGCGTCTGCCTACTCCTACCCACTCCGGTAATTGTTCTAATCGTTCTGCTACACAAGGTTTAGTTAAGTATTTCTCTCCTTTTACCCCGATAAGCACTCCATTTCTCATTTGTTCTACAGCCTCTTCTGAGATAACACCATCTACCTGCGCATAATACTCCTTTTCATAATGTGCTCCTCTTACGCGCTCACTAGTCATCCCGTCTGTAGTCAAAAACAGCAATCCCTCAGAATTCTCATCTAATCTACCGATAGCCATAGTCCCTTCTGGAAAATCATATAACTCTCCTAACTTATGCTTGGTTCTCTTCTTCTCGTATATGAATTGGCTGATATAACCATGTGGTTTATATAACAAAAAATGTCTATGTGTAGATTCCATTATTAATGTCTCTATGGGGATTTATTCTGCGGACAAAGTTAGTTATTAAATAGAGTATGATTATTAGGATTCGATTATAATTTATTTCGAATGTGCTATCTCTCTTATTTACTTTCTACTACAGTATTCATATTATTCATAAAGGTATCTATAGCCTTAATATATCGCTCTCCATGTGTGGCATCAGACAACGCCTGAAATCCCTGAAGATGAGCCCCTTTATACAATACGACTTCACTCTTAGCATTCAAAAACTTAGCTCGATAGCTATCATTAGGAGACGTCAGTCCATCCCTATCTCCTGCAAAATATAAGACTGGTAAGGTCAGCTTACTCAACGCTAACTCATACTGTGCTGCACTGCTAGGCAATGTGTACTCTTTCTCTAAAAACTGTTTTAACTTACTAATGATATCCTGCGGACTAGATACAAACCCTTCTGCTATCAAGAAATCAAACTTCAAATCGGTATATAATAGTGTACTAGCTATCGTACCCATAGAAAGAGCCCAAACACCTACTGGCTGCTCAAATCTCTTCTGACTATACTCTACTACTGCTTTTAAGTCTGTGACAAATTCGTCATAGTACAGCTGTGTCTCTATCATATCGAATGCCTGACTCTCTCCATATCCTCTATAATCAAACATCACGACAGTATACCCATGCTTCGCTACTTCTAAGACTTGTCTTACATAATAAGACATATTGCCTGCATCGCCATAGGCTAATACCAAGACTTTCTTTAAGTCCTTATCCTTAGGCGGAAAACAAATCCAAGATTTCAATTTATAATCATCCTTCGTTACAATCTCTAAGGCTTCAAAATTCACTGTCGAATTAGCAGGATGATCCACATACTCCCTCAACGGCTCTACTGCCCAAGACATATAACTGATTAATACTAAAAATATAGATAGAATAATTCTCATCTCAACTCTTATTTTGTTTCTTCACTCAAATATACAATTTTACAATAGTCTGACGCCATTAAACTTACTTTCTAACAATAAGTTCCTAACCTCCTTTCCCTTCTTCTAAATTTCAATAGTACAGATATTCTAAAAAAGACGCATTTATTTTTTTGTTATTTAGGATAAAAGAGAGTATAAAAAGCTTCTATTTCAGAAAATTTACTCCGTTTTTTTTATAATTGACTCCTTTTAGTCCTTTTATAAGCCCATTATTGAAAAAAATACCTTCTTTTTTTATTTACTCAAAAAACACAACATACTAATAAACAACAAATTAACCTCTTTTAATAAATTTACAACAAATTTAAACCTAGTTATAAACCCAACAAATACGGACTATACAGCCAGATCCTTCGACAATACATGGACAATAAGTCGAGTTTAATGGAGCTAGAGGCACTTTTGTCCAACAAACCTCCTTTTATATTCCTCGTATTCTCCACTCACTTGGTACTATATTGCATTATATAAATACCCGTCCCTTCTTGATAGATTTACAACAAGCCACAGATATATAAATAAAATATTACTGTTATATCTAAGTATCAATACTATAAATCATCTCCAATAGAAAACATCAATTCACCTAGAATACAGATCAACTAGCAAATAAAAAGAGCTGTTTATCAATTTCAATGAACAAATTCAAAAAGGAGGGTTTTAATACAATGTCCGTAAATCCTTTAAAGCCAAACTCTTTTACTTCCTCTAGTTTATCTTTTTAATAATACCCTAGTGATAATCCTTCTAATCAACTTTTAATTATTATTTTTGTTACACTAAAATATTATACATTATGCAACATATCATTGACCGTTTCATCAGTTATGTAACTGTTGATACTGAATCTGATTCATCTTCAAATACTTGTCCAAGTACTGAGAAACAATGGGATTTAGCTAACAAATTAGTTGAAGAGTTAAAACAAATAGGTCTAGAAGACGTAACTATCGATGAGAACGCTTACATCATGGCTACATTACCTAGTAATGTAGATCACGAAGTGCCTACTATCGGGTTTATCGCACACTTCGATACTTCTCCTGACTTTAGTGGTGCTAATGTTAAACCTCAAATCGTAGAAAACTATGATGGTGGTGATATCGTATTAAACGAAGAGTTAAACGTTGTTTTATCTCCATCTTACTTTAAAGACCTTCTTCAATATAAAGGACAAACAATCATCACTACTGATGGTACTACTTTATTAGGAGCTGATGATAAAGCAGGGATCACAGAGATCGTATCTGCTATGGAATATCTAATCCAACATCCAGAAATCAAACATGGTAAAATCCGTATCGGATTTACACCTGATGAAGAGATCGGAAGAGGAGCACACTTATTTGACGTTAAAAAATTCGGTGCTGAGTGGGCATATACTATGGATGGTAGCCAAATCGGTGAATTAGAATACGAAAACTTCAATGCTGGGTATGCTAAACTTACTTTTAATGGTAAAAGTGTTCACCCAGGATATGCTAAAGGTAAGATGGTTAACTCTATCTTATTAGCAAACAAATTTATGTCTAAATTACCTAAAGATGAAGTTCCTCAAAAAACAACAGGTTATGAAGGATTCTTCCACGTACATACGGTAACAGGTAGTATAGAAGAGTCTGTGGTAGAGCTAATCATCCGTGACCACAACCTTAAAAAATATGAGAAACGCAAAAAGCTTGTGGCTAAATTAGCAGATAAGTTTAATAAAAAACATGCTAAGAAATTCGGTGGACCTATCGTTAACTGCGAAATCGGTGACCAATACTTCAATATGCGTGAGAAGGTAGAACCTGTGATGCATATCGTAGATATCGCTGAGGAAGCTATGAAGCAATTAGATATCAAACCATTAATCAAAGCTATTCGTGGTGGTACTGATGGTTCTCAACTTTCTTATATGGGATTACCATGTCCTAATATCTTCGCTGGAGGACATAACTTCCACGGAAAATATGAGTATGTACCTGTAGAAAGCATCGTTAAAGCAACACAAGTAATCGTTAAGATCGCTGAGCTTACTGCTGCAAAAGCAAAGTAATTCTTATTTGACTATATACAAAAAGGAGATTCTGATGAATCTCCTTTTTGTATTTCTACCTTTTATAATATTACATACTACTTTACAGTATCACTATTGCCTAGCAAATGTTTCTTTAGTTCATTCTCTTGTTCTCTTAACTCCACTTCTACAGCACGTCTCTTTTCTTTTCCTTCTTCTTGGATACGCACTATGTCATCAATAGTGTTAATAATATCAGAGTTAACCTTGCGAATAGTCTCTATATCTACGATACCTCTCTCTGTCTCCTGTGCGATCTGAACTGTAGAGTCTCTAAGCAACTCACTATTGCGACTCAATAATTCGTTAGTCGCATCTGTCACGGCACGTTGTGCTCCTAGTGCCTGCTGTGAACGAGCTATACCAAGTGTCAAGACCATCTGATTTTTCCATAATGGAATAGTGTTTACAATACTTGATTGTAACTTCTCCATTAGCATCAAGCTATTGTTCTGTACCATCCTGATCTGTGGAGAAGACTGAAGAACAACCATTCTAGTCAACTTTAAATCATGTACCTTTCGGTCAAATCGAATTACTTGTTGTTCTAAATCTTTATACTCTTGTATCTTCGCTGGATCATTATCCTTCTCCGCTTCAGCTTTTAATTGTGGTAATTCTACTGTATTTAATTCTTTTAGTTTCTCTTCTCCAGCTGCTATATATAAAGACAACTCATTAAAGTAATTCTTATTCTCTTCAAACAGCTTATCGAACATCGCTACATCTTTCATCATAATCTTATAATGACGTTCTAGCTGAAGTTCTATAGCATTGATATTGGTTTCTACTTTACTATACTGGGTCTGAAGACGTGCTATCTTTTTCTTAAATGAATCAAACATTGGGAATAAGCTTTTCTTATTCGCAATACCTTCAAAAGACTTTACTTCTTCTTTTAAATTGACTAATACACTAGAAGTTTCTCCTAAATCCTTCGTCTGTACTTGTTTTAATATTTCTGTAGCAAAAGTACTTGCTTTTAACTGACTATTAGCTCCATACTGTATCACCTGAGTTGTATTACTTAAGTCAATACCTTTCTTATATGATTCGATTTGTTTTAGTTCTTGTGGCGTGAACTCTACATTCACTGAAGGTGCTAACACGTTCTCATCACGCATTTGTTGAATATCTTTTTCCATAACTTCTTTTTATAATAAACCTCTATTTTTTAGATCTTGTATATAGACTTCAGAATCTAAATCTATGGTTAAATGGTTAAATCTCGTTTTATTACTTAATTCATTTTCGAATGCACTAATAACACTAAGAAGGGTTGTTCTTATTTTACTTTCAGCTAATCGAATAATATCATTATCTAATTTTGATAATTCTATCTGATGATACTGTTGTAACATATTTTCTATAGAGTAAGCGTGTCGTTCAATAAACAATTCGCTGATATGCTTATTATCTTTAGTAATAGATTTAGTCAACTGAATCATGCTAGCAATACTTCCTCTTACTTCTTGTTGTTTTATCTCTTGTTGCCAAGTTACTAAATGATCTATAAAATCACTAACAGACAATACTTCTGATATTTTCTTTCTGCGCATAAAGTCTAAATAGTCATAATCAGTATTCCATCTTATTTTAATAATAGACTTAAGGTGCACTCTCCTCAAGAATTCTTTTAAATACATAGCGATAACCAATGCACCACTCAAAAGAATAGCAAACAACAAAATGTCTAATCTACCAGAGTCCTTATAAAAGAGATACAGAAAATAACCTCCTACATATAAACCACTCCATAAGATACTAGCAATAACTAAATTCTTAATCTTACCTACCACTCCCATATAAAGCATAGCCAATGGAGGTAGTACAAAAGGAAAGAGAATAGCTAAATAACTAAGCCACCCTACTTTTAACTCCCAATTTTTAGATTGATGTGTAAACCATCCCATTATAACAATCCTTTTCCTTTTAATACTGATAAATAAACTGAAGCTTCTCCATCTACTGTTAGAACTTGAGTCTCTATTATCTTAGATAGCTCGTTCTCTAATGCAATTCGTGCATACTTAACTAAGTTTTCTAACTTAGATATAGATTGCTTTACTTCGTTATTTATATGATAGCTATTATTCAACTCTATATACTGAATTAAAGCATTCTCTATAGTAGACACATGACGTTCTAACAGCAAATCAGTACTAGCTGATTCTTTTAGTACTATAACGTCTATTAAGCGAAGAATCTCATCGATCTCATTAACTATACTAGGATTAGATATCTGTCTTCTAAATGTCCTTAAATTAGCCATAAAAGACTCTTTTAATGACTCTGAAGACTGTACATCTTCCAGCTGTTCCATGATTACATAATAATTGTATTCTTTGTTCTTTTCTAACTTAATATAGTTTTTTAAATCTAACCTCTGTAGATACTCAGGTAAGTACAGTGCCAAATACACAACATAAATATAAAAGCTTATATAATTCAACGTTAACAATGAAACAGGGCTTTCTCCTGCTAAATAAACAAATAAAGCAATCAATAAAACTAATAAGTAAACAAGTGAAATCAAGAAAGAGGTCTTAATCCAACGCGTAACCTTTACTTGATAGCCAAATATCATCACCACTAAAGGGGTAAGAACTCCTAAACTTAAAAAGCTAATAATACCTACAGTACCTAATAGTACAAGCCCTTCCCTTATTTCCCAAGTCTTATTTCGGTTAGTAAACCACCCCATTTATATTTGTTTAATAGATATTTTAAAGATATTAAAATTTTCTATAATACTCAATAAATTACACTTAAGCAGTTACTAGATTATAAAGTAAATTCATAAAAGAAATGACATACTTGAGTTTACTGCATAAAAAAAGCCCCAACATAAATGTTAGGGCTTTTGAAATTTATAGGTTAGGAATTATTTTCCTTTCTCCATTCTTTCTTTTAATTCAGCTAAAGCGTCGATATCACCTAAAGTTGTTTTTTCTGCAGAATTATTTGCAGTTTCAACAGCTTTTACATTTTTCTCTTCTTCTTCACGGAAGATAGAAGTGTGAGAAGCAACTACTCTTTTGAATTCTTTGTTGAACTCAATAATTTTGAATTCAGCAGTTTCACCTTTTTTCAACTTTTTACCGTCTTCTTTTTCTAAGTGACGAGTTGGGATGAAAGCTACAACATCATCTTCGAATACTACAGTAGCACCTTTGTCAACTAATTCAGAGATTTCTCCTGAATGTACAGTTCCAACAGCGTAAGCATCTTCGTATTTATCCCAAGGATTAGCAGTAGTTTGTTTGTGTCCTAAAGATAATTTACGTCCTTCAACGTCTAACTCTAATACAACTACGTCTAATTTATCTCCTACGTTTACAAACTCAGATGGGTGTTTGATTTTCTTAGTCCAAGATAAGTCAGAGATGTAAATTAATCCATCAATTCCTTCTTCTAATTCTACAAATACACCGAAGTTAGTAAAGTTACGAACGATACCATTATGTTTAGAACCTACAGGGTACTTAGAAGTGATATCAGTCCAAGGGTCTTGAGTTAATTGTTTAATACCTAAAGACATTTTTCTCTCTTCTCTATCAAGAGTTAAGATAACTGCCTCTACTTCGTCTCCTACTTTAACGAAATCTTGAGCTGATCTTAAGTGAGTAGACCAAGACATTTCAGAAACGTGGATTAAACCTTCAACACCTTCAGCAACTTCGATGAAAGCACCGTAATCAGCTAAAACAACTACTTTACCTTTAACTTTGTCACCAACGTTTAAGTTAGCATCTAAAGCATCCCATGGGTGAGCGTATAATTGTTTTAAACCTAATTGAATTCTTGTTTTCTCATCATCAAAGTCTAAGATAACAACGTTTAATTTTTGGTCTAACTCTAATACTTCACTTGGGTGGTTAATTCTTGACCAAGATAAGTCAGTGATGTGGATTAATCCATCTACACCTCCTAAGTCAATGAATACTCCGTAAGAAGTGATGTTTTTAACAACACCTTCTAACACTTGACCTTTTTGTAATTGACCGATAATTTCTTTCTTTTGAACTTCGATATCAGCCTCGATAAGTGCTTTGTGAGATACAACAACGTTTTTGAATTCGTGGTTAATTTTAACTACTTTGAATTCCATTGTTTTGTTCACGTATTGATCGTAATCACGGATTGGTTTAACGTCAATTTGAGAACCTGGTAAGAATGCTTCGATTCCGAATACGTCAACGATCATACCACCTTTAGTTCTACATTTAACGAATCCATTAACAATCTCTCCAGACTCGTGAGCAGCGATAACTCTATCCCAAGCTTTGATTGTACGAGCTTTTCTGTGAGATAATACTAATTGTCCGTATTTATCTTCTCTTACGTCGATTAATACTTCAACTTTGTCTCCAACTTTTAAGTTTGGATTGTAACGGAACTCGTTTAAAGAAATAACACCTTCAGATTTAGCGTTGATATCAACGATAGCGTCTCTGTCAGTAATTCTAACTACAACTCCTTCTACTACTTCTTCGTCATCAGTAGAAATAAATGTTTTTTCTACTAGGCTTTCGAATTCTTTTAATTGAGTCTCTTCAACTGCATCGATACCATTTTCGTAGTTTTCCCAGTTAAAATCCTTTAAGAACTCTTCTTGTGTTTTAATATTTTCAGACATCTCTGATAAAAAATTTGTATTCTAGATTTTATAAGTTTCTATATATCAGAATAAAATACTAGAAGTTGTTTAACATTTAAAATAAACACCCTTAGCGAAACTTCTCTGAACTAAAAGCGGTGCAAAAGTATAACTTTATATTATATATACAACTATATAATAACATAATTTTATTATTAATAGCTTGCTAATCAATCTCATTATAGAACAAAAAAGGTCTATGCTATAAGCGATAGACCTTAATTATATATTAAAAGAATTAAATATCTAATTAGTCATGTTTAACTTCTCGTTATCACTAGTTGAAGCTTTAGCTTTTTTATTAAATATCTTAATAAACTTACTATTCTTATATAAGTCCCAGTTCATTAAACCTACACTTAATAATACAACTACTAATCCTCCAATTTGTAAACTAGTGATAATATCATCTGTAAAGAAATAGCTCAATGCCACAGCTACAACAGGATTAACATAAGCATAAGTACTAACCTCTACTACTGGTCTATTCTGAATTAGCCAAATATAAGAGCCAAAAGCTAAAATAGAACCAAAAGTTATTAGATATCCTAATGAAAACCATCCTGACACAGACACTTCTATAGGATCAAATGCAGCAAACTCTCCATTTAATAATGCTACTAAACAAAATAGCACACCTGCAGTAATCATCTGCCAAGACGTTTTAACCATAACATGAAGATCTTCTCCTTCATCAGTATTCTTATCTTTAGAATATTTCGAATACAATGATCCAGCTGTCCAAGCTATAGATCCTAAAATCAGCAATACCATACAGAAAATATTCAACAGACGTTGTGATTCATCACTAGCAATATTAATCTGTTCAGCAAATAACATAATCACACCAACAAAACCAAGAATCAAACCTAATACAGTTGGTATACTTGAAAAGTTATTCTTCCATTGAGGCTTATCCAATATGACAAACCATAAAGCTGCTGCTGCTGCCATAATAGCGGCAATACCACTAGATACATGTTGTTCTGCCCAAATCAAAGCCCCCATATCAATAAATAGTAATAAGAACCCAGTAATACATGCTTGCTTAACTACTTTCTTATTAAACAATTTATACCCTTTCATTTTACAGTAAGTCAATAAAAGAATACTTGCACTAAAGAAACGTAACGTTCCTAAAACAAAAGGTGTAAAATCACTTAATGCTTTGTGAATAAAAAAGAATGTTGATCCCCAAACAAAATATACAACGATATAAGCTGCAACAACAGTGCTTTTACTTGTGCTATTTGTACTAACTGCTCCCATAACTAATACTCTAACCTTTCTGGTATAATTAATTTATTTTCTTCTTTAACTGTTTGTAAAACTATAATTGTTCTAGTTGAAATAATTCCTTGAATTCTTGATAGTGAATTTCTCATTAAATGCACTAAAGCTAATGAATCTGTTGTTCGTACTTTAATCATATAACCATCATCACCTGCTATATCATGAACTTCTAAAACTTCTGGAATCTCTGCCAAGAGTCTCCCTGTTTCTTCATCTCCAATAATTTCATCAACTTTAATAAAAATAAAAGAAAGCATTTTTTGATCTAAAGCTTTAGGATTAACCTTTGCATGATAAGCTAATAGAACATCCTTATTCTCTAACTTCTTCACTCTTTCCAATACTGCAGAAGGAGCCATACCAAGTTCCTTTGCTATATCTGAATTATTAATTCTAGCATTATCCTGCATCATTCGCAGAATCTTTAAATCAATCTCATCTAACTTATACTCCATCATATCGTATTTAACGAGTGCAAAGATACATACAAAAAGAATTATATACAAACATTTTAAATAAATTTAGAATATAATTCGGTCAATTATTTTAATAACAGAATTATATACAAATAAAAAACAAAGAAATAGAATTGTGGGGAAGTAAAAAAAGATAATATACAAAAATAGAACAACATATTGTCTGCAGAAACAAAATATGACTAATCCATATAAACAAAAAATCCCCAACCTCATACGAGATTGGGGATTCTATAAAGAAAGGCGGCGACATACTCTCCCACTGGTTAGCAGTACCATCTGCGCTAGCGGGCTTAACTTCTCTGTTCGAAATGGATAGAGGTGAGCCCCGCTGCAATAACCACCTTAAATCGGTTGTTACACGATTGAGCGTAACTAATATTTTTAACTATATTGATATTTTAAACTTAACTATACTTTAGAAAGTTGCCCTCCCCTTGTATTAACAAGGGGAGATTCACATAAGCTTACGGGTTATTAGTACTACTCGACTTTGACATTACTGTCTTTACATCTATAGCCTATCAACGTTGTAATCTCCAACGACCCTTTAAAGAAATCTCATCTTGTGGTGGGTTTCGCACTTATATGCTTTCAGCGCTTATCCCTTCCCAACGTAGCTACTCTGCGATGCCCCTGGCGAGACAACAGATGCACTAGAGGTTGGTCCAATTCGGTCCTCTCGTACTAGAATCAGATCCACTCAAATTTCTAACGCCCACAGTAGATAGAGACCGAACTGTCTCACGACGTTCTGAACCCAGCTCGCGTGCCACTTTAATGGGCGAACAGCCCAACCCTTGGGACCTTCTCCAGCCCCAGGATGTGACGAGCCGACATCGAGGTGCCAAACCCCCCCGTCGATATGAGCTCTTGGGGGAGATCAGCCTGTTATCCCCGGCGTACCTTTTATCCTTTGAGCGATGGCCCTTCCATGCGGAACCACCGGATCACTATGCTCTACTTTCGTACCTGTTCGACTTGTTAGTCTTTCAGTCAAGCTCCCTTATACCATTGCACTCTACGCACGGTTACCAAGCGTGCTGAGGGAACCTTTAGAAGCCTCCGTTACTCTTTTGGAGGCGACCACCCCAGTCAAACTACCCACCAAGCAATGTCCTCCTCAATCAAGGAGTTAGATCTCAAATAAGCAAAGGGTGGTATTTCAACAATGACTCCACAACGCCTAGCGACGCCATTTCACAGTCTCCCACCTATCCTACACATCACTTATCCAAGAACAATACTAAGCTATAGTAAAGGTGCACAGGGTCTTTTCGTCCCACTGCGGGTAATCGGCATCTTCACCGATACTACAATTTCACCGAGCTCATGGCTGAGACAGTGTCCAGATCGTTACACCATTCGTGCAGGTCGGAACTTACCCGACAAGGAATTTCGCTACCTTAGGACCGTTATAGTTACGGCCGCCGTTTACTGGGGCTTCAATTCAATGCTTCTCCGAAGATAACATCTCCTCTTAACCTTCCAGCACCGGGCAGGTGTCAGGCCCTATACGTCATCTTACGATTTTGCAGAGCCCTGTGTTTTTGATAAACAGTCGCCTGGACCTTTTCACTGCGGCCAGCTTGCGCTGGCGACCTTTCTCCCGAAGTTACAGGTCTATTTTGCCTAGTTCCTTAGCCATGAATCTCTCGAGCGCCTTAGGATACTCTCCTCGACTACCTGTGTCGGTTTACGGTACGGGTACTAATAATCTAAGTTTAGAAGCTTTTCTTGACAGCCCTTAGGCACACTATCTCCTTGTCCGAAGACTCAAAGTACTATCGCATTTCTCCAAGTCTGACGCATTTTACTATCAAACCTATAGGTACGTGCTTCAACGAACTATTCCGTCAGTTCGCGGTGCTTTCATCACTGTGTCACTCCATCACAATTATTAGTAGTACGGGAATATTAACCCGTTGGCCATCGACGTCCCCCTTCGGGTGTGCCTTAGGTCCCGACTAACCCTCAGCTGATTAGCATAGCTGAGGAAACCTTAGTCTTACGGCGGGGGTGTTTCTCGCACCCCTTATCGTTACTTATGCCTACATTTTCTTTTCTAAAAGCTCCAGCAATTCTCACAAATCACCTTCTGCGCCGTTAGAATGCTCCCCTACCACTCACGCAACTAAATGCGCAAATCCATAGCTTCGGTAGTATACTTATGCCCGATTATTATCCATGCTCGATCGCTCGACTAGTGAGCTGTTACGCACTCTTTAAATGAATGGCTGCTTCCAAGCCAACATCCTAGCTGTCTGGGCAATCAAACCGCGTTTTTTCAACTTAGCATACATTTGGGGACCTTAGCTGATGGTCTGGGTTCTTTCCCTCTCGGACATGGACCTTAGCACCCATGCCCTCACTGATGACTATCATTACTTAGCATTCGGAGTTTGTCAGGAATTGGTAGGCGGTGAAGCCCCCGCATCCAATCAGTAGCTCTACCTCTAAGTAACTATCGATCATCGCTGCACCTAAATGCATTTCGGGGAGTACGAGCTATTTCCGAGTTTGATTGGCCTTTCACCCCTACCCACAGGTCATCCGAAAACTTTTCAGCGTTAAACGGTTCGGTCCTCCATTTAGTGTTACCTAAACTTCAACCTGCCCATGGGTAGATCACACGGTTTCGCGTCTACCACTACTGACTAAAGCGCCCTATTAAGACTCGCTTTCGCTACGGATCCATGACTTAATCACTTATCCTTGCCAGCAACGGTAACTCGTAGGCTCATTATGCAAAAGGCACGCCGTCACCCCACAAAAGGGCTCCGACCGCTTGTAGGCGTATGGTTTCAGGATCTGTTTCACTCCGTTATTCACGGTTCTTTTCACCTTTCCCTCACGGTACTGGTTCACTATCGGTCTCTCAGGAGTATTTAGCCTTAGCGGATGGTCCCGCCAGTTTCAATCAAGGTTTCACGTGCCCCGACCTACTCAGGATACCACTATTCTTATCTTCTCTTACTTATACGGGACTATCACCCTCTTCGGTTTACCTTTCCAGGTAATTCTAATTAAATCCGCAAGAAATCTCGTGGTCCTACAACCCCAAAATTGCCGTAACAACTTTGGTTTGGGCTATTCCGCGTTCGCTCGCCACTACTTACGGAATCACTTTTGTTTTCTTCTCCTCCGCCTACTTAGATGTTTCAGTTCAGCGGGTTCGCCTCCATATTGGATAGTATGTCTTCAACATACTGGGTTGCCCCATTCGGATATCTACGGATCAACTCGTGTGTGCCAATCCCCGTAGCTTTTCGCAGCTTATCACGTCCTTCTTCGCCTCTGAGAGCCTAGGCATTCCCCATACGCCCTTATTTTGCTTATGTGCTTACAATTCTTTCGAATCGTACTTTCTATATATTTCTATATCTTTTTTATTCTTTCTAACTGTTTTGTTAGTTAAGTTTTATCAATATGTCAATGAACTTGTGGCAATTATGCCTAGTGGAGAATATCGGAGTCGAACCGATGACCTCCTGCGTGCAAGGCAGGCGCTCTAGCCAGCTGAGCTAATCCCCCATATCTAGTGTTTGGTTAACAGCTTACAGTTAACAGTAACTTTTGGGCGGTTAGTTTAACCTCTAGTATTTCCTTTGAATTAGTAATTTAGTAGTCCCGGGCAGACTCGAACTGCCGACCCCTACATTATCAGTGTAGTACTCTAACCAGCTGAGCTACGAGACTCTGTATTACTTAATTCTTTTATTCTATTTTTGGTATTAACAGCGAGAGTAAAGTATCATACTTCTATAATTATTCTCTAGAAAGGAGGTGTTCCAGCCGCACCTTCCGGTACGGCTACCTTGTTACGACTTAGCCCTAGTTACTAGTTTTACCCTAGGCAGCTCCTTGCGGTCACCGACTTCAGGTACCCCCAGCTTCCATGGCTTGACGGGCGGTGTGTACAAGGCCCGGGAACGTATTCACCGGATCATGGCTGATATCCGATTACTAGCGATTCCAGCTTCATAGAGTCGAGTTGCAGACTCCAATCCGAACTGAGACAAGCTTTGGAGATTCGCATCCTGTTGCCAGGTAGCTGCTTTCTGTACTTGCCATTGTAGCACGTGTGTAGCCCAGGACGTAAGGGCCGTGATGATTTGACGTCATCCCCACCTTCCTCACGGTTTGCACCGGCAGTCTTGCTAGAGTCCCCGCCTTAACGCGCTGGTAACTAACAATAGGGGTTGCGCTCGTTATAGGACTTAACCTGACACCTCACGGCACGAGCTGACGACAACCATGCAGCACCTTGTAAATTGTCCGAAGAAAAATCTGTTTCCAAATCTGTCAATCTACATTTAAGCCCTGGTAAGGTTCCTCGCGTATCATCGAATTAAACCACATGCTCCACCGCTTGTGCGGGCCCCCGTCAATTCCTTTGAGTTTCATTCTTGCGAACGTACTCCCCAGGTGGGATACTTATCACTTTCGCTTAGCCACTCAGTCCGAAAACCGAACAGCTAGTATCCATCGTTTACGGCGTGGACTACCAGGGTATCTAATCCTGTTCGCTCCCCACGCTTTCGTTCATCAGCGTCAATAAGTACGTAGTAACCTGCCTTCGCAATTGGTATTCCATGTAATATCTAAGCATTTCACCGCTACACTACATATTCTAGTTACTTCCATACTATTCAAGTCAAACAGTATCAATGGCCGTGTCCTAGTTAAGCTAGGAAATTTCACCACTGACTTATCTGACCGCCTACGAACCCTTTAAACCCAATAATTCCGGATAACGCTCGGATCCTCCGTATTACCGCGGCTGCTGGCACGGAGTTAGCCGATCCTTATTCTTACAGTACCGTCAAGTCCCTACTCGTAGGGAGGTTTCTTCCTGTACAAAAGCAGTTTACAATCCATAGGACCGTCATCCTGCACGCGGCATGGCTGGTTCAGAGTTGCCTCCATTGACCAATATTCCTCACTGCTGCCTCCCGTAGGAGTCTGGTCCGTGTCTCAGTACCAGTGTGGGGGATCTCCCTCTCAGGACCCCTAATCATCGTTGCCTTGGTATGCCGTTACCACACCAACTAGCTAATGATACGCATGCCCATCTTATACCGATAAATCTTTATTATCAATACGATGCCATATCGATAAACCATGGAGCATTAATCCGAATTTCTTCGGGCTATTCCCCTGTATAAGGTAGGTTGCATACGCGTTACTCACCCGTGCGCCGGTCTCAAAAAAGCAAGCTCTTTCTACCCCTCGACTTGCATGTGTTAGGCCTGCCGCTAGCGTTCATCCTGAGCCAGGATCAAACTCTTCATCGTATATTTTTAATTTCGTAAATTAAAAAAGTATAATTCCAAATCTTAGCGATTTGCCTTACTCTCTTATTTGTATGCTGTCAATCCAATATGTTTATGAACGTGTCTTCTTATTTCTAAGCCTCACTTGTTTTTCAAAGCGAGTGCAAAAGTAGAACTTTATTTTTTACAATCCAAATGAATTTGAATATTTATTTAAAGTTTTTCCTTTTTTCAGTAAAATTTGTAGATAAAAAATCCTCGCTAGAAAATCAGCGAGGATTTCTAAAGAAAGGCGGCGACATACTCTCCCACTGGTTAGCAGTACCATCTGCGCTAGCGGGCTTAACTTCTCTGTTCGAAATGGATAGAGGTGAGCCCCGCTGCAATAACCACCTTAAATCGGTTGTTACTTTAACGTAACTAATATTTTTAACTATATTGATATTTTAAACTTAACTATACTTTAGAAAGTTGCCCTCCCCTTGTTAATACAAGGGGAGACTCACATAAGCTTACGGGTTATTAGTACTACTCGACTTTGACATTACTGTCTTTACATCTATAGCCTATCAACGTTGTAATCTCCAACGACCCTTTAAAGAAATCTCATCTTGTGGTGGGTTTCGCACTTATATGCTTTCAGCGCTTATCCCTTCCCAACGTAGCTACTCTGCGATGCCCCTGGCGAGACAACAGATGCACTAGAGGTTGGTCCAATTCGGTCCTCTCGTACTAGAATCAGATCCACTCAAATTTCTAACGCCCACAGTAGATAGAGACCGAACTGTCTCACGACGTTCTGAACCCAGCTCGCGTGCCACTTTAATGGGCGAACAGCCCAACCCTTGGGACCTTCTCCAGCCCCAGGATGTGACGAGCCGACATCGAGGTGCCAAACCCCCCCGTCGATATGAGCTCTTGGGGGAGATCAGCCTGTTATCCCCGGCGTACCTTTTATCCTTTGAGCGATGGCCCTTCCATGCGGAACCACCGGATCACTATGCTCTACTTTCGTACCTGTTCGACTTGTTAGTCTTTCAGTCAAGCTCCCTTATACCATTGCACTCTACGCACGGTTACCAAGCGTGCTGAGGGAACCTTTAGAAGCCTCCGTTACTCTTTTGGAGGCGACCACCCCAGTCAAACTACCCACCAAGCAATGTCCTCCCCAATAAGGGAGTTAGATCTCAAATAAGCAAAGGGTGGTATTTCAACAATGACTCCACAACGCCTAGCGACGCCATTTCACAGTCTCCCACCTATCCTACACATCACTTATCCAAGAACAATACTAAGCTATAGTAAAGGTGCACAGGGTCTTTTCGTCCCACTGCGGGTAATCGGCATCTTCACCGATACTACAATTTCACCGAGCTCATGGCTGAGACAGTGTCCAGATCGTTACACCATTCGTGCAGGTCGGAACTTACCCGACAAGGAATTTCGCTACCTTAGGACCGTTATAGTTACGGCCGCCGTTTACTGGGGCTTCAATTCAATGCTTCTCCGAAGATAACATCTCCTCTTAACCTTCCAGCACCGGGCAGGTGTCAGGCCCTATACGTCATCTTACGATTTTGCAGAGCCCTGTGTTTTTGATAAACAGTCGCCTGGACCTTTTCACTGCGGCCAGCTTGCGCTGGCGACCTTTCTCCCGAAGTTACAGGTCTATTTTGCCTAGTTCCTTAGCCATGAATCTCTCGAGCGCCTTAGGATACTCTCCTCGACTACCTGTGTCGGTTTACGGTACGGGTACTAATAATCTAAGTTTAGAAGCTTTTCTTGACAGCCCTTAGGCACACTATCTCGTTGTCCGAAGACTCAAAGTACTATCGCATTTCTCCAAGTCTGACGCATTTTACTATCAAACCTATAGGTACGTGCTTCAACGAACTATTCCGTCAGTTCGCGGTGCTTTCATCACTGTGTCACTCCATCACAATTATCAGTAGTACGGGAATATTAACCCGTTGGCCATCGACGTCCCCCTTCGGGTGTGCCTTAGGTCCCGACTAACCCTCAGCTGATTAGCATAGCTGAGGAAACCTTAGTCTTACGGCGGGGGTGTTTCTCGCACCCCTTATCGTTACTTATGCCTACATTTTCTTTTCTAAAAGCTCCAGCAATTCTCACAAATCACCTTCTGCGCCGTTAGAATGCTCCCCTACCACTCACGCAACTAAATGCGCAAATCCATAGCTTCGGTAGTATACTTATGCCCGATTATTATCCATGCTCGATCGCTCGACTAGTGAGCTGTTACGCACTCTTTAAATGAATGGCTGCTTCCAAGCCAACATCCTAGCTGTCTGGGCAATCAAACCGCGTTTTTTCAACTTAGCATACATTTGGGGACCTTAGCTGATGGTCTGGGTTCTTTCCCTCTCGGACATGGACCTTAGCACCCATGCCCTCACTGATGATTATCATTACTTAGCATTCGGAGTTTGTCAGGAATTGGTAGGCGGTGAAGCCCCCGCATCCAATCAGTAGCTCTACCTCTAAGTAACTATCGATCATCGCTGCACCTAAATGCATTTCGGGGAGTACGAGCTATTTCCGAGTTTGATTGGCCTTTCACCCCTACCCACAGGTCATCCGAAAACTTTTCAGCGTTAAACGGTTCGGTCCTCCATTTAGTGTTACCTAAACTTCAACCTGCCCATGGGTAGATCACACGGTTTCGCGTCTACCACTACTGACTTAAGCGCCCTATTAAGACTCGCTTTCGCTACGGATCCATGACTTAATCACTTATCCTTGCCAGCAACGGTAACTCGTAGGCTCATTATGCAAAAGGCACGCCGTCACTTCACGTAGAAGCTCCGACCGCTTGTAGGCGTATGGTTTCAGGATCTGTTTCACTCCGTTATTCACGGTTCTTTTCACCTTTCCCTCACGGTACTGGTTCACTATCGGTCTCTCAGGAGTATTTAGCCTTAGCGGATGGTCCCGCCAGTTTCAATCAAGGTTTCACGTGCCCCGACCTACTCAGGATACCACTATCCTTATCTTCTCTTACCAATACGGGACTATCACCCTCTTCGGTTTACCTTTCCAGGTAATTCTTATTAAATCCGCAAGAAATGTCGTGGTCCTACAACCCCAAAATTGCCGTAACAACTTTGGTTTGGGCTATTCCGCGTTCGCTCGCCACTACTTACGGAATCACTTTTGTTTTCTTCTCCTCCGCCTACTTAGATGTTTCAGTTCAGCGGGTTCGCCTCCATATTGGATAGTATGTCTTCAACATACTGGGTTGCCCCATTCGGATATCTACGGATCAACTCGTGTGTGCCAATCCCCGTAGCTTTTCGCAGCTTATCACGTCCTTCTTCGCCTCTGAGAGCCTAGGCATTCCCCATACGCCCTTATTTTGCTTATGTGCTTACAATTCTTTCGAATCGTACTTTCTATATATTTCTATATCTTTTTTATTCTTTCTAACTGTTTTGTTAGTTAAGTTTTATCAATATGTCAATGAACTTGTGGCGAATCGCCACTGATAATTAAACCAGTTTTGATTTTATGCCGTAGTGGAGAATATCGGAGTCGAACCGATGACCTCCTGCGTGCAAGGCAGGCGCTCTAGCCAGCTGAGCTAATCCCCCATATCTAGTGTTTGGTTAACAGCTTACAGTTAACAGTAACTTTTGGGCGGTTAGTTTAACCTCTAGTATTTCCTTCAAATTAGTAAATTAGTAGTCCCGGGCAGACTCGAACTGCCGACCCCTACATTATCAGTGTAGTACTCTAACCAGCTGAGCTACGAGACTCTGTATTACTTAATTCTTTTATTCTTTTTTTTTGGTATTAACAGCGAGAGTAAAGTATCATACTTCTATAATTATTCTCTAGAAAGGAGGTGTTCCAGCCGCACCTTCCGGTACGGCTACCTTGTTACGACTTAGCCCTAGTTACTAGTTTTACCCTAGGCAGCTCCTTGCGGTCACCGACTTCAGGTACCCCCAGCTTCCATGGCTTGACGGGCGGTGTGTACAAGGCCCGGGAACGTATTCACCGGATCATGGCTGATATCCGATTACTAGCGATTCCAGCTTCATAGAGTCGAGTTGCAGACTCCAATCCGAACTGAGACAAGCTTTGGAGATTCGCATCCTGTTGCCAGGTAGCTGCTTTCTGTACTTGCCATTGTAGCACGTGTGTAGCCCAGGACGTAAGGGCCGTGATGATTTGACGTCATCCCCACCTTCCTCACGGTTTGCACCGGCAGTCTTGCTAGAGTCCCCGCCACTACGCGCTGGTAACTAACAATAGGGGTTGCGCTCGTTATAGGACTTAACCTGACACCTCACGGCACGAGCTGACGACAACCATGCAGCACCTTGTAAATTGTCCGAAGAAAAATCTGTTTCCAAATCTATCAATCTACATTTAAGCCCTGGTAAGGTTCCTCGCGTATCATCGAATTAAACCACATGCTCCACCGCTTGTGCGGGCCCCCGTCAATTCCTTTGAGTTTCATTCTTGCGAACGTACTCCCCAGGTGGGATACTTATCACTTTCGCTTAGCCACTCAGTCCGAAAACCGAACAGCTAGTATCCATCGTTTACGGCGTGGACTACCAGGGTATCTAATCCTGTTCGCTCCCCACGCTTTCGTTCATCAGCGTCAATAAGTACGTAGTAACCTGCCTTCGCAATTGGTATTCCATGTAATATCTAAGCATTTCACCGCTACACTACATATTCTAGTTACTTCCATACTATTCAAGTCAAACAGTATCAATGGCCGTGTCTTAGTTAAGCTAAGAAATTTCACCACTGACTTATCTGACCGCCTACGAACCCTTTAAACCCAATAATTCCGGATAACGCTCGGATCCTCCGTATTACCGCGGCTGCTGGCACGGAGTTAGCCGATCCTTATTCTTACAGTACCGTCAAGTCCCTACTCGTAGGGAGGTTTCTTCCTGTACAAAAGCAGTTTACAATCCATAGGACCGTCATCCTGCACGCGGCATGGCTGGTTCAGAGTTGCCTCCATTGACCAATATTCCTCACTGCTGCCTCCCGTAGGAGTCTGGTCCGTGTCTCAGTACCAGTGTGGGGGATCTCCCTCTCAGGACCCCTAATCATCGTTGCCTTGGTATGCCGTTACCACACCAACTAGCTAATGATACGCATGCCCATCTTATACCGATAAATCTTTATTATCAATACGATGCCATATCGATAAACCATGGAGCATTAATCCGAATTTCTTCGGGCTATTCCCCTGTATAAGGTAGGTTGCATACGCGTTACTCACCCGTGCGCCGGTCTCAAAAAAGCAAGCTCTTTCTACCCCTCGACTTGCATGTGTTAGGCCTGCCGCTAGCGTTCATCCTGAGCCAGGATCAAACTCTTCATCGTATATTTTTAATTTCGTAAATTAAAAAAGTATAATTCCAAATCTTTTCGATTTGCCTTACTCTCTTATTTGTATGCTGTCAATCCAATATGTTTATGAACGTTGTCTTCTTATTTCTAAGCCTCACTTGTTTTTCAAAGCGAGTGCAAAAGTAAAAACTTATTTTGAATTAGCAAAACTTTTTAAGAAAATATTTTTCTTTATTTTTTCGCTCAACTCCCGTTTTTACTGAAGCGGACTGCAAAGATACTACCTTATTTTTTACTTATCCAAATTTATTTTTGTAAATTTTTTAAAGCTTATTTTTTAGTCGCTCTTGCTTCAATTTTTGTTTATGATCGTCTGCTCTTCGAGACATCGTTACCGTAGCAACTACTTCTCTAATGCGGATGCAAAAGTAGTATCTTTTCTCTTACTTCCAAACTTATCTTTACCTTTTTTTCAATGTTTTTGAAAAGTATTTCATAACTCATTATTATACCACCTTTTACGATCGAAAGTTTTTTTGTCTTTTTTTAAAGGTTATAGCCTTTAGGCATATCTATACTATATATACGTAACGCTAGAGGGCGAAATATATTTAATATTGTACTATAGTATATATAGTAAGGCACTATTGACCTACTCCTATAAAAAAGATAAGCTCTAAGTCAGTAGACTTAGAGCTTATACTTATTATTATGACATATTTATTATAGTATCAATAAAGGAGCAACAAATCCTATTGTCAATCTTCCTGTATTATAATTTTCTAATCCTAAATTATTCTTAGCATAAGATGAGTAATTGTAATATCTTCCTACATAAGACACAAAGAACCTCACATTAATATCCTTAAATGGTATATACTGTACTGTTGGTATAAAACCATAACTTGTTCTCAAGCGATCTGTACCACTTGTAGTACTCTCTATATTCTTACCATAAGCGTTACTAGTCATCAATGTTAATGATAAATTTAACTTAGGAGTAACTAAGTAATCTGCCTTAATCCAGTTATCCATATAAGCTACATTTTCACTCACATGTCCTTTAACACCATCTGCTAAGGTATTATTCACCATATAACTAACCATCCCTTTACGATCTAGATCTTCCTTGCTATACTGGAAGTCATACATAATGGTTAATTTATCATCTTGATACTTATGACCAAGGGACACATAGTTCATCACTTTACTTTTGGCTTCTTGAAAGTAACTATAACTATAATTTGTTTGGAACTTACCACCAAAGAAATTACCTCTCCAATTCGTAACAAAAGCCAAAGGCATTTTTGCTTTTTCTATATTAGTAATATCAAAATCCTGATACTGGTCTTCAAAATGCTGTGTTCTAGAATTTAGCACTTGCAATCCAAAAGAATGCCCATTATCCAGAGTATGTGTAACCCCAACTCCTGTCAAGAAATTATCAGCATGTTGCAATATATCATTATACTGTAAAATCTCGATTGGATTTAAATCAAACTCAAATCCTCCCCAGTCAGTACTCATCTTACCAATGTCTAATCTAGTCTTAGGATCAAGGTAAATTCCAACAAATGCCATATCAACCCCTCTTTCGATATGATCTTTAGTTCCTATTTCAGATTTCTGAGTATATCTATTCCTAAATCTAAAATACACTCGATCATGTATTTTCCCCTTTATCTCAATACGTGCTTGATTATTATCAAACTCAGAGTTTGTAAAAGTTCCGTTATCAAAATAACTCTCAAACCCTACTCTAGTATGAAATAGAACGTCTATATTTTTTAACAATCCTACTTTCTCGACGGGGATAATAGGTTTTACAATTGTGTCTGTAGAAGATTGCGGTTCCTGAGCCATTGCTCCCGCACTTACAAACATCGTCATTAATAATAATGCCTTTTTCATTTTCATTTTTTTTATTTAATTCTTCATTTTTTATAATAATATAGCTCCTAATAAGAAACCGGCTGTTACTGCAACACCTATAGCAACTAACCCTGGAATCATAAAACTGTGATTCACTACAAACTTCCCGATTTTAGTACTTCCTGTTCTATCAAAATTAATTGCTGCTAGCAATGTTGGATAACCTGGTAATACGAAATCCGCATTTACTGCTGGGAAAATTGCAATCAACGCTGGATTAGACAATCCTAAAGACACCCCTAGAGGCATCATCGTTTTAGTTGTAGCTGCTTGACTAAACATCAAGGCACCTAAAATAAATACAGCAATAGCAAAAGTCCACGGATATGCAGAAACCACATCGGTCATAAATGCTTTTATCACCACCTCATTATGCGCCATAAAAGTAGAGCTCATCCATACTACCCCAAACACAGAGACTACCGCAGTAGCCATAGAACTAAAGAGACTAACCTTTGTCACTGCTATAGCACTTGTCTTGGTCGTAATCATCATTAGAGCAGACGCAGTCAATGTAATCATACTTATCACTGCTACCATCTGTAGTTCTCCATTAGCCTTAAGCACTAAGCTTGCAGCCCCAGGTTCAAACACAGGAAGTAATTGAGGAAAAGCACCCGCTAGAACAATTAATAACACTGCTATAGAAAATATAACAACAGAACTCTTCGCTCCTTTTTTTAACTCTTTTTTCTCTCCTACCTCGTCTGCATCAAGACTTTTAGCAAACTCAGGGTCTCTCATCTTCTCAATAAATATAGGATCATCTTCTAACTCTTTCCCTTTCTTAAGAACAGATAAACAACCTATTAAAATACCAATAAGACAAGCTGGTATACACACCTTCATAATATCTATCAAAGCTCCTTGATAAGCTAAAATACTAGCTCCTGCAAAAGCAGCTGTCGCGGCACTCATCGGACTTCCTGTTATAGCTAAGTGAGAAGCGATAACTGATATACTTAAAGGGCGCTCAGGTCTAATTCTCTTTTTAGCTGCTACCTCAGAAATAATAGGTAATAAAGAATATAGTAAGTGCGCTGTACCAGCAAAAAGGCAAAAGAAATAAACCGTAAATGGTGCGATAAACACAATATTAGAAGGGTTACTTCGAATCACTTTTTCCGCTAATTGTACTAAGTAATCAAGTCCACCACAGGCTTGAAGTGTAGCAGCTGTAGACACAATTGCCATAATCACAAGCATTACATCTATAGGAGGGTCACCAGGACGCATACCGAATACAAATACGAATATACTTAAGCCAACCATTCCCATAACACCAAGACCAATTCCTTTCATTTGCGATCCGATAAGAATCATTCCTATCAAGATGCAGAACTGTAATAGTAACATAGCCACAAAATTTTAATTATACCTTTAGTATAGATTCTATATAAAAGGAGCGCTACACTGTATATACATTCAGTAGGCGCTCCTCTTATATTAATGGTTATAACTTATCTCTTTTAATATTTGAAGAACATATCTTGAATCACAGCTCTATCTTTGGTCTCAGTAAGTGCTAACATTAATAAGATTCTAGCTTTCTGAGGACTTAAATCATCTGCTACCACAAAACCAAGCGCATTATCATCCACCTCATTAAATAAAGTCACTCTACCTGCTCCAGCTCTTGCTGAACGACAAACTATAATACCTGATTTTGCAGCTGCTATTAAAGCATCTCCTACAGGAGCATTAAAGTTACCATTCCCCATACCAGCGTATACTATACCAGCTACACCTTCTTCTTTGGCAGCAGTCACTGCTCTAGGACTAGCATCAGCATAACCGTAAACGATTTCTACCTGAGGAAGTTTAGTTAATCCCTTTACATTAAACTTCTTCTCTGGAGATCTCAATGTTTTATAGTAGTAACTCACTTTCCCATCAAAGATCAATCCTATTGGTCCAAAATTTCTAGATTGAAATGTAGCCATATTAGTTGTCACTGTTTTTGTGACATCTCTAGCTGCAAATACTGCTTCATTCATTGCAATCACCACCCCTGCTTCTTTACTTTCAGGAGATGCAGCCACCATCACAGCATCTAATAAGTTTCTATTCCCATCTTGACTCATCGCTGTCGCAGGTCTCATCGCTCCCACTAATACCACAGGCTTATTAGAATTAATAGTCAATTCTAAAAAATAAGCAGTCTCCTCTTGGGTATCCGTTCCATGAGTGATCACTACTCCATCAGCCTCGTCTTTCTCGAATATCTCATTAATACGATTACTTAATTTCAACCAAGTTTCAATATTCATATCTTGACTACCAATCTGAGCAATCTGTTCCCCTTTAACTTTGCCAAACTTATGCATCTCAGGTACAGCATTTAGAAGATTCTCAATCGGAATTTTACCTGCAGTATAAGCTGCCTTCGTTGCCGACTCTCCTGACCCTGCTATTGTTCCTCCTGTTGCAAGGATAATCACACGAGGTTCATCCTTTGATGTATTTGAAGCTCCTTTAGTCTGAGCTTGCATTTGAAATGCTAACAATACACCGAACATTAAACTAAATACCTTTTTCATGGTTACTATAATTATAATTAATCAACTTCTACTTTTTTAAACCAATCTTCTATTCTATATCAGAGATAGATAACTCATATCGTTCTAAACTACACACCACAACTTTCATTCCCTTTTCTTATTTTTTAAAAAAAACGAATAATAAAATCTCCTATTTCCTAAAAATAATTTCTCTTAAAAATATATCAATACCCTACATCACTTTATTTTTTCACACTTTTACCTCAGAACACTAAACTTCTATATTTTTTATTTTGCCATTGTTTTAAAACAGAAAAATATAATCAAAAAAATGTCAAATAAAGTCACTTTAACACAACACTGATCTAAATAATATATAAAACTACGACAATAATTAACAATATCAAATAAGTAAAAGTAAAAAAGAATAAATAAATATTCGGCAATAATATTCCAAACTACAGCTTTTTTTTAAACATATTTCAATATAATAAAAAAAACTGCAGCTATAAGAGCTTATTATTTCGTCTCTTTTATTCGATAAATAGTGAAATTTTAGATAAAAAATAATACAATCATTTTTCTGAATCAATTCTGTTAAAAAAAACACAATAAAACTTTACTCCATACACTTTTAATGACAACGTCTATTAACTATATATAACGACAATTTAACTACTAGTCTAGAAGTCATCGATGGTGTAATCTGTATCATTGGACAAAACGATGTTATCGGAGTTGGTCAAGATGGAAATATTATATACCACAACACGTATAAAGAACCAGGAGAAGCAGGAAGACGTTTACTAAAATCAGCGTCTATAGCTGGTAATGCTTATATGGGGGCTATGAATACTAAAAACCAAGCCATAACAAGTGCGACCTATTCTGTATCTTATCGCAATGCTAATGGTCAAGTAGTAGAAAGCAAAGACTATGTATTCAGTGAGAAAGATCGTGCTAAAGCACAAAAAACACTAAATACTCAACAGTCCCTTATGAATGACCTGAATAGTACTATCACTCCATTGGTACAAAGTAGATTTAATGCTCTTAAACAAACTGCTGAATACGCTTATGTATTCGCTAGAGGTACTGAAGGAGAAACTACACAACTAGTCAAAGTGAGAAAGAAAGACGGTAAAGAAGTAGATAAAATAGCTATTGATAACAATAGACCTCTATACGAAATAGACCCTATCACAAGTAGTATATACTATGTATATAAAAATGAACTACGCACTTTTAAAGATAAATAAGAACCTAATCTTCTTATAAATACAAAAGCCCCTTAGATTAACTAAGGGGCTTTTTACTTTACCATATATTTCTGACTATAAAGAATACAATAATAAGTGCTAGAAAAGAATAGGCAAACCAATTCGGAATAGCATATTTCTGCAAAAACTTATCATTCTTTACAATATACACTTCCACTAATGCTATATATAAAAAAGCAAGTAGAGGAAAGTATACTAATATCATTACATTATATTCTATAGCCTCTCTAAAATGTCCATGTAGTAATGCATGCAAGGCACGCTGTCCTCCACACCCAGGGCATAACCACCCTGTCTCACGATAGAACATACACGATAGACCACCATTATCACCACTCCCAAAAAACTGATAGTAATAATATAATCCAAAAAGAGGAATTATTAGAAATATGATTCTAAGTATCCAATTCTTCATTATAGTCTATTACATATTTTGAGCTGCTCTCACTTGCTCCATAATTGTTTCGAAGTATGCATTAATACCACCTGCACTCACAATATCAAAAACAGCTTTACCAATAGCGATTACAAATAATAAAATAGCTACTAAAGCTAATTTCTTCGCTGTACTAGCTGCTTTAACAGAAGCCTCATACTCACCATTATTATATTTACTAGTAGACTGACTAGACATTACGATAGCGATAATACCTAATATTAACCCAATACACCAGAAAGAACACATACCTAATACTGTAGAAGTAATAGACAGCCCCATATAGTTATTAGGCTTCTCACGTTGTTCTGTAACTTGATTTTCAAATTGATTAAATTCCATATTTTTTTATTTTGTTGAGCAAGATAGTTATTTTTATTAACATATCTATAACAAAAAAGAGAGGAAATTCCTCTCTTTTCATTATACTTATCTTATTTCTTTTATACTTATGCAAACTTTGCTATAAATTGCTCTAACTCATCAGCAAATTGATCTTGTGCATTTGCAATCACTTCATCTATAGCTTCTATTGTAAGAATTGGTTTTAATTTCGCATCAGTACGAAGCCAATCTAAGAATTCTTTATTGAACTCTGCAGCATCGAATTCTCCTTCTTCTATCAGTTCCTCTTTATCAGGGAAATAGAATTCTTCCATAAACACAACTGCTTCCACATCATAAGCTGATATCTGTAATAGCTCTTTGATATTCTTAGCAACGATAAAAACTCCTCCTTCATCACCAAAAACAACGATAGGACAGTTATCCAAACTTTTTACCGCTTTATCCTGTACCCAAAAAGCAAAAATACTACCAGTACTATTAGCCTCTGCAAAAGGAACAAACGAATTTACAAATTCTTCTTCTTCTGAAATAGATTCGATGATTCCTGGATCCTCGTCTATTAAATAGATAGCGTTAGAATAATAAGATGGAATATTCTCAGATGTCTGAAATTCCAATAAACTTTTAATTTCATTAGGTACTTTATACCCTTTAAATAATGCAGTAAATTCTTCTTTTACCATTGTGATGTTCATTTTCGCCTCTTATCAGGCTTACGGATTTTAAAAATTAAAACTAATGTAATACACTAAATCTTATTCTATACTAAGTATTACTTTGATAGAATAAAGATAAAATATTTTTTTATTGAAAAACATATTTTCACAACAAACTTATATTTTTTTTATCATTTAAGTCGATTGATATATGTAATTCATTTATTTCGTTGGTAAAAGTAATAAACTTTACTAAATGGACGACTAATTATTTAAATATTAACCATTTAATTTTAGTACTTATTCTTCTTTAATTAACCTTTTTGTACTGTTTTACTCAAGATAAAGTTTCGCAAAACATGATTGAACAGTTATTTTTAATAATACTATCTTTACATTTTAAAAAACTGTCTAATATGACAACTCCTACTATTCTATATTTAGCATCAGCATTAATAACAGATCAAGATAACCGATTACTGACTGTACGCAAAAAAACGTCTACCTATTATATGATGGCAGGTGGTAAAATCGAAAAAGGAGAAACTCCTGAACAAGCCTTAGTAAGAGAGTTAAAAGAAGAGCTAAACTTAACAGTAAACACAAATGAACTAACCCTACTGGGTACACATAGTACAGAAGCTGTGAATGAAAAGAATACTATAGTGAAAGCTCATATCTATCATATTATAATCAATCATCAAACGCTAGAAGTAGCTTCAGAAATAGCAGAAGCAAAGTGGCTCACAAGAGAAACTTATAAAGAGACTAAACTTGCACATCTCTTAGAAGAATTTAGTGTTCCTATTTGGTTAAGTTTATTCTAATCCTCTCATGCTACTAAAATATACTCTCAACATAATCACCAAGACTCTCTCAGGCTTCTAGTTTCATCTAGTACCGTACCTATTTACTTTGTAATATCAGCATTACCTTACTATAACACCTAAGTAATGACTGCGTTATTTATCGAGAATTAACGGAGTCACTACGGACTCATAACGGACTCACTACGGACTCACCGCTACCAAAAGCCAATAAAAAAGCCTCTAAGTCTAAAACAAAGAGGCTGTTATATCAGTATATGCTTATTATGCTTGTTTCTTTACGAACTTGGTTAAGATAACGATTTGTTGACCATCTATCTTTCCTTCGATTTGTTCTGTATTATCGTGTACTAAACGGATATTTCTAACAGCAGTACCGATCTTAGCATTAATAGTAGATCCTTTTACATCAAGATCTTTAATTAATGTCACAGTATCTCCTCCTACTAATACATTACCATTACAGTCCTTGTGAAGGTCTACACTTCCATCCCCTGTATGATCTCCTGTAAGTTTAGCAAACTCTAAAAGTTCATCGTCTAAATACATCATCTCTAAACTATCTGCTGCCCAACTTTCGTTACGGAAACGGTTCAGCATACGCCAAGCTACTACTTGTACAGCTGGAAATTCACTCCACATTGATGTAGTCAGACATTGCCAGTGATTAGCATCTAATTCAGCTTTCTTCTCTACTTGCTCTAAACAAGTATCACAAATATAGATTTCTCTATCTGCTTCATTAGCTGCTGCAGGTGGTACTTCATATACATTTAAATGTCCAGTTGCCTCACATAGTTCGCATTTATTACCACTTCTTTCTATTAATTGTGCTTCAGTCTTCATTTATAAAACAATATATTATTAAAGTTGTAAAGATATATGTTATTATTTAGATATAAAAAATAATAAAACACTTCAGTAATTAAACCATTTACACTACACAGATATGAATTTAATAAAACACTTAATTTTTTAGAAGCAATCTAAAAATTGAATCCTAGAATTATGGTTTCGACTTATATGTCCTGGTTTTCATTACACAATTCGCCATAATACTTATACCTTCTTTAATTAAGTACAATAGCGATAATTGCCCTTACAAAAAACCTTATCTTTACTCTTCAATAACACAAACTATCATTATAAATGAAAACAGATATCGAAATTGCTCGTGAATGTGAGTTAAAGAGAATACAAGATGTAGCACACTCTATCGGTGTAAATGAAGAAGAGCTTATCCCTTACGGAAAGTATATGGCTAAGGTTCCTCTAGATGCTATGAATACAGAGAACATCAATAAGTCAAATTTAATATTAGTTACTTCAATCACTCCTACTAAAGCAGGTATCGGTAAGACTACTGTATCTATAGGTCTAGCGTTGGGGTTAAATAAAATAGGTAAGAAAGCTGTAGTAGCTCTACGCGAGCCTTCCTTAGGTCCATGCTTTGGGATGAAAGGTGGAGCTGCAGGAGGTGGATATGCTCAGGTATTGCCTATGGAGAATATCAACCTACACTTCACAGGAGATTTTCACGCTATCACATCAGCTCATAATACGATAAGTGCTTTATTTGATAACTATATCTATCAGAATAGAGCTAATGAAAACGGAATTAAAGAAATATTGTGGAAAAGAGTATTAGATGTGAATGACCGTAGCTTGCGTTATATCAACACTGGGCTAAGAGGTAGTGCTAATGGAGTACCACAAGAATCAGGATTTGACATTACTCCAGCCTCTGAGATTATGGCTATTATGTGTCTGGCGACAGATATAGAAGACCTTAGACGCAGAATCGAAAATATCTTATTAGGGTATCGATATGACGGAAGTATGTTTACAGTAAAAGATCTAGGTGTAGCTGGAGCTATTACGGTACTATTAAAAGATGCACTTAATCCTAACTTAGTACAAACTACGGAAAACACTGCCGCCTTTATTCACGGTGGACCATTCGCTAATATTGCACATGGTTGTAACTCTGTTATCGCTACTAAAATGGCTATGAGCTATGGAGACTATGTTATCACTGAAGCAGGCTTTGGTGCAGACTTAGGTGCCGAAAAATTCTTTGATATCAAGTGTCGTAAATCTGGTTTACAACCAAAACTGACAGTGGTAGTAGCTACTGCGCAAGGATTAAAAATGCACGGTGGTGTAGCTATCGAAGATATCAAAGCTAAAAATACAGATGGTATCCGCAAAGGATTAGAGAACTTAGCTAAGCATGTAGAGAATATTAAATCTTATGGGCAAAGCATAGTAGTTGCCTTCAATAAATATGCAACTGATGATACAGAGGAACTACAAATAGTGGAGCAATACTGTAAGGATAACCACATTGGATTTGCGATTAACAATGCATTCGTAGAAGGTGGTGAAGGCGCTAAAGCCCTAGCTGAAGTAGTTGTAAACACAATAGCAAACAACCCGAGTAAACCTCTTCACTTCCCTTATCAAGACAGTGAAACAATAGCTGTAAAAATAGAGAATATCGCTAAGAAGATATATGGAGCTAATAAAGTAGAGTTCTCCTCTGCTGCTAAAAAGAAATTAGCCCAACTAAAAAACACAGATATGGATCAATATCCAGTATGTATTGCCAAAACACAATATTCATTCTCTGCAGATGCAACAGCATACGGTGTAGCTAAAGATTTTGACATTGTAATCAATGATTTAGTGATCAATAGAGGTTCTGAGTTCATCGTGGCTATAGCAGGAGATATTATGCGTATGCCTGGATTGCCAAAATCACCACAAGCGCTAAGAATTGACTTAGTAGATGGATTAATAGAAGGATTGAGCTAATCGCTGATATCATATACTATAATAGTAGGGTCGCCTTATAAAGGTGGCCCTATTCATTTTATAATAACTGTGAAATAATCAAAATTAAACATCTACTATTCAAAACTTTAACTACATATGCCTCTCAATTTACGGTCTGTTTTTTTTAATAAAGTGATGCTTTTGTATAAATTTATTCAGAATAATTCTAAATAAATAAGTTATGAAATTACTATCCTCCCGAAAAGAGAAACTCTACATCACACTATTCTCTTCATTATCAATGCTCTCACAGGCACAGCATTTAAATCTTCAAGTAAAAAATCCTTCTGGTCATGCTGTTCCTAATGTAGTTGTAGAGATAAATAATCAAAATGTAGGTATTACTGACGATACTGGTATATTCTCCCTAACAGATACTCATTCTTCTACTGTTGACTTAAGGTTAAAAGTCTTTGATTACGCTGATTACTATACGACACTTGAGTTACAAAAAGATACGATTAACAACTTTACAATTACACTTACTGTTAATCCTGAGACTATAAATGAAATTATCATTACTGCTGGCCGAAAACCAGAACACATCTCTACAGTCCCCTCTTCTGTAACGATACTTACCAAACAAGAAATAGAAACACAGAGTGATATTAATAGTAATATCAGCTATATCTTAGGTAATACAGTACCTGGACTCGCTACAGCTACTAATAAAGTAGCCAATACAGGGCAGACACTGAGAGGAAGACCTCTTCTAGTTTTAATAGATGGTATTCCACAATCTCTCCCTTTAATGAATGGAGCCCGGAGTATACGTTCTCTAGATCCTTATGTTATCGAAAAAATAGAAGTAAGAAAAGGAGCAACGTCTATCTATGGCAATGGATCTGCGGGTGGTATTATCAATTATATTACTAGAAAAGATGTAGGCAACAAACCACTAAGTGGGCAAACTAAAATAGGTACTACCTTTAACCCTTATCACAGTAGTGGAACCTTAGGCTATCAAATAGGACAGTACTTCTCAGGTAGAATAAATAACTTCAGCTACGCTATAGGTGGGCATCTTAAATACAATGGCTTACAAAGAGATGGTGAAGGCTTGCCATTAGGACAACTGGGTGGTCTATCTAATTCTTATGAGCGAAACATCTTCACAAAACTATCTTATCAGCTCAATGATTCCTCCTCATTACAACTACTCTACAATTATTACACTACCGTACAAGATGAGAAGTACAAAACGAAACCAGGACGTTATGGACAGGAGCCTGCTATAGGCATAAGAGGTAGTGAAGGTGGAAAACCAGTAGGTACACCATACAATCACAATGCTATGCTGACCTATACTAACGATGCACTTTATGCTAATACCCGATTAGACATTAGTGCTTACATCACTTCCTTTCAATCGATGAATCGTTATGTACCGAAAGGAACAGTCTGGTATGGTCCAGGTCAAACTAGGATAATATCAAAAAAGAAAGGAATGAGAACTAACTTTAATACTCCTTTTACGCTTTATAATACTCCTATTGAAATTACTTATGGTTTTGATCTACTCAGTGATATGACTATGCAAGACCTCACAGATGGTAGAATATTAACTCCCCAAATGAAAATGCTAAGCATAGCCCCTTATGCACAGTTAAAGATAGATATATTAGATGACTTTATCTTTAAAGGAGGGATTCGTTATGAAAATTCGAATGTAAAAATCAATGATTACACCACTATATCAACAGGCCCTAATAACGAAGGCTCTATAGCTGTCAATGGAGGTAAACTAACTTATAGAGCCACAGTATTTAACGCAGGTATCCGATACACTAAATATGATTACTTCAATCCATTTATCAGTTACTCACAAGGTTTTTCCCTCAATGAAGTAGGAAAAATATTGAGAAGAGCAGATGCTAATACGCTGAATAATTTAGAGACTTCCCCTGTGATTACTAATAATTACGAAATAGGTTTCTCTAGTAAATACAGCATTTTCTCACTACAAACCTCATATTATATCAGCACTTCTAAATATGGTATTAACCTTATAGATGTCGGAGGATATCTGATGCCTAGTAGAGAACCTGAAAAGATTAAAGGTTTCGAAATAGCTTTAGAGGCTAGAGTAATGAAGAGCTTAAAAATGGGTGGTACTTTCACCACTATAGAAGGAAAAACAGAGAATAAAAAAGGCATCTTAGAATATCTAGGAGGAGATAGAATACCGCCTAATAAAGCAACTGCATTTATTACATATACTCCATTCAATAAGGCTACTCTATCCTTATTTTGGATAAATACAGGAAATAGAAAACACTTTAGCCCCAACATCAATGGAAAATATAAAAACGGACAAGGTCCCATAAGTGAAGTCAATCTATTTAACCTTAGTGCAAATTATAAACCTAATAACCATTGGTCACTCTCACTTGGCATTGACAATTTATTCAATAAAACCTACTATCCGCCAGTAAGTCAATACAGAGGTATTCACGCTGACTATACTAGAGGAGTTGGAACTACAATGTCAATCCATGCAACTTATTCCTTTTAATAAAACAGATAAATAATCACTCATAAGATTGCAATTATTCTATTTGGTATCATAGAAATAAGTATATCCCAGTCCTATTTCTCAAAAGAGGTATCCTAAAAGGATAAATTGTTCGTTCATGTTATAATATTGTCAAAATAAAGCAGAACACTTTCTTAAAATTAAGTTATATTTGGTAAATTTTAAACACATATTAATATAATACGCTATTCATAAATGACAGAAATAATTCATCATTTATTCAATCCGCTTCCAAACGCTATTATGAGCGTATTAATGGGGATAACCTTTATCTATTGGATATTCTCGGCTTTATTAGGAGGTTTTGATGGTTTTGATATTGATATGGATGTCAACCCTGAAATAGATGTTGACATAGACATAGATGCAGATGTAGATACAGACTTTGATTTGCAACAAAGTCATCTAGACATTACTCATGATAAAGAGGTGGATGTAGCAGATCATGTAGATGTACGTCAGCCAAGTATCTTTATGCAGATACTTGAGTTTATGAATGTAGGGAAGATCCCTTTCATGATTGTATTAACCATCTTTAAATTCTTTACTTGGGCAGGTACATTATTAACTACTACAATCCCTAAAGTAGTGAATCTAAGTTTTTGGTCTGTTTTAATATTAATTCCACTTTCTTTTATAGCGATTATCTTAACACACTATGCTACACTTCCGCTAGTTAAGTTTTTAAAAAATACAGGCTATCACGGAGAGAAGGCAATAGACTTTATCGGAAAAGAAGGTGTTATGTTATCAAGTATCACTGCAGATAAACAAGGAAATATGGAGGTAGTCATCGATCAAGATCCAATCAAGATATTGGTACAGAGTACAGATGGTAACCAAATAAAATATGGAGAGAAAGTCATTATCATTAAAAAATGTGATAAAGAAAATATCTTCCAAGTAAGAAGAATACATTAATTATTAACTATAAACACTAAAATCTATGGGTGAGTTTGGTCTAGGGACATTAATAGCTATTATTATAGGCGCACTTTTTCTATTAGTATTATTATTTTTTGCAATACTTGCATCTTTCTATAAGAAGATACCACAAGGTAAATCTATAGTAAGAACTGGGGTTGGAGGAACTAAAGTAGCTTTCAACAAAGGTATTTATGTAATTCCTGTATTCCATAAAATGGAGATTATGGATATCTCTGTAAAAAAACTACAAATCGATAGAATGCAAAACGAAGGTCTTATCTGTAAAGACAATATTCGTGCAGATATTAAAGTAGCTTTCTTTATCAGAGTTAACAAGTCTATAGAAGACGTAATTAATGTGGCACAAACATTAGGTTGTGAGCGTGCAAGTGATGTAGAAACGCTAAGAAACATATTCGAAGCGAAGTTTTCTGAAGCTTTAAAAACAGTAGGTAAGAAATTTGAATTTATCGAATTATACGAAGCTCGTAGAGAGTTTAGAGAAGAGATTATTAATATCATAGGTAGAGACTTAAACGGGTACATCTTAGATGACTGTGCTATTGACTACTTAGAACAAACAAATATCTCTTACTTAGATCCTCAGAACATTCTTGACTCTGAAGGTATCAAAAAGATTACTGAACTTACTGCATTACAAAACATCAATGCTAATCTTATCCGTAGAGATGAGCAAAAGGTAATCAAGAAGCAAGACGTGGAAGCTCGTGAAGCTATCTTAGAACTCGAAAGACAGTTATCAGAAAAAGAAGAGAAACAACGCAGAGAAGTGGATAATATCCGCGCTCGTGAAGAAGCTGAGATTCAAAAGGTACGTGAAGAAGAACGTCTTAAATCTGAGAGTGTACGCATCTCTACTGAAGAAAGTCTAGCTGTATTAGAAGAGAATAAACTACGTCAAGTAATCATCGCTGCTAAAAATAAAGAGCGTACTGATGCTGTGGAAACAGAAAGAGTAGAAAAAGACAGAGCGTTAGAACAAACTGAAAGAGAGCGTATCGTAACATTGGCTCAAATCAACAAAGAACGCGCTGTAGAGGAAGAGAAAAAGACTATACAAGATGTTATTCGCGAAAGAGTACAGCTTGAAAAAGGAGTTGTGGAAGAACAACAAAATATCAAAGACGTCGAAGCACTACGCGCTGTAGAAAGAGAGAAACAAGTAGGTATCACTCAAGCAAGTAGACAAGCAGAAGAAAACTTAATCAGAACAGTGAAAGAGGCAGAAGCTAAAAAATCTGCTCAAGAGCAAATCTCTCAACAAATGCTAATCGAAGCAGAAGCAGAGAAAGAAGCTTCTATTAAACAAGCTGAGGCACGTAAGATACTTGCAGATGCAAAAGCTCGTGAAGATGCTACTATCGGATTAGCTGAGGCAGAAGTAATCAAAGCAAAAGCAGAGGCTGTAGAACAACAAAGTATCGTAGATGCTGCTAAAATACAACGTATAGCAACTGCTGAGGCAGCTGGTATCGAAGCGAAAGCAGAAGCGAAGAGAAAAGAAGGATTGGCTGAAGCAGAAGTGATGAAAGAAAAAGCAATAGCAGATGCTGAAGGATTAAAAGAGAAAGCAAATGCTATGAAGCAAATGGATGGTGTAGGTAAAGAACACGAAGAGTTCAAACTTCAACTTCAGAAAGAAAAAGAAGTGGAATTGGCTGCTATCACAATCCAAAAAGACATTGCTCAATCACAAGCTAACGTATTATCTTCTGCACTTCAGACTGCTAAGATTGATATCGTAGGTGGAGAAACAATGTTCTTCGAAAACATTATCAATCAAGTGACTCGTGCAAAAGGATTTGACCAATTAATCGACAAGAGTCAGAATGCTCAAGATATTAAACTTGCTTTATTAGGTGATGGTTCTACTATCAGTCAAGGTGAGTTATTTAATAATATTAAGCACTATGCAAGTCAGTTTAATATCACAACTGAAGATTTAAAGAATCTTAGTATTGCATCATTAGTACTTAAGATGCAACAAAACGCAACTGAGGACAATATGGGCTTACTAAGCAATATAGCTGATGCTGTTCAGAGTTTCGGTATAGGGAATAGAAAGTTATCTTAATGTATACTAATCACTCTTCTCTGTAGAGAAGAGTGATTTTTCTCCTATTTACCCCTACTCTATTTTTAATTTACCTACGTATTAGTCTTATCGTTCTAATACAAAGTATCCTTTATATATGGCTGAATTAGAAAACCAAAATATAGAATCATTAGATTCTAACACTTATGAGATTATACAGAAGAGACTACAGAGTCAGAAGAGTGAATTAATCCAACGATTAAATGCACTGAATGACGACCGTAAAGAGGTCTTTACTTCTGTTGATCTAAAACTTATCGCCAATCAACGTATTACGACAGAAAACAACTGTACTGCCAGAGGTATTATTGCCTTTGACACGACTTGTATTTTTGCCTATAACGTACACTTTGGGCTAAAGACTGATATTCAGTTAAGTGATGTATTTAGTATATACCGCTTTGAAAATGATCAGTTCTTACCTCAACCTTTAGATTTTATCTATGATGAGAACTTCATCAGTGATTATAAAAACTTATATAAATACTATAGAGACTCTATCTTCAGCAGATTTAAGAAGACAGAGAATTACCTCTATATGGTATTCCAAACAAGTAAGAATGCAGATAACTTAAAAGCATTTAAGTGGTTAATCAAAGATAATCAATTGATTTATCAGGATGACCGTAGCATTCACGAAGTAGTAAAGAGTCCTCAGTTTGAGTTCAATTGGATTAAGACTAATCTTGAGAACAGACGCTTAGGAGTACACCCTCACGTATCTATACAAGACAAGGTATTTATAGAAGCAGTAGGTGGTGATATTACTTTTAAAATAGAAGACAACACAGATAATGGACAAGGAATATACTCTGAACCTGTAAAGAATGCCGATCAGCAGTTAGATGATGCTGATTACTTCTACGCTGACTTAGGTAACTTTATCGCTATACGCATTAAACCTTACCAAGAGGATTTCCGTGCTTTTATCTTTAATAATAGAACAAAACAAGTTATCAATGTACCTGCTTTAAACGAGACAGGTATTCTACTTCCTGATGGACAAGGTATCTTATTCTCTAATGGATACTACTTACAGAATGGAGATTATAAAATATTTGATAACAGTGTTCACAATTTAGAGTTTGTAAGAACTATCCCTTCTCATAATGGGGAGGACTACTTATATCTATTCTATCAAGCAGAGAACAATATCTATACCCTGATGTCTTATAACATCATCAAACAACAAGTAGAAACTCCTATCGTATGTAGTGGTTTTACGTTGTTTAACGATGGTAAGTTAATCTATTTTCGCTCAGAGAATGAGGCAGTAAGACATCACGTAGTACAAATATGGGAAACTCCTTATGCTGCTACATTAATAGAGAATAAGGAACAAAAAGAGAATCACTTATACAAAATAGGGAATAAGGACATCGTTAAAGCGATGGCTGAATGTCAAGAGATCATCCACCTCATCGATAAAGAAGATTCGTATGAAGGGCTGTACGGTGATATAGCTAAGAAAGCAAATGACATTATAGATGCCTACTTCTGGATAAGAACCAAAGAAACTAAAAGCTTAGATGAACCATTAGAGCAGATAAGAAGTATCGCTAATACTGCTATAGATGAGTTTGAAAAAGTACAAGAGCAACGCAAGAGAGCCGCTGGTCTATTAACTGATCTAAAAGCGAAAGTAGATAAACAGCTCTTTAATGTTAAGAATGCTAAAGGTGATACGCTGGAAGGATTAGTACATCTATTAGCTGAAAACAGAAAGCTATTAGGTGAAGTCATCAGTGCTCGTCAGACTAAATATGTTGACTTAACTATCTTAGAGAATTATCAAGAGCAATTAGGTAAAACCAATGAATCACTATCTGATAAAACAATCGCTTTCTTACTACAAGAACAAGCACTCGTTCCTTATGAGCAAAAAGTAGTAGATCAAAAGGCTAAAGTAAATGAGGTAGTCAAAGTAATTGATGCTAATGCTATAGACGAAAACTGTAAGGCAATATCAGCTGAATTAGAACTGCTGATAGACATACTAAACAGTTTAAAAATAGAAGACACTACACAGGCGACAAAGATTATAGAGAAGATATCTGTAATATTTGCTTCGCTTAATGAGGTGCGTTCTCAACTGAAGAGAAAGATAGACTCTCTACGTACGAATGAATCTATCGCAGAGTTTCATGCTCAATTAACCTTACTTGACCAAAGTATCATCAACTTCTTAGAATTATCTAATTCTCCTGAGAAGTGTGACGAATACCATTCTAAAGTAAGTGTTCAAGTAGAAGAGTTAGAAAGTAAGTTTGCTGACTTTGATGATTTTATTCTAAAGATAGCAGATAAGCGAGAGGAAGTGTCTAAAGCTTTTGATACGCGTAAGACTCAATTAGTAGAACAAATCAATAGACGTACGAGTTCGTTAGAACAGATAGGTCTACGTATATTAAAGAATATAGAGAATAAGTCTTCTTCTTTCAAAACGAAAGAGGAGATACTTGCATTTTTCTCTACTGACCTTATGGTCGATAAGGTACGTCAATTAGTTATTGAGTTAAATGACTTAGGAGATGTATCTAAAGCTGAAAATTTAGAGAACAGCGTTAAGACGAGTCAAGAAGATGCACTGCGTACACTGAGAGATAAACAAGACCTATTCGCTGATGGAGAAAATGTCATCAGTTTAGGTACTCACAAATTCTTAGTCAACAAACAGCCATTAGACCTTACTATCGTTAGACGTAACGATATTCTGTATTATCACTTAACAGGTACCAGCTTTACTTATCCTATTCAAAATGATAAGATCTATGCCTATAAGGAGATATGGAATCAAGACATTATCTCTGAGAATAACGAAGTATATAGAGCAGAGTACTTAGCTTATCAAATAGTAAAAGAACTACGTACTAATCCTTCTTTAGATATTAATGAAGCAGTTAAATTTAGAACAGAACAGAACTACTCTGAAGGATATCTAAAAGGTGTACACGACTTTGATGGATTAGAGATTACACAAGCCTTACTGAAGCTAAAAGCAGAATTAGGAATATTGACGTATGCTCCCGCTGTTCGTGTTTCGGCACAAGTATTCTGGTATAAATTAGAAGCGGAAGTAAGAGAGTCTTTATTGAAAAATATCAATAATGCTGCCGCTGTACAAAAGGTATTCCCTAACAGTACTAACTATCAATATATAATTAGTCAATTAGAGGAGTTATATGCACAATGGCAATCACCATTGCGTGAATTAGCATACAAGAAGGAGATAGCACATTATATTTTTGAAGAGTTCTCATCAGGAGTATTCTTTACAAAAGCAGAACAAGCTTCTCTATTAAAGAAACAGTTCATTGCTTTCTTACAACAAAAGAATGCAAGTGTAACCTTTGAGAATGATATTAACGATACTACCTTATCTACATTAGATGCTTTTTATTTAATACAAAACTGGTTGTATTCTTATATAGATAACGAACCTAAAGCTGCTATATATAAAAAGTATATTGATGAAGCTTGCTGTTTATTGTTATTTGAAAAGCAATATAACTATACTTTAAAAGAGAGTACTGACACTGTAGTCTTAAACAGCTTAAAAGGGAACCACACTTTAATAGTACAAGATACTTATACATTAGACTATCACGAATATATGCACAAGCTTGAAGTATTCGAGACTGAGCGTGTCCCTATGTTTACAGACTTTATTGCTACTAAAGATATGTTGTTAAGCGAATACAAGAAATCATTAAAAGTAAACGAACTGAAACCTCGTGTACTGACTTCTTTTGTTCGTAATAAACTGATTAATGAAGTTTACTTTCCATTAATTGGAAATAACTTAGCCAAACAGATAGGAGTTTATGGTGATAACAAACGTACAGCTCGTATGGGAATGTTATTATTAGTATCTCCTCCAGGATATGGTAAGACTACTCTAATGGAATACTTGGCCAATGCTCTAGGTCTTCACTTCGTTAAGATTAACGGACCTACTATCGGACACTCTATTACTTCTATTGATCCTACAGAAGCTAAGACTTCTGGTGCAAGAGAAGAACTAAAGAAAATAAACTTATCTTTTGAGATGGCGGATAACGTAATGCTATACTTAGACGATATACAGCACTGTAGTTCTGAATTTCTACAGAAGTTTATATCTCTAGCCGATGGACAGCGTAAGATGGATGGTATCTTCGAAGGAGAGAGTAAGACTTATGACTTAAGAGGTAAGCGATTCTGTATCATTATGGCAGGTAACCCATACACAGAATCAGGAGAGAAGTTTCAGATACCTGATATGTTAGCTAACCGTGCTGATACCTATAACTTAGGAGATGTGATTGGTAGTACAGAGCATTTGTTTAAGCTAAGTTTATTAGAAAACGCGATTGCTGAGAATACCTATTTACAGAAGTTGAGTAGTAATTCATTAGACGATTTCTATAAACTGATTAACCATATCGAAACGAAGTCTGAGGAGTCACTATCATTAGAAGGAAACTTTAGTGGACAAGAGATAGAAGAGTTCACTGCTGTATTAAAGAAATCAATCACAGTAAGAGATATTGTACTAAAGGTAAATCAACAGTATATCTTAAGTGCAAGTATGGACAATGCTTATAGAACAGAGCCTGCCTTTAAACTACAAGGTTCTTACCGTGATATGAATAAGATGATGAGTAGGATCGTTCCACTGATGAACGATAGTGAAATAGATGAGTTAATCTTAACACACTATGAGAACGAATCACAGACCTTGACATCTGACACAGAAGCAAACTTACTTAAACTAAAAGAACTAGCTAACCGACTGACAGATGTAGAGCGCAAACGTTGGGAGGATATTAAAGATATCTTTATTAAACAAAACAAATTAGGTATGGCAGGTAAGGATAATCAAGTGGCTCAAGTATTAGGTCAGCTGATGGACTTCAACCAAAACTTAGAAAGCATTGCTAAAGCAATCAAAAAATAAAATTACCTAAACGGTCTGTATAAATAACAGACCGTTTTTTTTATTTATACATTTACTGCCTTCAATCTAAAACCTTATGTCAAAACACTTAGCCCGTATAGCCGTTACTGCATTATTCTTCATCTTTGGAGGGATATCTGCCTCATGGGCATCGCGTATTCCTACTATTAAAGAAGCTTTTGGAGTAAATGACTCTGCTTGGGGATTTGTCTTATTATACATCTCTATAGGAACTTTAATAACTCTTCCTATAGCGGGTAGAATAATAGAGAAATTAGGCAGTAAAAAAGCAACCCTACTCTTCCTATTAACTTATTTAGTACTGTTAGTAGGTATTGGATATTGGGAGGTATTATGGCAACTAAAAGTAAACTTAGTCTTATTTGGAGCGATTAGTAATATCACTAATATTTCTATTAACACACAGGCTATTAAAGTCTCTAAACTATACAAAGGACAAATCATAGGCTCTCTACACGGTACTTGGAGTATAGGAGGCTTTGCTGCTTCATGGTTAGGCGCAGAGATGATCAGTAGTTATGTCCCACCTTTAGAACATTTTATCTATTACTCTACCGTAGGGATTATTATTTCTCTACTGCTTTTTAAATACCTTATTCCTGAAACGAACGACACTACTAGTGATAATCCTATACTAACAGAAAAGAAAGGCTTTCAATTACCTGATAAGAACTTAGTCCTTTTAGGGCTATTAGCTTTCTTCGCTATGGTAGCAGAAGGAATGATGACAGATTGGTCAAGTGAATATATGAAGCATGTTACGCATGCTCCTATACAGCTTATCGGGTATGGGCTGACCGCTTATATGTTTGCGATGGCTAGTGGTCGTTTTATATCAGACTTCACAGTAAGGCGATTTGGAGAGCAGAGAACTTTACTCTTCTGTGGTATCCTCCTTTTTATAGGATTAGGAGCCTCAGTATTATTTCCTGGAGTATATACTACTATTATCTCTTTTATGATTGTAGGTTTAGGTGTATCCGCAGTAGTACCCATGTGTTATAACTTAGCAGGACATACTAAAACAATGCCACCTCAGCAGGCCTTAACGTTAATTACTAGTATCGGTTTTATCGGTTTCTTTTTAGGGCCACCAGTTATAGGGTTTATTGCACAGCACTCTTCTCTTAAGACCGCCTTTGCTATAGTAGCCTTTTTTGGGTTAGCTATCTCTCTACTGAGTAGATTTATAGTTATCGAATCTACCTCATCAAAATAAACAAAAAGCCCAATCATCACTGACTGGGCTGTATATTTATAGTTCAATGGATATTGTCACCTTTCCGCCTAATCCTTTTTCTACAATATCATATAACGTCTTTAATGTCATATTACTTCCATTATTTTCTACTCGAGAGATATATTCTCTCTTCTTATTCACTAAACTAGCTAGTTCTGCTTGAGTTAGTTTTTTCTCTTCTCTTGCCTTTCTAAGCAATAATCCTACTTTAAAAGTCTCTACTTCTCTCTCTATCTCATCTCTTTTCGGTTCGCCAACTACACCAAACACCTCATCTTTTACTTGTGACCAAGTCTTCACATCTCTATTTTCTTTCATGGTGCTATTAATTTATTTTAACACTTCAAAGGTAATTTAAAAGTTACTTAAAAACAATACAAACTATAAATCACCGTATTAAACCACTAAAACTATACCATAAAAAAAGCCCAATCATCACTGACTGGGCTATATTACCTAATAAGATTTACTAATAATTTATTACTACCTCACTACCTCGTTCTTCATCTTTTACCACAGATAGAGACATAGGGATGCGCTCTTGTAGTTCGTCTACGTGAGAGATAATACCTACTATTCTATTCTCCTTATGCAAATTGCTCAACGTTTCGAATACAATATTAACTGACTCACTATCCTGTGTACCGAATCCCTCATCTATAAAGAAGAAGTTTCTATCTGACTTAGACAGACTCTGTACACTCTCTGCTAACGCTAACGCTAGAGATAAAGACACCTGAAAGCTCTGTCCTCCTGATAAGGTCTTCACACTTCTCGCTTTCCCATTGTTTAAATAATCTATGATCTCAAACTCATTCGCTTCGTTTAACTGTAAGCTCAATTGGTTATTCGTCAATCGATGGAAACGAGCATTCGCCATATCGCATAAGTTCTTTAAATAGATAGCTGACACATAGTTTACAAAACCAGCTCCACTAAACATCGTCAATAGTGTATTCAGATTCTTCACCCGTTTTTCTATTGTATCATAATGCTTCTGTAAGTTCTGCTTCTTCGCATAGTCCTTTTCTAAACGGTCTATCTCTCCTGCCAACTTAGCCACAGCCTCTGTCGCTTCTTTAACCTGTAGTTCTAACTTCGTTATTACTTCTTGCTGTTTAGCGAACTTCTCTTGATCAAAAGAGATACCTTCTAACTTCACTTGTAAAGTACTCACTGCATTGCGAACCACCTCTAGTTGTACTACGAATGCTTGTATCTGTTCTCTGCGTTCTACTACATTAATCTGTTTATCTAACACATTACGTACTTCCTCTACAGATTGTATTTGATGAGTGACTAATAAAGCCTTAATCTGTTCGTTAAACTGATCAACAGCTACTTTCAGTTCATTTAACTCTACCAGTACACTATTGCTCTCTGTCTGTAAGCTTGCCAACTTAGGAGACATCATCTGATATTGGTTCGTTAGATCTTTATAGCGTTGTTCTACTAAGATTACATTAGCTTCTCGTTGTTGTGCTTGTTGTGCTAATAAAGTCTCCTCTAAACTTAGATAAGTTTCTATCTGCAGTCTTATAATCTGTGTACTCTTAGACTTGATCTCACTATCTAAACTAACTCCTTCTACCTCTATCGCATTTAGTTCTTTGGTAAACTTGTCTACATGACCTCTGTGCTGTTCTACTTCTTTTCCTACTGTAGTATATTGTATCTCTAGAGCTTCTACTTGCTTATTCGCTAACTCAGCTCTTTGTTTTAACTCGATAAACTGTGTTTCATTCCCCTTCTCTATCACTGTCCAAACAAAGTTCTGCTGATGAGAGACTAACTCTTGTTGCAAGTGTTGTTCTCTCTGTTGGCTTTCTTGCCATTGTGTTGTTAAGAGTTTCTTTTTATCAAAAAGACCAGTAGCTTTTCTTTCATACTTCTTTAGTCGCTCCTGTTTATCCTTTATACCACTTAGACGAAGTTCACACTGCTGTATAGCAGAAGACACATCGTTGCCCTGAAGAATATGAGGGTGATGTGCAGATCCACATAAAGGACAAGGTTGCCCCTCATGAAGCTCATTAGCATACTGTGCTAACTGTTGTGCTACTCTGTGATTGCGCAACTCTACTTCTATCGCATTGATCTCTTGTTCAAAGTGGTTTCTGTACTTCTCTATCTCTTGTTCCCAATGATTGATATCCTTTAACTTTAGACCTAAGATATCCTTTTCTACTATTTGTAACTCTGTCTGTAGTGCATTCATATGCTGTTGCACATCTTGAATCCCTTTGTGAATAAAAGATTGCTGACCGAACCATGCCTCTATAGCCATCAGCATCGTTGTATCTACTCTAGCTGTTTTGGCAGTATTTAGTTCTATCTCCTTTTGTGCTAAAGCAAGTTTGCTCCCTTCTAATGCCTTCTCAGCATCTACCACGAAAGACTTCCCTTTATGGAAACGTTCCAATAAAGCCTCCTTAGCGAGATTAGCTTTCTTGATTTCTTTGATCAAATTCAACTCATACAACTCTGCTTTGAGGTGTTCTAAACCTGCATACTGTTGTTCTGCTACTTTGAGCTCATCTGTCACTTTCTTAAACTGGCTTTGTAGCTCTGTAGTTTCTTTTATCAATGTAGCTAATCGAGCCTCTCGATTCACTGCCTTATCAGCTGTCTTTTGTTGTTCTAACAGCACAGTAGAGAATGCTTTATCTAATTGCTCATACTGAGACAATTCGTTCTTCTGGGCAGTTATCTCAGGTAACTTCACTTCTAATGTACCTAACTCTACTTTCTTTATCGCCAAGGCCTCGAAGTCATCCTTCACTGCTTTGACCTTTTGATAACTGTCGTTCTCTTCCTTAAAAGTCTTATTCAGTAGGTTAAACTTCTCCGTCTCTTGAAGGTGTAGCGCTTTTTGCTCTGCTATCTGCTCCGTTGTGACTTGGCTAAAGCTCTTTAGCTCTCCTTCTACTAAATTCAGACTCTCCTTAGTCGAGCTATATAATCGTTTAGTCTTATCAGCAAGGTCAAAACGGTCTAAGCCGAATATCTCTTGCATCATCTTCGTTCTGTCCTTCCCTCCTAATTCTATAAACTCTCTGAACTTACCTTGTGGGATAATGATAGTACGCTTAAAGTTCTCGTAGCTCAGCCCCACTACTTCCTGTATATTCAACTCTTTCTGAGGTACCCAGATACCATCTTCATCTTTATACAGTGTTGCCTCACCTCTCTTTACATCATCGAAGCGCTTAGAGTTTCTTCTAAACTCTCTATAGATGCGGTATTTCTCATCTTTAAAATTATAAAACTCAAAGTCTATTACCGAACGGTCAGACTTTAGGTTCATCATATTATATGCACGGTTATCACGAGAGTTCATACGCTCTGTCTCTCCGTAAAGCCCAAAAGAAATAGCTTCCAAAATAGAAGACTTTCCCGATCCTACCTTACCGAATATACCAAATAACCCTGCCTCTATCAGACTGGTGAAATCAATAACTTGTTTTTCTTGATAAGAATACAGTCCTTCTATCGTTAACTTAATTGGTATCATACTGCTCTAATCTAAAATCTCGTTAAACAAATCCATCAACTCCTCATTAGGTTCTTGCCCCTTATTGCGCTGTTTAAAGTAATCTCTAAACAATCCTTGCATATCTTGCTCTAAGTTCACCTGTTTTACATTCGCTTGTTCTCCTTTATCCCCCAATGTTACTTGTGGGATAATCGTAATAATACCATCATGCGCAGTGTATAACCTCTTGATATCATCCCCATTTAAGAAGGTATCACTTACTATGGTTAACTCTACTAGATGATACGGATTTGCTACTAACCACTCCACAGCATCATCTACACTATCAAACTTCACTCGTGACAGTTGTCTTCCACTCTCTAGTGCCACCTTCGTATAGGTAATAGGTTTGCCAGCTTCTGCCTCTAAGATCATCACATACTTCTGCTGACCTGCTTCACTAAAACTGTAACTCAATGGGCTCCCCGAATAAACCACAGGTCTATCTTCTACCCCCACCTGATGTGCTCTATGCAAATGTCCTAGTGCCGTGTACTGCACTTGCTCTGGAATAATATCGCTGTATATAATATCTGCATTACCTACCTTCAGCGGTTTCTCTCCATCAGGTTCTTCTAATAACTCTCCATTTCGGTTCATCATATACAGATGCGAGATCAATAGATTCACCCCTTTAGTCTTACAATACTTATCTGCTAAAGCTTGCCAACTCTCGCCTAACACCTCATTAAGAGCTGCTCCTTTATCTTCTGTGTCTAGTGCTTTCTTTAGCCTTACCTCATTCGCATAAGGAGTGTGTAGTATACGTATCGGTTGTTTAAATCGATCTAATCTCAATTCAAAAAAACCATTTGTTGACTTCGATATTTTAAACTGATTTTCGATCTCAAAAGGAGTAACCTCAGTATGAGGTAGTCCGACTAAGATAATCCCGCATTCTCGTGCTAACGGATCTGGTGCGTCTATACGCTCAGGGCTATCGTGGTTACCAGCTATAGCGATGACAGGTCTCTCTCCGTTCTTCGCTAAGCGTTTAAGTGTTTTATAAAATAATTCTACAGCCTCTACTGGAGGGTTAAACGTATCAAATAAATCTCCTGCTACTAAGACTACATCTACTGCTTCGCGTTCTGCTATCTCGCATATTTCGTCTAGCACTATACGCTGTTCGTCTAGGCGGCTAAAGTTATCTAATCTCTTCCCTAAGTGCCAGTCGGCTGTATGTAGAATCTTCAATCCCATGTATCTTTCTTTGTTTTCTAGTGCCTCAAAGATACTAACTATATAGAGGTTTCTCAGTCTATTTTAGGATTAGCTTCCTCATTTTTTTTGTCTCAAAACCGATGTTACAAAAGAATTATAGCGACTTTCTTCCACGTGATTCCATACTGCTCCCCTTCTGATAGGCTAGTGATGGGCTATTTTTGGCACTTTTAAGCCGACCAAATGCCCATCACTAGCCGACCACATGCCGATCACCCTATCTAAAATGGCAGTAAAAAGACATTCATACCCACACACAATTTTAAATTAAACAATTCGTTTTCAATTTAATATTGATTCTAATACCTATTCGCTTATCTAACAACTTTACTTAAAACACTATGCTAAAAAGAATCTTACTATACTTCACACTCCCTATAATTCTACTCTCTTGTCAAGAGCCTAAGAAATTTGGAGACCTTAAGATGGATATTGAGACATTTGATTATGACTTCCCAGTAGAAGACTTTTACGCTTTTAATGGCAATAACGATGGGAGTATCACAGCTGATGCAGATGCTAATGTGATGACAGTAGTTAAAGAACTAAAACCTATAGAGATCACACACTATAGAGTAGCTCCTAAGAGATATAATGATTCTCTTAGAGACATAATCGGCAAAGAGTATAGTATGAGGATGTGGATAGAGTCTGACAGTGTGGCGAAGTATGGGGACTATTACTTCGATAAGGTAGATATGCTACAGAGTCTAAATAAAGACCTAATCGGAGTAGCCTGCTCTGACCTAAAAGGTGACGAAAACAAGGCTATACAACTCCGTGACTATATCATCTCTAAAGAAGGAGAACCTGTAGAGAAAATCGCTTTTATGGTGTATGACTGTATCGTCTATACTTGGCAAAAAGAGGACAGGGTATTAGCCTTAGTAGTGCGCTACCACGAGATAACTGAACCTCCCTTTATAGCAGAACATATCTCTGCTGAAGAACAAAAAGTATATACTCCCTCTCGTGTACAAGTAAGACTGTTCAGTATCAACAATAAGTACAAAGGTCTTGTGTTCAACAATCTATACCGAGGAGAATGGGCGTATATGCAATACAATGACACACCTACCAAGGATCGAAGACTTCCTCTGTAGAATGTTCTTATTAGAGTAGGATAAACTCCTTACACTATTCAAACATTATTCAGCTTCAATTTAATAGAGGTTACTATTTCACTATCTTTAAAATAAAAAGATGGACAAAAGAATATTTCACAATGTGATATGGGACTTCTCAGAAGAATTACCTGAAACCCAAGAAGAATTAAACCAAGAAGTAATTGCTAAGCAAATTAGAAACTTCGGAAACTCCGACAATTGGGATCCTACTGAGATTATAATAGATCAGCCAGAAGTAGTAATTTGTTACGATGCAATCATGTATTCTAAAGACGACAAATACATTAATGAAGAAATTATCAAATTCGAATTACTACCACATTGGGAAGAGGCAGGATCAGATAGACCCGAATTTTATAGTACTATTCACGCAACTTTAAAAGCAGATAATAACCAAAATTTTCCTGCCTTAGAGTTGTTATATAAACTTCATGAGCTATTTCTCAATAAAGGCACTCCTGCAAAGCTATATTTAGACGGTTTAGAGAAAAACGAAAAACCTAAAAACAAGTATGATTACTTTGTTCATATAGACTTTGATTAAAATATATCTAATAACAAAACACCCCATTCATACGCTGTATAAATGGGGTGTTCTTATTTATAAATCAACTATAGGTACTTATATCTCGCATCCTTCTGGGCCACATGCTGCCGCATCACTACCACCTTTCATTTCGAATTTAGGTTGGCTTTCTTGGAATGCTTGTGTCAGTGCTTCTACAAAAGACTCTGTAGGTTGAGCTCCTGATACACCGTATTTTCTATCTAATACGAAGAATGGCACTCCTGATATTCCTAGAGCACGTGCTTCTGTAATATCTGCATTCACTTCTTCTAGTTGTCCATCAGTAGCTAAGAATGTTTTGATTTCCTCAGCACTCAGTCCTATTTCAGTACCTAAAGCAGCTAACACCTCAATATCACCTACATTTTTTCCATCTGTAAAATAAGCTTTAAACACTACTTCTTTAGCCTCATTCCCTTTTCCTTGTAACTGTGCAAAGTGTATAAAACGATGAGCTCTGATTGTATTTACAGGAATAGACTGGTCTTGTTTAAAATCAATTCCAACTGCCTGTCCTGCTTGTTTTAAGTTTTCTAGCATTCCTTGTATCTGTTGCTCTGGCATACCTTTGCGTTTAGCTAGGTATTCTTTAGTAGACATATCTAACCCTTCTACTGGTAAGTCTGGATCTAGCTGAAAACTCTTCCACTCTACTTCTATCTTATCTGCGAAAGGCAACTGTACCAATGCATTCTCAAAATTCTTCTTTCCGACGTAACAGAATGGACACATAATGTCCGACCATATCTCTACTTTCATATCTTATCTTTTTAAATGAGGAGTTACCTCAATAACTCTATACTCAAAGATACTATTAAAACACCCTAATACCTGTCTCCTTAACAATAATTAAATAGTTTCCTAAAGGGAAGTGCATGTATTTTTATACCTTTACTCTTATGGGAAAAACAATCATATTTATCGGTTGTATCATCGTCATCATAGGTCTATTGATACAATTCACTTCGTTTAATCTGGATTGGTTTGGCAAATTGCCTGGTGATATCTGTATCCAGCGCCCAGGTTTTTCATTCTTTATGCCGATTACCTCTATGATTATTGTATCTGTAGTAGGCACAGGATTACTATGGTTATACAGAAAGTTCTTTAGCTGATAAAGGTTTACTTCACCTAATCTATAAACACAATTGCTACAATAATTTTAGTACTTTTGTATAACAGCAGTTATGCTATATCTATAAACACTAATATCATACTAAAGATGAGAAGATTAACTATTAAAAATGTTGGCCCTATTAAATCAATAACTATTGATTTAAAACGCATTAATGTTTTGATAGGACTTCAAAGCTCAGGTAAAAGTACTATTAACAAAATAGCGTGTTATTGTTCTTGGGTTGAAAAAGAAATTTTCGTCAACCAATCTGCTGAAGACTTTCAGAAAGAAGGATACTTTGAAAATAACTTAGTAGAGTTTCACAAACTTGAAGGTTTTTTATCTTCTAAATCGACTATTGAATTTGAAACATCTATTCTAAAATTCACTTATTCGAAAAAAGACAACTCATTTATTTTTAATTGGAAAACTGAAAATCACATAGTTGGATATAAAAGAATCAAGACTTTATATATTCCAACAGAACGAAATATTGTTGCTGTTATCCCTAATTGGTTTGATATCAAGCTTGACAATTCTAACTTAAGAAGCTTTCTATCAGATTGGCAAGAAGCAAGAAATTTATATAGTAAAACCAATTTTTCTATTTTAAATCTAGGTATAAACTACAAGTATAATCAAGAATTAAATATTGATGAACTAACTTTAGAACAAGAAAATAAAAAGATAAACTTTAGAAATGCTTCTAGTGGTTTACATTCACTTGTTCCATTATATACATTAATAGAGTATAGTACTAAAGATATTTTTAAAAATAACCAAATAGATACCTTCAAAGGCAAGTTCAAAAAATTTGAATTCTTAGCCAAAACAACAAAGCTTTATAATGAATATTTAAACAATGAGATTGCGAAAAACATTGATTTAAAATCAATTCAAGACCGGATAGTTTCTAATATTAATAGAAAAGAAAAAGCAGAGAACTTTGATGAAAGTAATAAAATAGAATCACAAATAAAACAAGAAGTTGATTACGAAATCGATAATTTATTTAAAAATAAAAAAATTATTACAAAAATCAACAAAAAAGTCGAATCAAAAATCAATGATTTCTTAAATCATAACTACAAAGAAGATTATGATATTAGTACCATTGATTATGATACTATCAAACAAATTATTCTAATTCAACAATCAAGTATATTTTTAGAAGAGCCTGAAATAAACTTGTTTCCTATTACTCAAAGAGAATTAGTGAAGTACTTAGTAAAATCAACCTATCACGATACTGAAGGTAGAGAACACAGTCTGTTCCTGACTACACATAGTCCGTATATACTGACGACTCTGAATAACCTTATCTATGCGAATGACTGTGCTAAGACAGCTAGTGAAGAAGTAAAAGACATCATAGGTGAAGAATATTGGGTTGATTTTAATGATGTGGGAGTATGGTTTGTTAAAGATGGTGTGGTAGAAGATATACTAGATTATGAAGAAAGACAGATTGATGCCGTTAGAATAGACGAGGTATCTCAGCTGTTAAATAATGAGTTTGATAATCTATTAGATACACAGTACCATGAAGTTTAATGAGAAATACTATTCCCTAAAACAACATATCTACTGTGATGATAATCGTAAAACATTATCTTTAGAAGAGACTAAAGGTGTTAAGTACATCGGTACTAATAAAAATGCAATAGAGTATACCGTATATAGAGTAGACAAAGGACTTATTAGTACAAATGAAACGAAACAGTGTGACTTCGCTATCTATGTACCATCATCGGATTCTGTCCGTCTGATAGAACTAAAAGGAGGAAATATAGATGATGGAGTTGAGCAGTTAATACAGACAATAGATGTATTAATCAAACGCCCTAATATTTCTGTTACTAAACTATATGCGATACTCGTAGCTAAGAAATTTAATACACCTGCATTACTTACGACTAAAATGAAAAAACTAAAAACACTAGTAAAATCATATAAAGGAGAAGTAATTCCTAAAAGTATTAAACACGAAGAACCTATAAACTAACAAAGGAGACTAATATGATTTAGTCTCCTTTGTTAGTTATTATGGATTACTTGACCCAATCGTTCTTACCAGCGATACCTCCTGATACAATCAAAGTAATAGACATAACTAATAAAAATATCAAAGACATAGACCAAGACTGTGTCACATCGAATAATGCTCCAAATACTGGTGGTCCACATGCTGCGATTAGGTATCCGATAGACTGTGCCATACCTGATAATTCTGCTGCTTGGGTAGTGCTACTTGTACGCAATACGAAGAATAGCATCGATAAACTAAAGGCTAATCCACTCGCTGTTCCGATTAATACACACCATAGCGCGATCATATTTACCTTAAAGATCAATAAACCTGCTATCCCAATAGCAAACAGTACTCCTGTACCGATAGCTAGCAGTTTCTGATTAGATAACTTACTCGCTATGATAGCACCGATGAATGTCATAGGCAACTGTGCGAACTGCATATAAGACAATAACCATCCTGCATCTTCTTTAGGTATACCCCATGTGATAGCCACTTTAGGTAACCATGCTGCTAAACAGTAGAACAGTAGAGACTGTACTCCCATAAATACTGTAACTGCCCAAGCTAACTTAGACGAGTACATATTTACTTTCTTCTCTTCTGTGAAGCCTTTATTACTTCCTTCGATTGCTTGTTTCTTTTTTACTTGAGGAAGCCAAATCAATATAGTCGCGATACTCAGTACTAACCATACTCCTATCGAACCTTTCCATCCCATCTCTGTGAATTTACCCAAGCTGATACTAAACCCTGCTGCTAACGCTGCTGTTAAGTTCATAGCTACTGAATATATTCCCATCATGGTCCCTACATTCTTCTGATAATTACTTTTGATATAAGCTGGCATCAATACGTTACCTACTGTAATCGCTATCCCTACTAAGGCAGCTCCTAAAAACAAAGTAACTAAACTACCATAAGGTCTAATGACTAATCCTATACTCAATAGAATCAATGATCCTAATAATACAAGCTCCATACCGTATCTACGTGAGATCTTTGGCACCATACTAGATAAGAATCCGAATGCCATTAAGGGTATCGTCGTTACTAATCCTGCTGTAGTGTTAGACAGAGCTAGTGATTTACTTATCTCTGATATAACAGGCCCTACAGATGTAAGTGGAGCTCTTAGATTAGAAGCAATAAATATGATACCTAACAACATCAGTAATTTCTTCATTTTAGAGATCTCTTCTATCTTATTTTCCATTGTTATTTAATTTATTATTTACACATTGTTATTTCTAAGTGCAAAATTAAATGCTAATAAATGATTATATTCGCCATAAATCATAACTAAAACGACAACAATGAGTAAACCACAATTAGTCGATCAAGTTGGAAAGGAAGGGTTTTCTTGGCATGCTGAGTATTGGAAACACAACAATGAGTTTCACCATCATAAGAAATCCCAACTAGTTTATGTAGAGTCCGGATATCAATACTTACACGTAGAATCGTGCCAATTCTTATTACCTCAGAATCATGTGGCCTATATCCCATCTAATGTCCCTCATAAAACTACTCATGCATCTGAGCATGTCTCTCTGCGTACATTATACTTCGATGTGGATGACTTACCTCCGTTTTATGATGAGTTATACCTATTCTCTATCCCAAGCGTGTTAAGAGAAATGATTATGTACACGGAGAAATGGTCTATGAATATGAAATACGAGGAGAGTGAACAGACGTTCTTAAGAGCAATCTTGTTAGAATTGCCTTCTTTTGTACAGAATTCTGTACCTCTTATTACCCCTGTACCACGTACTAAAGTATTACTCGATGCTACAGCTTATATTCACAAACACTATCGATCTACTATCACTATAGATGAGTTAGCTCAACTATGCTTTATGAGTATTCGTACTTTAGAACGTCAGTTCAAGAAAGAAACGGGTATCAGTATCGCTAAATATATACAGATGGTACGCATCATCAAGTCAATAGAACTGCTGAGTGAAGGACAGTATACTATCAATGAGATAGCGTTACTCGTAGGGTATAACAGTGCCCAGTCTTACAGTAATGTATTCACTAAACTGATGGGACAACGCCCTACTGAGTTTATACAACATACATTCACGCTATAACCTATATCCTATCGTCTATGAAAGATATTATCTCTCTACTACAAAAACAGAAACAAGATATAATCGTAGAGCTAAAACAAGGTGATACTACTAATCAATACCTAATAGCCCAATTAGACAAGTCTATCTCTTGGCTAACGATGGTAGAAGATCATCAGTTAGACACGGTTAATCACTATGATGTACATGCTCTACCTGATACCACTCATGGTATGTCTTATTATCACCTGATGATAGACTGTGAAAGTAGTGATCCTGTAGATTGGGTAGAATATACTCCTCATAATCGTCCTATAGAGATGTGCATGGGAGATCTCATGATAGTCAAAAAATAAAAAAAGTCGGTTTATAACAAACCGACTTTCTTGTATAATCTTCTTGTAATTAGTTTACAAGTGGTAAGAAACCATATTCTTTAGCATAACGCAACATTTGTTCTTCAAATGATTTAGGTTGTTCGATTACATAGTCAGTCACCTCTCCTTTATCATTCTTCACTGGTACAATGTATGGGTTTACAAATCCTCTATATGGAGCAGAGTTAAACTTAGCATTACGCTCTAAAACTTCTTTGTGGATAGCTTGATCTACTTTCACACCATAAGTCTCTACTAACGCTTGTCCTGCTTTATAATCACCTTCAGATTTGATACGTTGAGTCTCTTTTAAAAGTTGTCCGAATAGATCGTGTAACTTATCATAATCCGTAATATTATAATATGTCTTACCATCGCGAACTACTTTCTCAATTACATTATCTTTCTTTCCTTTTTCGAATACCCAAGCACTCACCCATTGGCGGTTACGCATGTGAGCTTCTTCTATATCAGCACCTGGCTCTAAGCGCACTAACTGCGTCATTAATCCATTACGGATATATCCATCATAAGCTGCTTTACCTACTGACTTCCAATCGTCAACTAATCCTAACTCTTGTAACTTAGGATTGTATAAATAGAATAGACCCACTAAGTCAGCACGTCCTTCTTCTAATGTAGAAGCATAGCTCTTCAGTGTTTCTTTTGGTTGTCCTACTCCTTTGTTGATTTGTCCAGATGCATGTCCGATTACCTCGTGAAGAGCTGTGTGTAGCTTATCTGCCAACTCACCGTATTTCTCCTCTAATTGTAACTCTTCCTCATCGTGAACGAACTCTTTTAACTTATCCGAACCACCTGCATGATTATATGCATCAATAATATTACCTAAAGAGATAGACTTAGAACCGTGCTCTGCTCTAATCCAATCCGCATTCGGTAAATTCACTCCGATAGGTGTACTTGGCGATGCATCACCAGACTCAGACGCTACGATCACTGTCTTATACGATACTCCTGTTACATTTTTCTTTTTATGCTCTGCCATTAATGGAGAGTTATCCTCGAACCACTGAGCTTCTTTAGAAAGAACAGCCATCTTCTTAGACATATCAAAGTCGTTGATTTGAACAACGCTTTCGTAAGATCCTTTATGTCCTAATGGGTCTGCATATACTTCGATAAATCCACTGTTGTAATCAATGTTTCCTTTAGTAGCTTTCACCCATGCAACGTTATAATCATCCCAAAGTTGAAGATCTCCAGTTTGGTAATATTTGATTAATAACTTAAGCGCATCTGCTTGCTCTTGGTTCTCTGCAACTGTAACAGCTTTTTCTAACCAAAAGATGATTTGATCAATAGCTGCTCCATACATTCCACCACTCTTCCATACTTTCTCTACTAACTTACCATTCTCTTTTACTACTTTAGAGTTTAGTCCTGTAGATAATGGACGGTGTGGGTCTGGACTCTTCATCGCATTATAGAATGCCTCTATCTCATCTTCTGTAATCCCTTCTCCATAGAAGTTAACTGCAGATCCTTTTACAAGACCTTTCGCTAAATCAAGATTTACTTTTTTACTATCTACATTATTAAATAGTACATTCGCTACATTCTGATCTAATGTAGTGTTAGTCTCTTTTAATAAAATAGAGAAATAAGCTTGAGAGAATCCTGGTTTTATCTTTTCGTTAGAATAATGGTGGTGAATACCATTAGAGAACCATACTCTCTTCACATACGTCACGAACTCTTTCCAATCCTCTGATTCTTTGTCTCCTTTATAGTTTTCGTAAATATTCTCTAATGCTTTACGAATAGTCAAATTGTGTTTATAGTTCTGATCCCAGATGATATCACGTCCAGCATACCCTGCCTGACTTAGATAATACACTAATTCTTTTTCTTTTAATGTTAGATCGTCCCATCCAGGTACTTGATATCTCAATACTTCGATATCTCCAAACTGATCCACACTGTAATCAAACTTTTCTGTTGTAGTCACTTCGCTTGCTCCTTTTTCTGCCTCTTTCTTGTCTCCACATGATAATAACATAGCGGAAGCCAATACGATACAGGCCATTGTATTTAATTTCATATTGTAGTTTTTTACCGTCTTTTGACAAATATATAAAATATTGCACTGAACGACTCTACTAATTCTTATTCAAAATTAGGAATCTAAAAAATTATCTCTTACTTCTTTAGATAATCATCTACAAAATGAGTCTCTGAATTAGGATTTTCAAATTTATCTTGATTGTATTCTTTTGATTTATTTTTAGGAATGGTTAAAGACTTCCACTCTTCATTGCGTATCATCTTTCCGATAAATACGATCTGCCCTATATGGTAAGGGTAATGTGCTAACTGTCGATATAAAGCTTCTGCTACCGTATGGTCTTGGTTTCTGATTTTTACTACTGTATTAATGTTCTCTTCATTAATACTATCTATGGTACTGAAGAGAACATTCCATGCCTTGTCCCAATTCGTTATAAGTTCATGTCTGTCATAAATCCCATCTGTGAACTCATCATCTCTGTTTCTCCATGGCTTCTCTCCATCTTCTGTAAAAAAGTTAGTAAAACGAGAAAGCAGATTACCCGTAATATGACGCATTAACATCGCTATAGAGTTACTCTCTACATTGACCTTTTGATTTAATTCATCTTGGGATAGAACTAAAACTGTTTTATCTACGATCATTCTATAGTACTCGAATTGCTTGCGAATACCTGCTAATTCTTGTATAGTCATAATATAAATTGTATTGAGTTAGTATTTTTTGTTATAGTCAATATTTGACCATTTGCAATTTAAAGTTTATAGACCATACCATTCGTTTATGAGCAAAAAAAATAACCCGAAGGTTATTTTTTCTTTACTAAGGGATGATTTAACCCCTTAACATTATTGTTAATTACATCGTATGTCTTTAGATGTTTAAAAAGCTCTGTCAAGTTTCTAAAACCATAGTCTCTCGCATCAAAACTTGGATTAAGCTTACGAAGGTTACCTCCTACTGTAGCGATATAAGCTTCTACCTCTTCATCTACAGACATATCGAACGCTTTATCTATCAGTCTATACTCTTTCTTAGTCAATGATTTAGTATCGTCATCATCTGTGGCTTCTACTTTTTTAGCATTGCCATTCGCTTCTTTGACTGCTGTAGTTGCTTTAGGCATTAAGGTCTCACAATAAGTAAATATCTCACATGACTGAACGAAAGCATTCGGAGTCTTCTTCTCTCCTACTCCCATCACGAAAATACCTTCTTCTCTGATACGCTTAGCTAAACCAGTATAGTCACTGTCACTAGATACGATACAGAATCCATCTACCATCTTAGCATGCAGAATATCCATAGCATCTATGATGAGTGAACTATCGGTAGAGTTCTTTCCACTAGTATAATTAAACTTCTGTATAGGCGAAAATGACAAGTCATTCAGTAATTCCTTCCAGCTATTCATTTGCGGTGTTGTCCAATCTCCATAAATACGACGGACAGTCACCTTCCCATATTTAGAAACTTCTTCTAAAATCTTATCCAACAACTTAGCTTGAGCATTGTCCCCATCCACTAAGATTGCAATGTTGTTATTTTGTTTTTCCATCATATTTTCCTTTTCGAAAGCTCTAAAATACAAAAAATAGAACTACGTAAAGGGTATTGATGTCCAAAACATCTGTTAATAATTGATTTCTTTAATCAATTAATCTAAAAGTTCCTGTTACGAACTGACTTTCACGTTTCTGATCAGCTCCGTTATAAGACCAAAAAGCAGTTACTTCTCCTGTCTTCGTATTGATGATTTGACTAACTGTAAAGCCATCTTGTTCTATCCAGCTCAGAAAGTGTAAGTCCTCGCCAAGTGCTTTGTAGCTCATTTTCTCATCGCCTTCATTTACTGCTCCATTCTCACCTACTGTGCTCCAATGCAAGGTATCTGTACTCGTGTACTCAATAGTAGCTTTCATCTCTGGGAACTGTATTTCTGCTTTATGCCCAATTAAGGTACTAGTGTGGCTAGCACTAGTACTTTCTGCTATTTCTGATGAAGTAGATTCTTTCTCTGTCTTTGACTGACATGCTCCTACTGACAACGCTATTGCCAATGAAGCTATTATTATTTTGTTGTTCATTGTTCTATAATTTTAAAGCAAAATTAAATTGCTCTAAGATCAAAAACATTGAACTAGTTCAATAATTATTATTTTTTCTTACTGCGTATTTTACTCAAAAACTCTTGGGAAATACCTAGATAAGAAGCTATCTGAATATTAGTTAGACGCTGTACCAAGGACGGATAACGCTTACAAAAGTCTTCATACTCTGCAGTAGCATCCATCGACAACTTATTTACAATACGTCGCTGAAGAGCGATACACTCCTGCTGAGTCATTCTTCTATATATCTTTTCTAAGACAGGTATTTCATCATAGAGCGCTTCTTTGCGTTCTTTCTTTATGAGTAATACTTCGCTATCTTCTAAAGCTTGTATAAATATCTTCGATGGTTGTTCATAATTATAACTTTCTAGATCTGCTAACCACCAATCTTCTATAGAAAAATGTATGATGTGTTCTTCTCCTTTTTCGTCCAAACAGTATTCTTTAAAACATCCTTGTACTACAAAGGCTTCGAAGTCACATACAGCACCTGCTGTTAATAGATAGTCTTTCTTCTTTACATAAACAGTCTGAAAAGAAGAAAGTATTAATTCCTTCTCTTGTTGTGTTAATGTAACGCCTTTGCGTTCAAAATTATCTATTAATGAGGCTTTATTCATATTATTTATTTTTGAATCCATTTACCTTCTTTAGGCGCTTCGTAAGCTTTCATCTTTTCTAAAAGCTCTTCTACCTCATCAGCTACCACAATCATATCTTTATTAATCTCTTTTAAGAACCCCATAACTACCATCGTATCTATCATTTCTAATAGAGGATTATAGAATCCATCTATGTTTAATAAGGCTATAGGCTTTTTGTGTAATCCTAATTGAGCCCATGTTAGCATTTCAAAGAATTCTTCTAAGGTACCATATCCACCAGGCATTGTGATTACACCATCAGATAATTCGTCCATTTTAGCTTTGCGTTCATGCATAGTTTCAACCATAATTAACTCTGTTAATCCCTTATGGCCTAACTCTACATCTGCCAAAAAACTAGGTAATACACCGATAACTTCACCATTCCCCTTAAGAACACCATCAGCTACCGCTCCCATTAATCCCACTTTAGCGCCTCCGTATACAAGCCCGATATGATGTTTAGCTAATTGTTCTCCTAATGTAAAAGCTTGTTCATAATAAATATCCTTAGTACCTGAACTAGAACCACAAAACACTGTATATCTCATTTATAATAATTTTAAATAGTAAAATAAAAAACTGAATATCAATAAATTACAAATAAAAATAAAAATTTTATATAAAATCAAACATTTTTTGTTGTAACATTTTACTCAAAAGTATGACTATTATATAAACCTTAATCAATTATTAGAAATAAACTTAACGAAAGAACTATTATGAAATTCAAATTAAGTGTTATCCTTTTCCTTACCATGGTTTGCTCTATTTATGCGCAACAAAAAGGAAAAATCACAGGAGCGATTTTTGACAAATCAATTAATCAATCCGTTCCTTATGCAACTGTCTCTATTAAAGATGGAGAGACTATTGTAACAGGTGCTATGTCTGATGACAATGGAAAATTCGAATTAACTGTTCCTCAAAAAAAATATACTTTAGAAGTACAGTTTATCGGTTACCAAACATATACTAAAGAATTTGAGTTAACTGAGGCTACTTATAACTTTGGTACGATTAACTTAACTCCTGAAGCGACAACTTTAGAAGGAGTTAATATTATCGCTGAATCATCTACAATAGAACAAAAGATAGATAGAAAAGTAATCAATGTAGGTAAAGACTTAACTACTGCTGGTGCTACTGCTGGTGAGATTATGAATAATATTCCTTCTGTAAATGTAGATAAAGATGGTAAGATATCTCTAAGAGGAAATGAGAATGTACGTATCCTTATCGATGGGCGTCCTACTAATATGTCTTCTGAACAGGTATTAAAACAAATTCCTTCTACTTCTATTAAGAGCATTGAGTTAATCACTAACCCAAGTGCTAAGTATAATCCTGAAGGAATGTCAGGTATTATCAATATCGTGTTACACAAAAATACAATGGACGGCTTTAATGGTTCTGTAGACACAGGAGTTACATTTGCTCATACTGTTAAGAATACTAACTCTATCAATGCTAACTATAGACAAGGGAAGTTAAACTTCTTCGCTAATGGTAGCTACTCGTATGGAAAATATAAAAATGACGGAGATATGCTACGTACGGATATTATGTCTCCTACAGAGATTCGTATGAATAATAAGAACAAGAACTACTTCTATAAAGTAGGTATGGATTATTATATCAACGATAACAATACATTGTCATTCTATACTAACCAAAGTACAAATGATAGAACAACAGATATGGATAACGCGACTACATATCCTAAGAACTTATTCGAAGATATCTTCCAAAAAACTGTTTATGATGGAGATAATAGATATAGTGCGTATAACTTAGCTTATAAACATCTATTTGAGAAAAAAGGTCATACTTTAGATATCGAAGGAAACTTTAGTCGTAACAAATCTACGAATGACGGAGATTACAATACGATTATAGGTAAAAATCCTAACCAAGTTTATCAAGATAGAAACAATGATAAAAGTGATTTAACAACAATCAACATTGATTATGTGAATCCTTTAAACGATCATACTAAACTAGAAGTAGGAGCTGAAGCTAGAATCTCTAGAGCGGATAACAACTTTGATTCTAATAATCCTTTGATTCCTGAGAAGAATAAAAAGATTAACAATGAATACAACCAAGATATCTTCTCTGCTTATGTAACTTTTGGTCAAACTTATGGTAAGTTTAACTACCAAGTAGGAACAAGATTAGAAAGCTATAAAGTAGAATCTAAATTAGGAGGAACAACTACTTTTAAAGATGATTACGTTACCTTATATCCGTCTGTATACTTAGGGTATTCTATGACAGATAATGATATGTTCAACTTAAGTTATAGTAGACGTGTAGATAGACCTAGTATTTCTCAGACTAACCCTGTTAGACAATTCTCTACTCCATTAATGACAATGGTAGGTAATCCTGAATTAAAACCACAGTTTACGAACTCTGTAGAATTAAATTACACAAGAATGTTTAATAACAAAAGTAGTGTGACTGCTGGAGTGTACTATAGAAAGATCAATAAAGAAATCAACCACGTTATCTACGATGACCCAGACAATGATAATCCAAATGCTTTATTAATGACTTTTGATAACTATAAGTCTAATGATGCTTATGGATTTGAACTTTCTGCTAATATCAAATTAACTCCATGGTGGGATATGCAACCTGGTATTGATTTCTCTAGTATTAAACAGACTGGTTTTGTATCTCAGTTAAACAGTACGACAAATCAAATGGATTTTATCGAACGCGATATTACTGCTAGTGCATTCAATGCTCGTTTAAACAGTAACTTCAAAGCGACTAAAAACTTAAGATTTAACTTATTCGGATTCTATAGAGGTCCCGTAGATGGTATCACAATGGACTCTAAAGAGATGTATAAAATAGATGCTGGAGTTAGATACTCTTTACTTGAAAACAAATTAAGTATCAGTGCAAGATTCAATGATATCTTCAATACTATGAAGTTCAAATACAGTTCTCAGTACCCTTATGCTTCTAATGGACAATTTACATGGGAAAGTAGATCAGTTTACATCGGAGTAAACTATATGTTCGGAGGAGGAAAAGGACGTGCATTACAAAGAAAGAACAGAGATTCGAATACAAAAGAAAGTGGAGGTGCTGGAGGATTATTCTAAAAAGCTCCCCTACCAACCAATCAACAACAACTTTTTTCAATTATTGCTAAAAAAGCTGTTACCTTAAATGGTAACAGCTTTTTACTTTTAATATCTATCTGTGCTTCTCTAAGAACTGTAATACACTAAACATTGCTTTATTTCTAACTTCTTTTTTCGAGAGAAATAAGTCATGCATTCCATCCTCTATTACAGCTTTCTCTACACGATGTCCTATCTTACTACCTATCTTCTCAATATCTTTTACATTTAGGACAATATCCGATGTCATAGAAGTAGCAGTCCATTTTGAAGTACTTCCAGACTTATCGCTATACATTAGTAGAATAGGAAAGTCTTCATGCAATACTACCTCCTGAATTAACTCCTGTGTATGTTGCACTGCTAATATCCAACTATAGTATACAGCAAAAGGATTTATTGGTTTCCATTCCTTATTGTACTCCCATTCTCCTTCTTCATCTTTATGCAATGTCTTACCATATAACTCAGGCATCTGCTCTGCATTAGCAAAGATATCCTTACTAACTTTACTCCTAGCGACACTACCCATAAAAGGCTTTACATAGAAAGGCACATTAAAGTCAAAGAAAGGAGAATTTAATATTAGTCCTGATAACCTTTCTTTTAACAACCCAAACATAGCATAATACGTTGCTAATAGTCCCCCAATACTATGCCCTAATAAAAATAGTTGGGTATCTCTCTTTTCCTTTAGAATATACTCTATTCCATAATCGATATCAGGAAAGTACTCTCGCATCGACTTACAATAATTCGGATGCTGATGAGGCAATAACGAACGACCATACTTACGCAAATCTATTGCATAGAAGTTTACTCCATGCTCATTAAAATAATCCATCAAGTGTATCTGAAAGAAGTAATCACAAAATCCGTGTATATACAGAATAGTCTGCTTATACTCTTTCTTATTTCCTCTTGACTCTATTAATGTGGTGATTACCTTCCCTTCATAATCATTCTCAAAGGGATGTTGATGTGTTATATATTTATCAAATGTCAAATGTAAATTCATAGTATCCTTAGTTAAAGTTTACTTATCCTTCATTACTCACTTTATTTGATGTCTACACATGCTATAATAAAGGAGAGAACAAACGAATAAAACTGTTTTTAAGACGTTGTTTCCAAGATCTCTTATTCCACCTGTGTAACTCTAGTTTAATAGAATCTCTACAGTCTCTATCAAACATTGTTTTCATTTTACGTGCAAACGCTTCATCATAAACCACAACATTCACCTCGAAATTCAAATCAAAGCTACGATGATCTAAATTACATGTACCTATAGAACTCACTCCTGCATCTGTAACAAAGGTCTTCGCGTGGATAAATCCTTTCTTATATAAATAAATCTCTACACCAAACTCTAATAACTCTTGAAAATAAGACTCCGAAGCCCATTTCACGATATTAGAATCTGTAATTCCAGGCAGTATCATTCTAACGCGCTTACCACTTAATGCAGCCATTTTAATAGCTAGTTGTAATGATTCGTCAGGTATATAATATGGCGTAGTGATGCAGATCTCTTTTTCAGCAGTTTGTATCGCTTTTAAGACACTATATAGAATAGAAGGTACATCTGAGTCAGGTCCAGACGAAATAACCTGTAACGGCACTCCTATCTCATCATTATCATGAATAGGGAAATACTTCTCATCAAAGGCTAAGTCTTGCTTACTACAGAAATTCCAATCTGCCAAAAAGATATATTGTAACCCATAAGCTCCCGAACCTTTTATTCTAATATGCGTATCCCTCCAAAAATACTGATTAGAATCTTTCTTACGGTTATCGTAGCGATCAGAGATATTTATCCCTCCTGTATAAGCTATCGTTCCATCTATCACCACTATTTTGCGGTGATTTCGATAATTCATACGGTTAGCAAAAGCTAATAGAATAATCTTATTAAAGGGATAGGCTTCGACTCCATTCGCACGAAGATTGCGGACAATATTCTTTCGAATGCTTTTACACCCAAAGTCATCATAGATAAAACGTACCTTAACCCCCTCCTTTACTTTATTGATCAGGATACTTTCTATCTCCTTACCGATATCATTATTCTCATAAATATAATACTCGATATGAATCGTACTTTTAGCTGCTTTTAAGTCTTCTATTAGTCTTGGAAAGAACTCTTCTCCATTCTCTAATATTTCGGCTTTATTATCCACTAATAATGGACCTTCTCCCATAGTCGCACTAGACAACATCTTAATGAAAGAACGATTCCTTTGTACAATAGGGTTTCCTTGTTGTCTCTGATCTAGGTGAATGTCATTTAGACGTTTTGTTAATTTAGTGCTATACTCATCATTTACCTTAAGCTTCTTAGAATACATCTTTCTTCGTCGATAATTGATCCCAAAAGAAAAATAAAATAAAATACCAAAGATAGGCACAAAGAAAACTAACAACAGATAAGCTAATGTCTTCGAGATAGAGTCTGTATCATAGATAATGCGTACAGCCACAGCAATAGCTATAATAAAATATACTATCTCCAAATAGATAAACCAATCTGCTTGAACTCTCAAAAACATACTTCAGCGTATTTTTAATAATAACCTTTCTATATAAGTTAGATTTAGGTTATCTAAAAGTAAAAAATAAAAAGCAGTTAGAAGAGCATTTAGTACACAAAGTATTTGAAAACAAAAAAGTCTCCCTTTTAAGGGGAGACTTTTGAGCCGATGGAGGGACTCGAACCCACGACCTGCTGATTACAAATCAGCTGCTCTAGCCAGCTGAGCTACACCGGCAAAATGAATGCCTGCAATACAATATTAAAACATTTGAGCCGATGGAGGGACTCGAACCCACGACCTGCTGATTACAAATCAGCTGCTCTAGCCAGCTGAGCTACACCGGCAAAATGAATGCCTGCAATACAATATTAAAACATTTGAGCCGATGGAGGGACTCGAACCCACGACCTGCTGATTACAAATCAGCTGCTCTAGCCAGCTGAGCTACACCGGCGACTCAATGTATTGCAATATTTAATCTTCAAAAAATTATTGAGCCGATGGAGGGACTCGAACCCACGACCTGCTGATTACAAATCAGCTGCTCTAGCCAGCTGAGCTACACCGGCGACTCAATATTATTGTAATACTAATCTCTTTTAAAACTTTTGAGCCGATGGAGGGACTCGAACCCACGACCTGCTGATTACAAATCAGCTGCTCTAGCCAGCTGAGCTACACCGGCGACTCAAAGTATTACAATATCAATTTTTCAAAAAACATCTGAGCCGATGGAGGGACTCGAACCCACGACCTGCTGATTACAAATCAGCTGCTCTAGCCAGCTGAGCTACACCGGCGACTCATTTTGCGAGTGCAAAGATAGCATGGTTTTTCAATCTTGCAACACAAAATGTATCTTTTTTAAATCTTTTTTTCGATTACATTGCGTTGATTTTTTCAACTAATTGACCTGCAACATCTTCTAGTTTTTTATAAACTCCTTTAAAATGTGCTTTTTTATTCTCAACGTTTTTTGCATTCACTGCTCCGATTAATTCATCGAAAGAAACAAACGCTTCTTCAAGTAATGCATTAGTCTCTGCAGTTGGTCCTCCAGTTGTCATTTCTTGAATATAAATTGCTTGGATGATATCACCTAATACATAGTGAATATCTTTTTTTAGGTTTCTTACGCTTGCCATAATTTCCTTTATTTAGTATTAATTTTACGCAAATCTACAATATAAAAATGGGGTATACTACTCTTTTAAGAAACAAATATCTCTAAGATTGTAGCCTCACCACTTAAACTTATTTGTGTTACTGCTGCTGGTATTAGCACAGTTTGTCCACATCGTATAGAATACACTTCGTCACCTAATGTGATCTCTCCTTCTCCTTCTGTACACACATATAGATAGAATCTAGAAGCATCCTTCTCTTTGTGATAACTTCCTTTTAGAGGTATATAATTCACTGAGAAGAATGGACACGCTACTATTTCGTTAGATACATTCGCATCTTTAGTATAAGTCAACTCTACTTCTTTCTTATCATAGTTGATAGCATCTAGTGCCATATCGATATGGAGTTCTCTAGAATTACCCGAAGCATCTAGTCTATCCCAGTCATATACTCTATAAGTAATATCTGAAGTCTGCTGAATCTCAGCTAATAATACACCAGCCCCAATAGCATGGATAGTACCTGTCTCGATGAAGAATACATCTCCTTTCTTTACAGGTATCTCTTTTAATATAGAAGGCAATGTCTTAGCCTCTAAATGATGTAGATAGTCCTCTTGAGTCACTCCATCTTTAAAGTCTACTACTATTCTTGCATTTTCATCCGTTTGCATCACATACCACATCTCAGTCTTTCCAAAAGACCCATGGCGCTTCTGAGCTAAATCATCATTCGGATGTAACTGTATAGATAAATCTTCTTTTGCGTCTAGAAACTTAAACAAAAGAGGAAACTTCTTATCAAAACGGTTTATAATATAATCACCTAAGATTTCTTCAGGAAACTTCTGAATTAAATCATTTAAACTTAATCCTTCATATACCCCATTTGCGACAACGCTTACATCAGAAGATACACCAGAAATCTCCCAGCTCTCTCCTACCTCATTTGAATCAATATCTTTACCAAGTATTGATTTTAACTTCGTTCCTCCCCAAATTCTGTCTTTCAGAATCGGTTGAAATAGTATCGGATATTGTTTAAAACCCATATATTAATCACTTCTATTAAAAATAAGCTATTGCTTATTTATCTTTCCCAATCGCTATAAAAAACGAGGGTGCAAGTTACAACTTTTCCCATTAGCATACCCTATAATTAATAATCTCCTTTAAAAGAAACAAAGTTTCTAGCAGTTTCATACAATATCACTTCTAACTCTTTATCATCATTAATAAAAGGTCTTAATTTTTGCCATATCACTACTGCGATATTTTCTGCTGTAGGGATTAACTCTAAAAACTCTGGTACATCTAAATTCAAGTTTTTATGATCAAAGTTCTCTTCTATCTCCGATTTTATTAAATCGGATAGTTCTTTTAAATCCATCACAAATCCTGTCTCTGGATCTAGCTCTCCTGTTACCTGAACAATTAATTCATAATTATGTCCATGATAGTTAGGATTATTACATTTACCAAAAACAAGTTGGTTCTTCTCTTCTGACCATTCTTTTCTATGCAAGCGATGTGCTGCATTAAAATGAGCTTTTCTACTAACAGTTAATCTCATACTATTATTTCTTTTGAGCTTCTATAAAATGATAAAACTTAGAAAAAATGATTTTAAACCAAGCTGTATATATATTAGGATTAGCCTCCATATCTTCCTTTATCCCTTCTATAGACATCCATTTCCATGCCTCTACTTCTTCTAGGTTGATATTTGGTTCATCATCGTAATATCCAATCATCACATGATCAAACTCATGCTCTGTCAGACCATTGTCAAATGGGGCTTTATAGATAAAACTAAAAACATCTTTTAGGGGCACTTCGAACCCCATTTCTTCCATTAATCTACGTCTACCAGCCTCTATATTTGTTTCGCCTACACGTTGATGACTACAACAAGTATTAGTCCACAATAAAGGCGAGTGATACTTTTCTGAAGCACGTTGTTGTAACATTACTTCATTATTTTTATTCAAAATAAAAACAGAAAATGCACGATGTAACAAAGCTTTTTCATGAGCTTCTATCTTTTCCATTACTCCTACTTGTTCATCTTGTTCATTTACTAATACCACTAACTCTTCTTTCATACCTAATAATTTATATCAACCTCAAAAATACAAAAAAGATACGGTTAAACTAATCTCTTTATCAGATAGCATCGTTATAAACCTGTCTTTATTCTATAATACTCATTTATAAACGACTACATTCCTTCTTTTGTTATCTACTCCCTCGTTTTATCTTTCAATACTATTCGTACGCAGTGCTTTTCCTTCTAACCACTTCTACTGATTCTTCAACTATTTCTACTTATTTTTTGACTACTTTTGTACAAATGACAATTAGAAAATGGAAAGACAAATCAAACTTATTTGGGATTTTAAAGGGCCTGCTGGAGAAAAAACAGCCGAACATCACGTAATACATCTTAAAGAGTATGTCGCTATAGAACAACTACCTATCTCTATCATAGACTATACAGTACTAGCACCAGAGCATACTATCGCGTATATGGTAGTCAATGATGAGCAAATGAGACAACTAAGAGATATCCTAAAACCACATCGAGGAGAGCTATACGAATAGACCGCATCTGTGAATACATATATCAAGAGGTAACCTATGTAATAAGTTACCTCTTTCTTTTTTACAACTCAGTACATCTTTTAACTATTAAGAAAAAGGACACTATTTTTTTTAATATTCGAATCTATATTTCACTTTTATAAGTACTTTTTCATGTTCTGAAAGGTCTTTTTTTCTATTCTATCTCCTCAATAAGAGCAAAGATCTGTCTTATAAGAAAAAAAGATGTACTTTTTTTTAGCCCTTAAAACAACACAAAACACTAACAAACAACAAGTTAAACAAAAAATATCCTTTATAAACACAAACACCCTCTATAGCATATCCCCTTATAATACAGGTGTTATAAGCAATTCGCTCGACAATTCATGGACAATTACTCGAGATTGGTGGAGCTAGAGGTGACTTTGTCGAACAATCCTCCATTTACTCATCACCTATTCTCCTTCTATCTAAACTGTGTGATTACTAAATACCTACCTAAACAAAGTGTCTAATATCCACAAAAAAAGGTGCTCTATAAGAACACCTTTTATCTATATATCTTTTGTTAAGCTAAAGCGACCAAAGTTTCTTTTAGCACTACATAGTTTTTATAATAACTTTCTATAATCTTGATTTTTTTCTTTCCACTATTCACTTCTATATAGCCATCTTGGTTAGTCCACCGCATATATAATGTATCTATATGTATCTGCACATCTTCTGCAGCTATATCTATAACTCTCTCCTGTCCCAATACTTTCTTATAATATATCTTTTCTCCATCAATCGTTATTTTGTTGAGATAAGGATATATTTTAACTACATAGTAGACTAATATAGAAGCCGTCACTACTCCACTTGCTATAGCACTCTCGATATTACTCACCCCGATATCGCCTTTCTTTGCTTTTAATATTAAGATTATAAATAAAATATTTATCATTAAAAGCACCATAGTAACGATACTAATCTTGACTAACGAAGATCGTCTAAAACACGATTTAAATATTTTTTCCATATTTTTAAAAAGAGTATATAAAAAAACCCTCAGTAGTCACCTACTGAAGATTTTAATTGTTCTATTTCTACTATGAACTAGTTCGCTTCTTTACTAATAAACTGAATACGCATTAATCGCAACTCTTCAGTATCATAATCTCCGTCAAACTCAGTCATCGCAGCCTTAATATTATCTGTCTCTGATTCCATAAAGTAATCATAGATTTCTTCTTGCTGATCTTCGTCTAAGACATCATCTATCCAATATGATATATTCAACTTCGTACCAGAATATACGATCTGCTCCATCTCTTTTAGCAGACCATCCATATCTAATCCTTTAGCACTCGCTATATCCGATAAAGATAACTTTCTATCTACATTCTGAATAATATAAAGTTTTAATGCGGAATTAGCACCTGTAGATTTAACAACTAAATCATCAGGTCTGATGATATCATTATCTTCTACATACTTACTAATCACATCTACGAACTCCTTACCATATTTCTTAGCCTTACCTTCACTTACTCCTATAATATTAGACATCTCCTCTAGAGTAACTGGATACTTAAGCCCCATCTCCTCTAATGAAGGGTCTTGGAATACTACGAATGGAGGTACACCATATTTCTTCGCTACTTTCTTACGCAGATCTTTTAGGATACCGATCAGAGCCTCGTCTATCACTAGACTAGCTTTACTAGCGATCACATCCAAATCATTTTCAGCATCAGAATATTCGTGATCTTCAGTCATCATAAATGACTTAGGATTATCTATAAACTGTAGTCCAGCTTCCGTCAGTTTTAACACTCCATAAGCTTCAATATCTTTGCGCAATAAGTCTGCTACTAATACTTGTCTAATAAGAGCTATCCAGTACTTCTCATCGTGATCCTTACCACAACCGAAAAAGTCTAATGTATCTGTCTTATTTACTTTTAACAGTGCATTGATTTTCCCCAGTAGAGTGAATACTATTTCTTTCGTCTTATAAGATTGTTTCGTGTCTCTAATTACTTTCAATAATTGAACTACACTATCTTTAGCTTCTACTTTAGTCTTAGGATTACGGATATTATCATCCATATCAGCCCCTTCACCATTGACTTCGTCAAATTCTTCTCCGAAATAATGCAGGATAAATTTTCTTCTAGACATCGATGTTTCAGCATACGCTACTACTTCTTGTAATAATGCATACCCTATCTCTTGCTCAGCGACAGGCTTACCAGCCATAAACTTCTCAAGCTTCTCTATATCTTTATATGAGTAATAGGCTAGACAGTGTCCTTCACCTCCATCACGTCCAGCTCTACCCGTCTCTTGATAATAACTTTCTAATGATTTAGGAATATCATGGTGTATTACATAGCGTACATCTGGCTTATCTATCCCCATACCGAATGCGATAGTAGCTACTACTACATCTACATCCTCCATTAAGAACATATCTTGATGTTTAGCACGGGTCTTAGCATCTAGTCCTGCGTGATAAGGCACAGCACTGATCCCATTTACCTGAAGTACATTTGCGATTTCTTCTACTTTCTTTCTACTTAGACAGTAGATCACTCCTGATTTTCCTTGGTGTTGTTTAATAAAGCGAATGATATCCGTCTCTACATTTTTCGTTTTAGGACGTATCTCATAGAATAAGTTAGGTCTATTAAACGATGCTTTGAAGGTATTCGCATTTGGAATTTCTAAGTTTTTTAAGATATCCTCTTGTACTTTAGGAGTGGCTGTTGCAGTCAGTCCTATAATAGGTATATCACCAAGACTTCTAATAATGTTGCGCAGATTTCTATACTCTGGTCTAAAGTCATGTCCCCATTCAGAAATACAATGGGCCTCGTCAATAGCTACAAAAGATAATTTTTCCCCTTGTAAAAAGCTAACATACTCTTCCTTAGTTAAAGATTCAGGTGCTACGTATAGCAACTTTGTAATCCCACTTTTAATGTCTTCCTTTACCTGAGCTATCTCAGTCTTCGTAAGAGATGAATTAAGCACATGAGCCACACCATGCTCTGAAGATAAACTTCTAATAGCATCTACTTGATTCTTCATCAAAGCAATTAACGGTGAAACAACAATAGCAGTTCCCTCTAACACCAATGCAGGTAATTGATAACAAAGAGACTTCCCTCCTCCAGTCGGCATAATCACAAAAGTATTGTGTCCAGAAATAATACTTTTGACCACATCTTCCTGAAGACCTTTGAATTGAGAAAATCCAAAAAATCTCTTTAACTCTTTGTGCAAGTCAATTTCAGTTGATTTCATTATTTTTGTATGGTATTTTACATAAATTTGCAGTACCTAAAGGTACAAAATTTCTTTAGTTCAATCATAATATTTAACATTCGCTCATTTTGAATACATCAATTAACATATTAAACACCGCCAAGAATACTTTACTTTCTGAGAGTGAAAGCATTAAAAAACTAATCGATTATCTAACGGACGATTTTGAAAAAACTGTTAAAGCGATTTTCAACTGCAAGGGGCGAATAATTGTGACAGGAATAGGCAAAAGTTCACTAATTGGAGCGAAAATAGTAGCAACATTCAATTCTACTGGAACGCCATCTATCCATATGCATGCTGCAGAGGCAATGCATGGAGATCTAGGTCTAATCCAACCAGGAGACTGTATCATCTGTATCTCTAATAGTGGTAATAGCCCAGAAATAAAAGTATTAGCACCTATCCTTAAAAGACACAACAATACGCTTATTGCTATCACAGCTAATGAGAACTCGTTTTTAGCAAAAAGTGCTGACTATATCCTATTATCTAAAATAGACCATGAGGCAGAACAGAATAATCTAGCACCTATGAACAGTACTACTGCTCAGCTAGTTTTAGGAGATGCCTTAGCAGCTTGTCTTATAGAATTGAGAAACTTCACAGCAGAAGACTTCGCAATGTACCATCCAGGTGGAGCATTAGGTAAAAAATTGTTACTTTTGGTGCAAAACATACTAAAAAGCGAAAACAAACCTGCTGTATCTCCAGATTCTTCTATCCAAGAAGTAATCGTAGAAATATCAGAAAAACGCTTAGGAGTAACTGCGGTAGTAGATAATGAGCAAATCATAGGAATCATAACAGATGGAGACTTGCGCCGTATGCTACAAAAAAGTAGTAATCTAAACGATTATAAGGCAAAAGACATTATGTCTATCAACCCTAAATCAATAGAGAGTTCTGAACACGTATCTAAGGCACTGTCTATATTAGAGGACAACTCTATCACGCAATTACTAGTGACACAAAACAACAAATACGTAGGCGTAATCCACCTACATGATATATTAAAAGAAGGGATCGTATAAATATGGCAAACTCAGATAAATCAAAAAAGGAAATGTCTTTCCTAGACCACTTAGAAGAACTAAGATGGTTATTAGTTAGATCTTCAGCATTTATACTAGGAGGAGGGGCAGTCGCTTTTATTTTTAGTGATTTTATTTTTGACAAAATCATCTTCGCACCAAAAAGAAGTGATTTCGTTACCTATCAATTCTTTTGTAAAATAGCACAACGTTTTGATTTTGATAGAAGTTTTTGTTTACAAGACTTACCCTTCGAGATTCAGAACAGAACGATGGATGGACAGTTCTCTGTATTAATTTGGACTTGTATTTCTGCAGGTTTTATTATTGCAGTTCCTTTCATTCTTTGGGAAATATGGAAGTTCATCAGCCCGGCACTTTATACAAAAGAAAAGAAATACGCTAAACTATTTATCGTTGTATCTTCTTTATTATTCTTTATGGGAGTAGTATTTGGATACTACGTTATCACTCCGCTATCTATTAATTTCCTTGCGAACTTACAGGTAAGTGATATCGTTAAAAACCAGATAGATATCAACTCTTATATAGGTCTTGTAAAAACGACATCTATAGCATGTGGTTTAGTATTCGAATTACCGATTATTATTTACTTCCTATCTGTGTTAGACTTAGTTACACCACAGTTCTTAAAAGACTATAGAAAGTACGCTATCGTATTAATATTAATCATCGCAGCTGTAATAACTCCACCAGATGTAGTAAGCCAGATTATAGTATCTATTCCATTACTTATTCTATACGAAGTGAGTATTTATATCTCTCTCTTCGTACACAAAAAGAATAAGAAGATAGAAGCAAGTAAAACAAAACAAATTGACTAATCTCATATTTTAAAATCATGAAATTAAGAGCTGATAATTTAATTAAGATGTACAAAAAACGCAAAGTTGTTAAAGGTATATCAGTAGAGGTTAATCAAGGAGAGATCGTAGGACTACTAGGGCCAAATGGTGCTGGTAAAACTACATCATTCTATATGATCGTAGGATTAGTAAAACCTAACAGTGGAAATATATATTTAGATAATACGGATATAACAGACTTCCCGATGTATAAACGTGCACAACATGGTATCGGGTACTTAGCACAAGAGGCTTCTATCTTTAGAAAACTAAGTATAGAGGACAACATCCTAAGTGTACTACAACTAACGAAACTCTCTAAAAAAGAACAAGAGGCGAAAATGGAATCTCTAATAGAAGAGTTCAACTTAAACCATGTACGTACTAACCGAGGAGATGTACTATCTGGAGGAGAAAGAAGACGTACAGAAATCGCTAGAGCATTAGCTACTGATCCTAAGTTTATTCTTCTAGATGAACCCTTCGCGGGAGTTGACCCTGTGGCAGTAGAAGATATCCAAAAAATCGTTGCGAACTTAAAAAACAAAAACATTGGTATCCTTATTACAGATCACAACGTTCAAGAGACTCTTGCTATTACAGACAAAACGTATCTTATGTTTGAAGGAGGTATCTTAAAAGCAGGTGTTCCAGAAGAGCTAGCAGAAGACGAAATGGTACGAAAAGTGTACTTAGGTCAGAACTTCGAGCTACGTAAAAAGAAACTAACGTTCTAAATAAGAATCAAAAGCCACTTTTACATATTTAACAGTTATTATTTATAGTTCTTTTAATTTCTGAGATTATTGTGTTTTTTATAATTAGAAAAAAGGTGAATTATCCTAAAAACACTGTACTTTTTGCGAAAGCATCATTTTATCTCTACTCAGAAAAAACTATATTTGACACTTTAAATGGTAAAACTCTTTTTTTTGACTATTTAGAAACTATATATTTGCAAAAAAATAACAATGAAAAATATAATTGCGCTAAAACTATCTCTTTTCTTTTGCACCATGCTTTTGCTAGGGTCATGTGCATCTAGAGAGAGTGTTGTATACTACCAAAACGTTGAGGATGTATTACTAAAAGAGTCTAATGATAATAAATTTGAGACTCGTTTAAGAGCAGATGATTTGCTAATGATCATTGTATCTGCAGAAGATCCTGAAGCAGCTGCTCCGTTTAACTTAGCTAATACAATGACTACAAATCCTAACAATCCTGCTGGTAGTGGTACTATGACTCAACACTTATACTTAGTAGATAGTGATGGGAATATAGAATTTCCTGTATTAGGAACTATTAAAGTAGGTGGTAAAAGCAAAAAAGAAGCTGTAGAAATACTGTCAAAACAAATAAGCCAATATATCAATAACCCTATTGTCAACATGAGAATCATGAACTACAAAGTGACAGTACAAGGGGAGGTAAATAAGCCAGGTGTACACACTATCAATAGTGAGAGACTTACATTAGCTGAAGCAATAGCATTATCTGGTGACCTAACAGTATATGGAAAAAGAGACAATATATTACTGATAAGAGAAATAGATGGAAGAAGAGTTCCTATCCGTGTAGACATGACTAAAGCGGACTTTATGGTATCTCCATACTATTATTTAAATCAAAACGATATTGTATATGTAGAGCCTAACAAAACAAGAGTAAACTCTTCTGTAGTAGGACCTAACTTAAGTTTAGGATTATCTGCATTATCACTTTTAGTAACTGTAATAGCACTTGCTACAAAATAGAAAAATGGAAAACAAATTTGACAATCAAGAAAACTCTAATATAAACATACGAGAAGAACTAGAGAAATATTTAGTTCACTGGAGATGGTTTGTATTAAGTGTTTTTATTACTGTAGCTTTAGCTTTCGTTTATTTACGTTATAGCCAGAAGATATATTCTATCAATACTTCTATCATTGTAAAAGATGAAAAAAGAGGTGGTGGAATAGCGTCTGAAATGGCAGCATTCGCTGACTTAGGGATGTTCTCTGGTGGTAAAAGTAATGTAGAAAACGAGACACAAGTACTACAATCAAGAAGTCTTGCAGAAAGAACAGTTAGAAGATTACAATTAAATATAGCTTTAATCAATAACGATAGATTTGTAAAAAAGGATTTATATGGTAATAGTCCTGTTTCTATCAACTTTGTAGAGCGTGTTTTTGACTTTGATGATATCGAGTATTCATTTATTGTTAAAGATAGAACTGAATCGTCTTTCTTGTTATTAAATGATGAGGAAGAAGAATTAGGTACTTTTAAATATGATGAACCTATTTCTACTATATTAGGTAAACTTATCGTAACTAAGAATGCTCCTAAAAAAACAGGAACACTAGATGCTCTTAAAAAAGAAGGTGGTGAAGAAACTGTAAATGAAATACTAGTACAAGTAAAACCTGTCCAAAAAGTCGTTGATTATTACGTAAAAGAGGTAAAAATAGCTCCTACTGATAAGTTCTCTACTGTGCTTGAATTATCATTGTTAAACGCTACGCCAGCGAAAGCAAAAGATTATTTAAACACATTGATTACTTTGTACAATGATGGTGCTATAGCTGATAAACGTTTTATCTCAGAGAAAACTTCAGAGTTCATCGACTCTCGTCTAGTCCTGATTACTGATGAACTAGGTGATGTAGAAAAGAACGTAGAGGGATATAAAGCTAGAAATAGCATTACTGATATTCCTACAGAATTAAAAATTCACTTAGAGAATGCTAATGTTTATGAAAAACAAATCATTAGTAATGAAACCGAATTAAAAGTTATCTCTTCTCTAATAGAGTTCTTAAAAAGCAGCAAACCAAACGAATTACTTCCTGGTAATATAGTATCGACAGATGTTAGCTCTAACAGCTTAATTGATCAATATAATAAATTAGTATTAGAAAGAAATAAGTTAAGTACTAGTACAACTAAGCTTAACCCGGCTATCGTTAAATTAGACGATCAAATCAACTCTATGAAAGCTTCTGTATTAGAAAGCCTTCTAAGAGCCGAGAGCAATCTAAAAATTACACGTAGAGAGTTAGCGTCTAAAGAATCTGAATTAAAATCTAAACTATCTCTTGTACCAAAACAAGAAAGAGAGTTCAGAATCATCGATAGACAGCAAAAGGTAAAAGAGGCTATCTACTTATACTTATTCCAAAAAAGAGAGGAAACTGCAATCGCTTTAGCAGCAACAGAACAAAATGCTAAAATAATCGATGTAGCTAAGAGTAGTGATAAACCAGTAGCTCCTAAAAAAGCAATTATCTTATTAGCCGCTCTTATCATGGGAGGATTAATACCATTTGCTTTAATCTACTTACGTAGCTTATTAGATACTAAGGTTAAGACTAGATTAGACATTGAAGAAAATACTCAAGTTCCATTCTTAGGTGATATACCACACTCTAACGATAATTCCAAAATCGTTAATATTGCGAGTAGAACGAGTACTGCTGAAGCTCTTCGTATCGTTAGAACGAACCTTGAGTTTATGCTAAGTGATGTACAGGAAGGTAATGCTAAGATGATATTCTTAACTTCTACATTCCCTAAAGAAGGTAAAACATTTACATCTGTAAATATTGCAGCTACAATTGCATTATCAGGTAAACGAACTCTTCTTATCGGATTAGATATTCGTAACCCTAGATTAGATGATTATATCATGCTTCCTACTAAAGGCGTATCTGACTACTTATTAAGAAAAGAGGACGATATCAACCAGTATGTTGTAAAAATAGATGGTTACGAAAACATGTATGCTTTACCAGCAGGTACTATTCCACCTAACCCAGCAGAACTATTAATGGGAGATAGAATAGGAGATATGTTTGAGACTCTTAAAAAACAATATGACTATATCATCGTAGATACAGCTCCTGTTAGTTTAGTTACAGATACCTTGTTAATCGCGAAATATGCTGATACGTTCATCTACGTAGCGAGAGCAAACTACCTAGACAAACGTATGCTTAAATTACCTAATGACTTACACAAAGAAGGTAAACTTCCGAATATGTCAATTATCTTAAATGATACTGAGACAAACAAAGGATATGGTTATGGATACGGATATGGTTATGGATATGGCCAAGATCTAGAAGTAGACAAACGCCCTTGGTGGAAAAAACTAATAAATCTAAAATAAGAACAAAGGTCACTCTTTTATAGGGTGACCTTTTTCATTAATATGATAAAATATTATATCAAAATGTACTAAAACAGAAATATAAAAAGTCTGAATTATCAAATTCATAATTCAACTCTAAAAAGGGTATTAAGCCTAAACAATAACATACATATTTAGTATATTTGCTATATAAATTTCAAGTTTTAAACAAAATATATTTAACGATAATATTGTTTTCATTTAAAGTAAATAAAAAATGACACAAAAATCTAAAATCCTTTACACGTTTACAGACGAGGCTCCAATGTTAGCTACGTATTCGTTCTTACCTATTGTACAAGCATTTGCTAAAACAGCAAGTATAGATGTTGAAACAAGAGATATATCTTTAGCAGGACGTATTCTTGCAACTTTCCCTGAGTTCTTAAAAGAAGAGCAAAGAATCGGTGATGCATTAGCAGAATTAGGAGAATTAGCAAAGACTCCAGAAGCTAATATCATTAAACTTCCAAACATCTCTGCTTCTATTCCTCAGTTAAATGCTGCTATTAAAGAATTGCAAGCTCATGGTTATGCTGTGCCTAACTATACTGCAGATGCTAAAACTGAAGAAGAAAAAGAGATTAAAGCTAGATATGCTAAAATCTTAGGTTCTGCTGTAAACCCTGTGTTACGTGAAGGAAATTCAGATCGTAGAGCTCCTAAAGCAGTTAAAAACTATGCTAAAAAACACCCACACTCAATGGGAGCATGGTCAGCTGATTCTAAAACAAGAGTAGCTTCTATGTCTGAAGGTGATTTTTATGGTAGTGAAAAATCAGTAACTATAGCTGATAACTGTAAATATAAAATCGAATTTGTAGGTACTGATGGTGCTATTAAATTATTAAAAGATTACGCTCCTTTATTAAAAGGTGAAATCATTGACTCATCTGTACTAAACGTAAATAAATTAAAAGCGTTCGTTTCTGAATGTAAAGAAGAAGCTAAGGCAAAAGGTATCTTATTCTCTACTCACTTAAAAGCGACAATGATGAAGGTTTCTGACCCTATCATCTTCGGTGCTGTAGTAGAAGTTTACTTCAAAGAAGTATATGCTAAATATGCTACTTTATTTGCAGAATTAGGTATTATCCCAAATAATGGATTAGGTGATTTATACGCTAAATTAGCTGGACATGCTCAAGAAGCTGAAGTAAAAGCTGCTATTGATGCTGCTATTGCTAATGGTCCTGCTATCGCAATGGTGAACTCTGATAAAGGTATCACTAACTTACACGTTCCTTCTGACGTTATCGTAGATGCTTCTATGCCAGCTATGATCCGTACTTCAGGACAAATGTGGAATGCTGAAGGAAAATCACAAGATACTTTAGCTATCATTCCAGACCGTTGTTACGCTGGTGTATACCAAACTGTAATCGAAGACTGTAAAGCTAATGGTGCTTATAACCCTACTACTATGGGATCTGTTCCTAACGTAGGTCTTATGGCTCAAAAAGCGGAAGAATATGGTTCTCATGACAAAACATTCCAAGCTGACACAAATGGAGTAATCCGCGTATCTGATGATAAAGGAAATATCTTCTTCGAACAAAATGTAGAAGCTGGAGATATATTCAGAATGTGTCAAACTAAAGACGCTCCTATCCAAGACTGGGTTAAACTAGCTGTTAACCGTTCTCGTTTATCTGATACTCCTGCTATCTTCTGGTTAGATGAAAACAGAGCTCACGATAGAGAAATCATCGCTAAAGTAAATACATACTTAAAAGATCACGATACTACTGGATTAGATATCAGAATCTTAAACCCAGTAGAAGCTACTAAAGTATCTGTAGAAAGAATCCGTCAAGGTCTAGATACAATCTCTGTAACAGGAAATGTATTACGTGATTACTTAACAGATTTATTCCCAATCTTAGAAGTAGGTACTTCAGCTAAGATGTTATCTATCGTTCCATTAATGAATGGTGGTGGATTATTCGAAACTGGAGCAGGAGGTTCTGCACCTAAACATATCGAACAATTCATTGAAGAAGGATATTTACGTTGGGATTCTTTAGGAGAGTTCTTAGCATTAGGTGCTTCATTCGAACACTTAAGCCAAACTCAAAACAACCCTAAAGCAATGGTATTAGCTGAGACATTAGACGAAGCTACTGCTAAGTTCTTAGACAATGATAAATCACCTGCTCGTAGAGTTGGATCTATTGATAATCGTGGTTCTCACTTCTACTTAGCAATGTATTGGGCTGAAGCATTAGCTAACCAATCTAAAGATGCTGAATTACAAGCTAAATTTGCTCCTATCGCAAAAGCAATGACTGAAGGTGAGGCTAAAATCAACGAAGAGTTAATCGCTTCTCAAGGTAAAGCTCAAAACATCGGTGGTTATTACCAATCAAATGTAGCTGACACAGCTAAGGCTATGCGTCCAAGTGCTACTTTAAACCAAATTATTGACACTATCTAATATAGCATCGATATACTAAAAAAGGTCATCAGTTAACTGATGACCTTTTTTTATACTCTCTTTTATTGATCTAATAAAATTTGATACTTACGCCCAATAGGCACTTCATCGCCATTCATTAAAATGACTTTACTCATAAATCGCTCTTTTATACACTCTTTATTAATAATAAAAGAACGATGTACCTGAACAAAGTTATCTCCTATTAATTCTGTTTTAAACCCTACTAGCGACCCATATACAAAGTAACTCTTACGCCTACTTTTAGTAAATATCTTGATATAATTACCTGCACTTTCAACATACATGATATCTGACATTTCTATAAAATAATCAAAGCCATCTTCTTTTATTAATACTTTTTGAAGTTCGCTCTTGCGATTATTTTCTTTTCTATCCTTACAGAATACCTTTGCTTTTTCAACTGCTTTAAGGAACTTACTAAAAGCTATTGGTTTTAATAAATAGTCGACTGCATCATTCTGATAAGATTCTAATGCAAAGTCTGAATACGCTGTTGTCACAATCGTAGTGGGTTTAATAGGTAACATTTCTAGCAACTCTAAACCTGATACTAAAGGCATATTAATATCCAAGAATAATATATCTACTTCATTACTCTGTAAAAAAGTTAGAGCTTCTTTTCCACTATAAGCATGCCCTATACATTCTAAATCATCGCATTGCTTAATATGACTTAAAAGCACCTGATGTGCAGGTTTCTCATCATCTACTATTAAACACTGGTAGGTAATTCCCATAATTCTAAAGTGGTTTTATAATAATTTTTTGATTTATTCTTTGTAAATTTATATCTCAAATGAGAGACTTCTAATCTTCTTTCTAGATTTAAAAGCCCAACTCCTGTTCCTTTTTGCAACATTTCGTCAGGCAAACAACTGTTTTCTAATTCGAACAGCAAATGATTATCTCTAGCATATCCTCTTAATTTTATAAAAGGAAATTCAGTTTGTAAAGCAAATTTTATCGCATTTTCAACCAAACTAAAATACAAAAGTGGAGGCACTTGAAACTTCTCAATATCCCCTTCATATTTTATATCTACGACTAAATCGTTTGTCCTAAACTTATAGTAATTAAAATATTCTTTTAAAAATTCTATTTCTTGATCTAAAGAAACAAACTCTCTTTTAGTTGCTTCTAATTGATATCTTAATAAATGTGATAATTGCAAAATTCGCTCAGGCGTTTCTTCTGGATTAGTTAGAGCCTCGCCATATAAGTTATTCATTGCGTTTAAAAGAAAATGTGGGTTTAACTGCATCTTGAGGAAGTCCAATTCAGCTACAGTATTTACTAAACGCTTTTCACGAACTGTAATATCATTGAATACCCATAAGTGAATAAAATAAGTACCCGATCCTAAAAACATTAAAAATATAGTATTTAGAATTTCACTCAACCAAGAATCAAATCCATCTATAAGCATATTTAATAACCCAGTACCAATTAGAACTACAATCCAATATATAGTAAATAATGGTAAGAAAATATTGTACCGTTTGGTAATCATATATCTCTTAATCAGCAAAATATTACTAATTAAAATACAACCGTATACAATAAAGAAGGAAGGCACTAACTCCTCCCAAATCTCAGTTAATGAACGATCACTTTTATCTACAGAAGCGACGAATGTAAATACACTAAGAAGTAGAATGATAACTGACACATTCCTCAACCAAAAGTTAGAATAAAATTTCCATAGTGACTTCATACAAACAAATGTAAAGAATCATTAATAATAACATTATCCTTTCATTACTATTTATTTGAAAGCCATTAAAATAATAGCTACTTCATCAGCGTTTAATTAAACAAATAGCAATAATTACTTACCTATTTTTGCATTGAAACATAATAAGATAAACGAATGATTAATCACAAAAAGTTTACCAATTATTTATTGGGACTGAGTTTCTACGTATCTACAATTCCTTTTCATGTACAGCATACGATGGCGAATGTCATAAATGAACAAGTACAAACAATATTAAAAGGAAAGGTACTAGATAAAAACTCTCCCTTAATAGGAGCTACTGTCTATATAAAAGAATTAGATCAAGCTACCACCACTAATGAGTTAGGAGAGTTTAGTATCTCTATTCCATCAGGACAGTATAACATTCTAGTATCATACTTAGGTTACACTAATCATCATGCTAATATAGACACAACTAAAGATAATACATTAAAAATCATCCTAAAATCTGATACTGCTCAATTAGACGAAGTAGTCATAATAAAAAACTCTACAAAAGCAGATATTAGAACACCAGAGATGAGTGTCAATAAATTATCTATAGAGGAAGTTAAGAAAATGCCTGTTGTACTAGGCGAAACAGATGTTTTAAAGTCTATCTTACAACTCCCTGGTGTAACAAATGCTGGTGAAGGAGCGTCAGGATTTAATGTGCGAGGCGGAAGTGCAGGACAGAACTTAGTACTTTTAGATGATGCAAATGTTTTTAGCTCTTCTCACCTATTTGGTTTCTTCTCAGTGTTTAATTCAGACGCACTTCAAGACATCAAGTTATACAAAGGAGGAATACCAGCTAGATTTGGAGGACGAGCTTCTTCTGTATTAGAAGTATTCCAAAAAAATGGTAATACTGAGGAGTTTCATGGCACAGGAGGTATAGGAGTTATCTCTAGTAGATTAATGGCAGAAGGCCCTATGCAGAAAGGAAAATCTTCCTTCTTAGTAGCAGGAAGAGCCTCGTATGCACATTTATTCCTAAAGTTAACAGACAATAAGAACTCTGCTTATTTTTATGATTTAAACACTAAATTAAACTTTGATTTAAACGAAAACAATAAACTAACCTTATCTGGTTATTTCGGACGAGATGTATTTAGTTTTAGTCAGTTATTAAAGAACACCTTTGGAAACTCAATTTTAAATCTTCAATGGCATCATTTATTCTCAGATAATCTAAGTAGTAAACTTACCACTTCATACAGTGACTATGTATATGGTCTAGATATGGAAATAACTGGCTTTAAATGGGATTCTGATATTAAAAGTTACTCATTAAAGTATGATCTAACTCATGACATCCATAGTAATCTTCAATTAAAATATGGAGTAAGTGGTCTTTACTATGATTTTTCTCCAGGAGTAATTAAGCCAACAAAACCAGACTCATCTATTATTTATAAGAAGATAGATTCTAAATACGCTTTTGAAGGAGGTGTTTATTTAGAAGCAGAACAGAGTATTGGTCAACATTTCAATTTAAACTATGGGGCTAGGTTTTCTACATTTACTAATCTAGGAAAAGAAAATATCAATCTATATCAAAACAATCAACCTGTAAGATATGACTCTGAACTAGGTTTATACAAGATGGCAGATATCATAGGGACTGAATCTTATAATAGAGGTAAGAGTATTCAAAACTACAATAATTTTGAACCACGTTTCGGCATTGCTTATATTATTAATGATGATCAATCTATTAAAGCTAGTTATAATAGAATGGCTCAGTATCTTCATTTAATGTCTAATACGGCAGCACCAACTCCATTAGATATCTGGACACCAAGTAGTAAATATATCAAGCCAGAACTCGTTGATCAAGTTGCATTAGGATACTTCAGAAACTTTAAAGAAGGAAAATATAGTTTAGAAACAGAGGTTTACTATAAAAAAGGAGATAACAGAGTAGATTATATAGATGGTGCACAACTGATAGGTAATGATGCTTTAGAACGCGTAATACTTAGTGGTGAATCTAGAGCATACGGACTAGAGCTATTGGTGCGTAAGAATCTAGGTAGACTTACAGGATGGGTATCCTACACCTTAGCAAAATCAGAGCAGAGAACACCTGGTAGAACACCAGATGAGCCAGGAGTAAATAATGGTCAATGGTATAGAACTGCTTATGATAAAACACATGACTTTTCTGTTACGGCTATGTACCAATTAAACAAGAAGTGGGATCTTAGCGCTAGCTTTACCTTACAATCAGGACGACCAACATCTTACCCAGAAGGAAGATATGACTATTTAGGTCAGAGTGTTCCTAATTTTGGGAAAAGAGGTGCTTACAGCCTACCTGCTTATCATCACTTAGACGTATCAGCAACTTATACCCCTACAAAAAACACAAGTAGAAAGTGGCAAAGTGAATGGGTATTCGGCATATATAATCTTTATGGAAGAGCCAATGCCGCTTCTATATCATTCCGTGAACACAAAGATCACAGAGGACAGAATGAAGCTGTTAAAATGTCTATTTTCGGAATGGTTCCAAGTGTAACCTATAACTTTAAATTCTAATCAAATGAATATTCTCAAATATATAAGTATACTCTCTATTCTATTATACCTTACTTCTTGTGAGCATGTAATAGATATAGACTTACCAACAGCACCTCCAAGATTAGTTGTTGAAGGTAATCTCGATTTTGATGCAGAGAACAAACAAGATACCCTAAGTATCAATCTATCTTTGACTACAGATTTTTATAATCCACAAGCACCTAAAGTCCATAATGCAACAGTATGGGTAGAAGACGAAAAAGGAACTAAACATCAGTTCAAAGAACTCAATAAGACTGGAAGATATATCTCTACTTCTATTAAAAAAGACTTTGTGAAAAATAAATATAAATTACACATAGAGTATGATAATGATATTTATGAAGCAACCGAAAGGTTAGTTGAAACTCCTAAAATAGAAAGGTTAGAACAAAGAAGAGAAAAGTTCTTTAATGATTACTATTATACGATTAGAATTTACTTTCAAGATACAGATAAAGGTGATAATAAATTAAATTATTATTACACTAATTTACTTTGGGAAAATAAAAGACCTGCCTTAAGTGTTCGTTCTAACGAGTTCTCTAAAGGTAAACTAATAGAAGACATATCAACAGACAAAGATTATGAACCTGGTGACAAGATACAAATAGATCTACATCAAATCTCTAGAAACTATTATGATTATATGTGGCTTATAACTGATGCTTTAAACAATGGAGGAGGTCCTTTTCAGACACCTATTTCTAAAATAAAGGGGAATGTCAAAAACCTTACTACACCTGATAAAGAAGCACTAGGATACTTTAGAGTAACTGAGAAGCAAACTATATATCACACTATTTTTGAACAACCTAAACCGTAAATAAAAAAGCCATCATGTGATGGCTTTTTCTATTTTGATAATAACTCTTTAGCATGAACTAAAGCAGAATCACTAATATCTTTCCCTGATAACATCTGTGCTATCTCTTTCACTCTACTCTCATAATCTAATAATGTCAATTGTGAAGTAGTCGTTTCGTCATCAGATGTTTTGTACACTTTATAATGTTGCTTCCCTTTTGCTGCTATCTGAGGTAAATGCGTAATAGCAAACACCTGCATATGAGTACTCATATCTTTCATAATCACTCCCATCTTATCAGCTACTTCTCCAGAAACCCCAGTATCTATCTCATCAAAGATAATAGTAGGCAAATTAGAATACCTAGCTAATATTGCTTTTATCGCTAACATAATTCTAGACAATTCTCCTCCTGAAGCAACTTTCTTTAGCACACCGAAATCCATTCCTTTATTAGCAGAAAACAACAGTTGTAACTCATCTTTCCCATTAGCTAAAAAATTCTTGGATACAGTGAAGTCAAACTTGAAGTTGGCATTAGGTATTCCTACTAATGACAATATCTCTAATAGTTGTTTGACTAAAACAGGAACAGCCTTTATTCTCGATTCTGAGAGCTTATCTCCTACTTCGTGTAAAACAACACTTAACTTATCAATTTCTCTTTCTAATGAGCTTATTTTATCGTCTATTCCACTAGCTAGATCTACTTTCTCTTCCAGTTCACTTCTAATAGCTAATAATTCTTCTACAGTAGCTACTTGATGTTTTCTCTGTAGATTATATAGTAATTGTAAGCGATCATTAATTAAATCTAATTGTTCAGGATCTGCAGACACATTATCTAATTGGCGTTCTATCTCATCAGACAGATCTTTCAGCTCTATTTCTACACTACTAATACGAGTATATAACTCTTCATAATCTTTAGAAATGGTACTCGTTTTCTGTAATAATTGCTTTACCTCCTTCAATCTATAAACCGCCCCTACTTCATCGTCTGCCAAAAGATTAATTGATTGTCCAAAGCTTTCTCTTACAAACTCAACATTATTCAGTTTTTCGTACTCTTGCTCTAATTCTTGTTGATCTAATCCATCAAGGTTACCTTGAATCAACTCTTCTAAAAGAAAAGCATTATAATCTTGTTCTTTGATTAAATCAGCCTGTTGTTGTTGTAAACTTCTTAATTGTGTTTGGGCTTTCTTGTATAATACTAAATGTCCTTTATACTCCTCTAAAATATTGCTATTACTTGCAACTGCATCAACAATTTGCATTTGGTAATTTTCATCAGACAATTCCATTGTTTGATGTTGGGAATGTATATCTATTAAGTGTTCTGTTAATTGTTGCAAATCAGATAAATTAACAGGGCTATCATTTACAAAGGCTCTAGATTTACCAGAAGGAGAAATCTCCCTTCTTATAATCGTCACATCTTCATATTCTAATTCTAACTCATTGAATAAATCCTTCAATCCATATTTACCAATACTAAAATGACCTTCTATAACACACTTCACTTCTTTATCCTTTAGAGAAGATAAATCAGCACGTTTTCCTTGTAACAAACCTAATGCACCTAACACAATAGACTTACCAGCTCCTGTTTCACCTGTAATAATAGAAAAGCCATCAGAAAAATCTATTTCTAATGTATCAATAAGTGCAAAGTTTTTGATTGTTAATGATATAAGCATATAACTTAATTTTAGAACTAAAGACTATTCCATTTTAATCCATTTAATGGAGCTAATTTATTCAATAATTCCACTACACGTTTCTTATTTTTATCTGTCACTCCACCATAAACACCTATCAACTCATCTGTTTTAGAATCAAAGAAAACACGTGTCAGAAAAGAATTTGGTCGAGTAGAATTAAAACCTTCTAAAGTTATTAAAGCTTGCAGAATACCATCTCTTCCATCCGCTACATTATCACTCATACGATCTAATCCTAAACGGTGATATTTATATAAAGCATCTTTATAAGCCTCTCCAACTCCCGAAGCTAAATCACTAATAAAAGAATATCTTGTATTACTACCATCCCCTTGCTTCCATCCTCTATAATTTCCTTGTTGAGCAATAGAAGCTATACCATTTGCTGTTTGCAAATAAGTACTCCCTCCACCTTTACTAAACGTTTCTGCGTCCAATCCTATAATTAGATTCGCATAAAATCCTATCAAAGAAGTCAAATTAGAGTCGTATGAATTAGGATTGTAATAAAGAGGTTCAAACTCAATATAATTAAAAACAATATCCTTATCGTTGAACAATAATACTTGTGTAGAATATCCAGATCCATAAACAGGTCTAGATGATTTGACCTGAAGGGTTCCAGATACTGTATTATTACCGTAAGTAGTTACATTCAAAAAAAACATACAATCTATCCTCTCCACTGGAGAAAACTTCTTAGATGTCCAACTGGTATTGTTTATAAAATCTTTAAGTGATTTCTCTAGAGACTTAAAGTAAGCTTGATTACTATTTCCTACTTGGCTATGGTTAACCGTTACTATTGCATTAAGCTCCTGAGCATAACTGTTTAGAACTATAAAAAGCGAACCAAAAAGCCAAATAAGTTTATTCATAATGTTTAATTATCTTATATATAATATCCTGAGCTACTTCTTCTTTAGATTTTAATTCCTTAGGTTCTATATTAAAATCTTTATCTATAAAGGTAACCTTATTCGTTGGTTTTCCAAAACCTGCTCCTTCATCTTTTAAAGAATTTAAAACAATTAAATCTAAATTCTTCTTCTTGATTTTAGCTTTTGCGTGTTCTATCTCATTTTGAGTTTCTAGTGCAAAACCTATCAGAAACTGTTCTTTCTTTATAGCACCTAGTGAAGCTAATATATCAGGATTCTTATCCATTTCTATTATAAACTCTTCACTGTTCTTTTTAATCTTTTCAGTAGCTACTTCTTTAGGTCGATAATCTGCTACTGCAGCAGCAGCAACCACAGCGTCTACATCAGCATAATACTGATGACATGCCTCATACATCTCCATAGCAGACATAACTGAGATAACCTTTACTCGTTCATGCGCTATTTTCTGATTGCTAGGACCTGACACTAATACTACATCAGCACCTTGCTTAGCAGCCTCTAGAGCAATATCATACCCCATTTTTCCAGAAGAATGATTACCTATAAAACGCACAGGATCTATAGGTTCGTATGTAGGCCCCGCAGTTATTAATAATTTTCTTCCTTTTAGGGGCAAATTATTTAACAACACATCTTTTACAGCCTGCAAGATTGTCTCAGGTTCAGCCATACGACCTTTTCCCACTAAACCACTTGCTAGTTCACCTTCTTCAGCAGGAATAATAAGATTACCATAACTTTCTAACAAAGCTAAATTACGGTCTGTAGTAGGGTGCACATACATATCTAAGTCCATCGCAGGTGCTACCATAACAGGGCACTTAGCAGATAGATAGATTGCCATTAAGAGATTGTCGCAATATCCATTAGCCATCTTCGCTAATGTATTGGCAGTCGCAGGAGCTATGACCATTAAGTCAGCCCAAAGTGCTAAATCAACATGATTATTCCATGTCCCTCCTTCACCAGCATCATTGAAGAAATTTGTATATGCTGGATTCTTTGATAAAGTAGATAAAGTATAAGGAGTTACAAATTGATGAGAAGCAGGTGTCATGATCACTTGGACCTCGGCACCTGCTTTTATAAGTAAACGTACTAAGTGTGCCGTCTTATACGCGGCAATTCCACCAGTTACACCTAGTATTATTTTTTTACCGCCTAAACTTGACATCACTAAGTATTATTTATGTTCTATTGTTCTTTGTATGAAACTTTACCTTCTAACCACTCTTCTACAGCTAATGCTTGAGCTTTAGGTAATTTTTCATAAAATTTAGATACTTCTATTTGTTCTTTATTTTCAAATACTTCATCTAAACTATCATTGTAAGTAGCGAACTCTTCCAACTTGTCAACCAACTCATTCTTGATTTCTGTGTTGATTTGGTTTGCTCTCTTAGCAATTATAGTAATAGCCTCATAAATATTTCCTGTAGGCTCTTCAATCTTACTTTTGTTATAAGTAATTGTGTTTACTGGAGCATTTGTTTTCTTTAAATCCATCTCTTTCGCTTAAGTTATTTTGAAAATTTTGCTAATTCTTCTTGTATATTTTCAAGCATACCATCTGCTTGCTTTTTGTATTTTGTTTCTGCATTAAAACGAACTAATACGTCGTACATTGACTTTGCTGTATTCAGACGTTCTTCCATTTTATAATGCACACTGTTCATTGCTAATTTATAAGCTGAATCAAACTTATAGAACAAGGCATCTTCCTTATATTTCGTACCTGGATAATCATAGATAAAGTTATCTAATGCTACGATAGCAGCATTGTAATTTCTAGTCCAATCTCCAATCGTATTTAACTGCTTTGCATTCTCATAAGTCTTTCTCTCGATCTTCTCATTCATCTCTTGCATAATTGAATTAGCTTCAAATACAAAATTAGAACCAGGATATTGATCAATAAACTTTTGTAATTTATCTATTACATCATAAGTCACTCTTTGATCTAAAGAGTACACAGGTGATAATGCGACACCAGACTTAATCTCTTTTAAAAGAGCTTCTTCACGCTTATCACTTCTTGGATATGTAGCCGCAAAGTTTTTAAAACGAAACCCTGATAATTCATAGTCTTTTGTCAAATAAGTCGCCTCAGCGAAGTTAAAAAACATATCTTCTGCTTTAGGATTCGCTCTATAAACAGTCTCTAATTGTTCATAAAGACGAATAGCATTTCTATATTTTCCCTTCTCAAAAAACTGATTTGCTACCTCCTTTTTATATTCGTAATCTTCTGACTTCAAAGCCTTTTGCATCGGACCGCAGCTCGCTATTGAAAGCACAAGAATAGATAAACCTATATATTTTTTCATAAATGTTTTTCGTTGTTTTTGACAAAAGCAATTCCAAGATAGTCCTGTAAAAGCAAATGCAAATTTAAATTAATAATTGCATTATACAAAAAGCTTTTTATATTAAAAAGAAAAGATGTCTAAAATGACATCTTTTCATATAAATCATTATTCCTTAAACGATTAAACCACTGGGTTATTATTAGCTTGTTGGTTAAAATTTTTAATATCATTATCAAATAAATATAAACCTCCTTTATCATCTCCAATAAGGTTTATCTTATCAAGAATTGTACGTGCTGTAGCTTCTTCTTCTATTTGTTCTGACACATACCACTGTAAGAAATTATGAGTTGCATAATCTCTCTCTTCTAAAGCTATATGTACTAATTCATTAATGCTTTTTGAAACAAACACCTCATGATCAAACAATTGCTTAAACAACGCTTTAAATGATGTGTGATCCAACTCTGGCTTTGTCACAGCAGGGATAACAGCTTGTCCTCCTCTTTGGTTTACATATTTAACTAATTTAAGCATATGTTGACGTTCTTCATCTGATTGTGCGAACATAAAAGTAGCAATCCCTTCGAATCCTTGAATCTCTGCCCAAGAAGCCATCTCTAAATAAATCTGAGAAGAATCCCCCTCTATTTTAATCTGCTCATTAAGTGCTTTTTCTAATTTTTCTGATAACATAACTTTCTTTTTTTAATTCAGTATTTTAATTTCTTTTTCGATTCTTGAAGCTAAGTCTGTATCTACATTAACCAATGGCAAACGAAGCGTATTTTGCATCACTCCTTCTAACTTTAATATCTCTTTGATTCCAGCAGGGTTTCCTTGTTCAAAGATCATATCGATAATAGGCATTAATTCATATTGTAATTTAAATGCCTCTTTGATATCTCCTTTTAATCCTAGGCGAATCATATCTGTAAACTTTTGAGGAACACCTTGTCCTATTACTGAAATAACTCCAGCTCCTCCTGCTAACACCAAAGGCAATGCGATCGCATCATCTCCTGATATTACTAAAAAGTCTTTGCGAGTACTTTGACGGATTAACTCCATCCCTTGTACCATACTTCCCGCTGCCTCTTTTATACCAATGATATTCTTAAACTCATTCGCTAAACGAACTACAGTCCCTACTGCCATATTACTTCCTGTTCTACCAGGTACATTGTATAAAATAATAGGTAATGGACTATTCTCAGCAATCATTTTGAAGTGCTGATAAATTCCTTCTTGTGTAGGTTTATTATAATAAGGTGATACTGATAATATAGCATCAAACCCTTCTAAGTTCTCCTGTGTTAATTCATCTAATACAGCATGTGTATTATTTCCTCCTACTCCTAATACTAATGGCAATCTTTTCTTATTAGCCTTTATTACGGTACGTTTGACTAACTGTTTTTCTTCCTTACTAAGAGTTGCTGATTCCCCAGTAGTTCCTAATACTACAAGGTATTCTACTCCTCTTGCTATTGTAAATTCTACCAAATTCTGTAATGCTTCTACATCTACAGAAAAATCGCTGTTAAATGGCGTTACTAATGCCACTCCCGTACCAATAAGTGATTGCATAGTTCTTCTAATTATTAATTTTTAAAAACGTTAATATATTTAAATAAATTGTCTACAAAATTCTCTACATCTAATCGCTCTAAAGCTAAACTAAAATGATTCAATTGTGTATTTTCTGAGGAAACTCCCACTTTAAAAATAGCATTAGACTTTGATGTCACCCATAATAAAGGCAAAGCCTGATTTGTATAATAACTAATCAACAAATCACATTTCTTTTCAATAAACTCAAGGACTTCTTTATTCTCTATACCTCCTGTTAATGTGAACTCACTCATCCCAAACAGGTGCTCCTCATTATTCTTCTTGCTATCTTTTGCATAAACCAAGAAATGTATTTTTGTACTAGGTATTCCTTTTCTTTCTAAACTTTTAATTAAATCTGGAATAACCTTAGCTTCTGCTTTATCTACTACAATACCGATTTCTTTAAAATCATATTTAAAATCGACCGGTACTGCTTTTAATGTTGACTTTTCTACTACTTTTTGAAGTGATCTTTTCTTTAAAGTATTAAACCACATATAAGTTACTGTTTTTGTAAAGATAAACAAATAGCTAATTAGGTAATACTACATTTAACATCGAATTATTGAATTAACGCAATAAACTCCGCTTCTGTTAATATTTTAATACCTAGTTTATTTGCTTTTTCTAGCTTAGATGGTCCCATTTTATCTCCTGCCACGACATAATTAGTCTTAGAGGTAATAGAACTTCCTACTTTTCCTCCATGATCTTCGATAGCTTGTTTAATCTCATCGCGAGACATTTGTTCAAACACCCCAGATACCACTAATGTCTGTCCTAGAAGAACATCTGACACTACCGTAGACTCCTTTTCTTCTAACACAAATTGCACACCATATCCCTTTAGTCTAGCAATTATTTCTTTATTAATATCACTACTAAAGAAGTCTATTACACTTTGTGCTATTCTTTCTCCAATTTCATCTACTGTTATCAACTCCATTAACGGAGCTTCTGCCAGAGCATCTATTGTCTTATAATGATTTGCTAACTTTTTAGCCACAGTCTCTCCTACATAACGGATCCCTAATGCGTATAATACACGTTCAAAAGGAACCTGTTTAGAAGCTTCTATACCTTTTATCAGATTATCTGCAGACTTCTCTCCCATGCGTTCTAAACCTAGAACATCTTCTTTCTTTAACTCGTATAAGTCAGCGTAATTCTCTACTAATTCATTTTTGTACAACAGTACTACAGTTTCTTCTCCCAGCCCCTCTATATCCATCGCCTTACGAGAGATAAAGTGCTGTATCCTACCCGCTATTTGAGGTGGACATCCATACACATTTGAACAATAGTGTTGTGCCTCCCCGACATTTCTCTTTAACTTAGTGCCACATTCAGGGCATTCCTTAATGTATACTGTACGTTCAGAGTCAGCTGGTCTAGCCTCTAAATTCACACCTACTATTTTCGGGATAATCTCTCCTCCTTTTTCCACATATACAGAGTCATTTACACGAATATCTAACTTCGCTATCTGATCTGCATTGTGTAAAGAAGCACGTTTTACTATCGTTCCTGCCAACTGTACAGGTTCCAAGTTTGCTACAGGAGTTATGGCTCCCGTTCTACCTACTTGATATGATATAGAGTTTAATACAGTCTCTGCTTGTTCAGCTTTAAACTTATATGCTATAGCCCATCTCGGTGCTTTAGAAGTATATCCTAATTCATCTTGATAATGCAATGAATTGACCTTAACCACCACTCCATCTGTCTCATAAGGTAGCTCATGTCTATGAATATCCCAATAATTTATAAACTCTAATACTTCATCAATATTCTTAGCTAACTTAGAGATAGTAGGAACTTTAAATCCCCATGCTCTAGCTTTGTCTAAACTTTCATATTGTGTTGTTACCCCTAGATCACTTCCTACTATATTATAAAGTAGACAATCTAAAGGACGTTTTGCAACCTCGGCACTATCTTGTAATTTCAAACTACCAGAAGCTGTATTTCTTGGATTAGAATAAGGCGTCTCTCCGATTTCTATCAAATCTTGATTCATCTTTTCAAACCCTGCCAATGGCAATACTATCTCTCCACGAATATCAAAACTCTGAGGATAATCTCCGTTTAATCGAATAGGAACTGATCTAATTGTTCTAATATTATTAGTCACATCATCCCCTTGTACTCCATCACCTCGTGTCACTGCTCTTACCAGCACTCCATCTTCATACGTAATCGTAATAGATGCACCATCATACTTTAATTCACATGTAAACTCTACTGGCACATCACCTAATACTTTCTGTACACGTTGTTCCCAGTCTAATAAATCTTCCTTAGAATAAGAGTTATCTAAAGAATACATTCTATAACGGTGTACTATAGTATCAAAGTTCTTAGTCACCGTACCTCCTACTCTTTGTGTTGGAGAATTTATATCAAAATATTCTGGGTGAGCTAATTCTAACTTCTCTAATTCTTTTAATTTCTGATCAAAATCGAAATCTGAAATCGTTGGATTATCCAACACATAATAATTATAATTATGTTCATTTAATTCTTTGCGAAGTAAATCTAATTGTGCTTTAATATCCATTTTTTAAAACGATTACAGTTTCAACATTTCTTTAAATTGACCATATAAATGACCATCACTCAGAATAGCTCCTTGTTGGATTAGACTAAAGATCTCTTCATTGCGATTCTCTCCAAAGCTTTTTCCTCCATGTCTCACTTCCACATCTTCTGTAAACACTGCATCTGATAACCATTGCAGTCCTTCTTTACTTAAAAGATCTATATCAGATTGTTTACTCTTAATTACGATAGTCTTGATTTCTTTATCGTCGAAACCGAACAAAAATATATGGCTCTTAGAATAATGTTCTAAGTATTTAGCATTCGTCAGTACCCCTTCCCAAATTAAATCTGAGAAAATATCTAACTCTTGTTCTGCTACTTCTGGCTTTTCTTCTTTTATCTTATCCCATTCATTCTTATCTATCTGCTGTGCAGCTAAGAAGTTAATAAACTCTGGGTGTAATTCTTCAAACTGCTCTTTCGTAAGCCTACTGTATTTCATAATATAAATTGCATTTGAAACAAAGATAATACCTTCATTTCAATTCGTATAATGTGATAAATTAATTCTGTACTATCTCTGCTAAAGACTTCTTCATAGACACTGCATACTTTAACGGCACATAATCTGCCTCCACAATATCCATTTCATAAAATGACAACGTTCTTACATCAAAAATGAATGTACCCACCGTCACTATTCTATCTTCATAATTCTCATAAATAGTGAATTGATAGTAATTTCCTCTTTTATTAGAACCATCATTCTTTGCATTCGGAGACACATCTACTCTCACCACTACTCCCGTACCTCCATTAGCTATTACAGCCTTATTGAAGTCTTCACCCAAATAGTCTTTAGCCGCAGTAGTCTTTAACGCAGCTAATACTGTCTCAAGCCCATCTTTACTCACAGATATCTTATTCGACTCATCCATTAGCGTAACAGCTTTCTTATTGTCGATCTTAAATATCTTTTCAGTACTCTTTAGAATAGCAGGTTCTTGCTCGTATAAGTTCTGCCATGGTGTAGTTGTATCTTCTTCTTCTACCTTATTTTCATTAGTACTTTCATCTGTCACCACTGTTTCTTTCACCTCTCCTTCTGCACCAGAAGTATCTTTGTCATCCTTACAAGCAAATAAAGACACCCCAATAACAACTATACCTAAAACTCTCACTAATCTATTCATAACTACCTTTTGTTTTTAAACACTACTAAATCGACTACTTACTTCCTATAAATGAAGTATTAAGCTATTTTTCACAGCTTAGTTTTATACACTTCCAAGATACAAAAAAACACTAGTAATCAACCAACCTCCCTTACATAATTTAGCTAAATTATATAGCAAAAAAAAGGCCTTCCAAATGGAAGGCCTTTTCTATATATAATCTTTTAAGACTATTCTTGCTCAGCGATTACTTCGTAATCAACTTCAACGATTACATCACGGTGTAAACGAACGTTAGCAGTATATTTACCTAAACGTTTGATAACTCCTGAAGTGATGTATTTTCTGTCAACTTCTTGACCATTTTTAGCGAAAACCTCAGCGATATCTGCATTAGTTACAGATCCGAATAATTTTTCACCACCAGCTTTAACAGCAATCTTGATTTCTAAAGCTTTTAACGCCTCAGCGATAACTTTAGCATCAGCTACTAATTTAGCTTCTTTGTGCGCTCTTTGTTTTAAGTTCTCAGCTAATACTTTTTTAGCAGATGGAGTAGCTAATACAGCCATCCCTTGAGGGATTAAATAGTTACGTCCGTATCCTGGTTTAACAGTTACTACGTCATCTTTAAATCCTAACTTTTGAACGTCTTGTTTTAAGATAATTTCCATTGTTGATGTCCTTTTTATAAGAAGTTAGGTTTCACGAATGAAAACCAACAACTTTATGATTTGTTATTATTTTAATAAATCAGCTACGTATGGCATTAAAGCTAAGTGACGTGCTCTTTTGATCGCTACAGATACTTTTCTTTGGTATTTTAAAGAAGTTCCTGTTAAACGACGTGGTAAAATTTTACCTTGCTCGTTAACGAATTTTAATAAGAAATCAGCATCTTTATAGTCGATGTATTTGATTCCTGATTTTTTGAAACGACAATACTTTTTAGTTTTGTTTGTTTCAATGTTTAAAGGCGTTAAATATCTGATATCTCCGTCTTTTTTTCCTTTTGCAGATTGCTCTATACTTGACATAACAATTAAGCTTTTTTAGATTTTAATTTCTCTCTTCTTCTCTCAGCCCAAGATACAGCGTGTTTGTCTAAAGCTACAGTTAAGAAACGCATAACTCTTTCGTCACGTCTGAATTCAGTCTCTAAGTTGATGATGATATCAGCAGGTGCTGTGAATTGGAATAAGTGATAAAAACCACTTTTCTTGTGTTGGATTTCATAAGCTAATTTTTTTAAGCCCCAGTCCTCTTTAGCTACCATCTCAGCTCCTCTAGAAGTAAGAAATTCTTCGAATTTCACTACTGTTTCCTTTATCTGAGTTTCAGATAAAACGGGATTCAAGATGAAAACAGTTTCATAATGATTCATAAATACTAAATTTTATTTGTTACAAAATTGGGTGCAAAAATACAACTTTATACATACTATCCAAAACTAATTTCTTATTTTTTAAAAAACGGATAATAAAACATTCTCTTTGTTTCTTTATTCATTTTATATAAAGCATAAACACTAACCCCATAATTAGCAAATGACAAACAAAGAAAAAACATTAAAACATAGTTGATTCCTGCTACATGATTAATTTTCCCTATTGTCCAGATAATAATGATAAAAGCCGACAACAACGCATAAACTATTTGATTATAAATAATATGCTTCCCTTCTTTCTTAAACTCCTCTCTATTATTGCTAATACAAACTATAAAAGGACCTAAAACATTTCCCAAAGGAATAATAAGCCCTACTAATATTGACAAATAATACTTTCTACTTACAATTAGTTCTATCTTCTCAACAGAAATAATATCTTTAATATCTTGCCCTAAAGCACCACATAACAATTGTAAAGTCGTTCCTCGTGGTTCACTATCTCCTTTTTCGATTCGTTGAATTGTCCTAATACTAATACCTGACCTTTCACTTAACTCTTCTTGAGAAAACCCCTTTATCACTCTTAGTTCTTTCAATTTTTGACTTAATACATTCATAGCTTTCTTTATTATATTTTAAACAATTCAAAACTACATCAGATGTATAATATTCCTTATGACATAACTATGACATATCTAAGACACTTCAGTAAATCTAAGCTTTTTCACTCCCTCTTATTTATCTTTCTATTTTCTTGTCTAATAATGCCTCTGCTCTCTGATACATTCCTTCTATAGATAATACATCTAGATCAGGGTGATTTCTCAACCACTTCGCATTTAACTCTACGATATCCTCTTCTAGATTATAGAAATCATCATTCTTCAACAGATCTCTTGTAGGATTCGTACCAAAGTAATCCGACTCACAGAATGCCTCTAATACAGTTTCGTCAATATTATTTAAAACTTCAAGTTGCTTCTTTAAAAGAGCTAAGTTTTGTGTAGCTCCTATTTTCTCTAGCCCATCAGCTATAATAGCAAAAAACTCATAATCAGCCTGAGTATTCCAAACAATCTGAGAGAAGTTTCCATTCTTATATTGAGCTAAATAATAATCAAGATAATAACTTAGGATTGCATCTGGGTGAACTGTCTCTTCCATTAATCCTCCTTCTTCTCTTACCAAGTTAATAAACGTGATATTTGAATAAACGATATCATAAGCCTCTTGACTATTAAATGAATCTTGTGATACTACAATTTTTAATTCCATACTATTATTTCTTTTTTATAACACTTCTTTTACCTTCTAAAAAAATCGCTAATAGAAATCTACATTAGCGACTACTTTCACAGAGCGATACTGTCCTATCGCTTCAAAACTTTTCAATATTTTTCGAACATTCTCTTTTGTCTTTATCAGAGGTACATTCTGAGGAATTTTAATTAAAATCACTCGTATATATTGATTGCGTATCCTATTAATCGCAGGCTCTTCTGGTCCTAAAACAGGTACACCTAGTTGCTCCTTCAGGTTGTTATACAACCAAAATGAAGCCTCTTTTAACTTCTCGAACTCTTTATGTCTTAGTGTCAGCTTAACTAATCTATAGAAAGGAGGATACTTAAAGTTATATCGCTCATACATCTGCTCTTTATACATTCCCATATAATCATAATGAGTCACTTGCTGTATGATATTGTGATACGGATTAAATGTCTGAATAATCACTTTACCCTTTTTATCCTTTCTCCCTGCCCTACCTGCTACCTGTGTCATCATCTGATATGCCCGCTCATGCGCTCTAAAGTCAGGATGATACAAACTGTTGTCCGCATTCATTATTCCGACCAAATTCACATTGTCAAAATCAAATCCCTTCGCCAACATCTGCGTTCCTACTAGAATATCGATTTGTCTCGCTTGAAAGGACTCTACTAATTTCTCAAAGCCATACTTTCCTCTAGTTGTATCTTGATCCATACGCGCAATACGCTTATTCGGAAACAACTCTTTTAATTCTTCCTCTACTTGCTCTGTACCAAATCCTTTTGTATTCAGATCCACACTGTGACATCTAAAACACTGTTTGGGCATCGGTAGCGTAAAACCACAATAGTGACACCTCAACTCATTTTTATACTTGTGATATGTCAAACTCACATCACAATGAGGACATTCTGGTACAGCTCCACAAGTCATACACTCTACGACAGGAGAGAAACCTCTTCGGTTCTGAAACAGAATAACCTGTTCTTCTAACGACAACGCCATATTTATCTCATCGATCAACTGATCTGAGAAATGCCCTGTCATCTGTTTTCGTTTATATTTATCTTTTACATCTACTAAAACAATCTCTGGCAAGACTACATTGGTATAGCGCTTCTTTAATTCCACTAAACCATACTTGCCTTGTGTAGCATTGTAATACGTTTCTAAGCTCGGTGTTGCAGATCCTAAGACTACTTTAGCATTGTGCTGTTTTGCCAATACGATAGCTGCATCCCTTCCGTGATATCGAGGAGCTGGATCGTGTTGCTTATAGTTTCCTTCTTGTTCTTCATCTACTACTATCAACTGTAAATCCTGAAAAGGCAAGAAGACAGATAACCTTGTACCGATAACCACTTTTGCTTTTTCAGACTTATTCAATACCTGATCCCAGACCTCTAATCGTTCATTGTGAGAATACTTTGAGTTATACACTGCTACTTCGTTTCCAAAATAGCTAGTCAACCTCATCACTAATTGTGTTGTAAGCCCTATCTCTGGCAATAGAAATAATACCTGTCCTTCATTTGCCAAGTATTTCTCTATAAGTTTGATATATACTTCTGTTTTACCAGACGCAGTTACACCGTGTAGTAAGACGACATCCTTCGTTTCTAATGACTGCCCGATCTCCCAAAGAGCTTTACTCTGCTCATCACTTAACTCGATAATATCTTGTACTGCATCCCCGAAGATCACACGATCTTGGTTTAAATAGTAATCTTCAAATATGCCTTTATTAATAAGTGCCTTAACTACTGCAGATGTAGATTCTGATTCTTCTACTAACTGTTTGACTGTAATCGGCTTTTTGTGCACAGCCTGCAATTGAAAATATTTTAAGATCATCTCTCTTTGCTTTTCAGCACGAGAGACTACTTCCATCAAATCTGCCAAACCATTCTCAGCCAAGTATTGCTCCGCTAGTTTGACATATCTAATCTGTTTCGGCTTATACTTCTCCACCATCTCTTCTTGTAAGAATATCATCTTCTTTTCTAGAAGAGAGTTAATCACAGGGAAGACCTTCTTTCGGTTCAGTACTGCTATAATCTCTTCTACTTTAAGAATAGACTGTACTTGAAGTGCCTCATATATTAAATATTCTGCATCATCTAATTCTTCTGCTTTAATAGTACTATCCGGATTATACTGTATAAGTGTCTCACTTTCTAAAAGTAACTGTGATGGCATAGCACTCTTATACACATCCCCTATCGTACACATATAGTAGTCTGCTATCCACTTCCATAAGCTGATCTGTTTCTCAGTGACAACAGGAGTCAGATCTATAATCTCATTGATTTCTTTTGCCTCATAATACTGAGGTACTCTATTGTGTTTTTCGATTACCACAGCCGTATATACTTTAGAACGACCAAAAGGAACAGCTACGCGCATCCCTACTTGGATAAACTCGTATTCTGCCTCACTTACAGCATAAGTAAACGTAGGGTCTAAAGCTAATGGAACAATAACCTCAACAAAGTAATTCATACTAATAGTACTATTTTTTAGAAATCAATAATTACAAAGATAATCGCTTTATTTTTATCTCATCCCATCAGTACTATATTCGCTCTTATTTATCGCAAGGTTATATATTCTGTAATATATAACATCTCATTACTTCTAGTAGATGCACGCGATACACCTCTACTCGCGTTGTTGAAGGTTTCTAATCTGTGATGTATAACACCTAAATACCACATAAAAAAAGCATCACTTTTTTCACTCCCTAAAAACGACACAAAACACTACTAATCAATAACATAAATCAAAAACAAACATTTCTATCCTAATTGCCCAACAGCTCCTAACAGCAGTGTATATAAGCAGTTATAGCATTTCCTTCAACACTTCTTCAACAATACCCCAAGATTGCTCTACTAGAAGGCTTGTTTGTTGAAGCAATGTTGAAGAAGTATTGTAGGGGTGTTGAAGAAATAGAACCTATGAATAAGGATTTGCTTGATAACTATTAGGTAGCCATAATTACAGGCTTCACTCCCTCTTCTCTCTCCGATTATATACCACACAAGACTTCTACCCAAAAGAAAAGGTCATTAGCGCGTGCTAATGACCTTTATATCTTTTAAAATTATTTTAGATAATCTGTCTCAGTATTATAAAACAACGGTTATAAATACTTCACTTATCTTTAATCTGCTTTTTTCCATGTCTGTGTTCTTCCTATCAACGATAATCCGATATATCCACGCACATCCAGCTTATCCTTACCATTTAGTTTTACAGTACATTTATACTGTTTACCACTCTCTGGGTCAGTGATTTTACCACCTGTATATTCACTTCCTTTTTTCTGTAAGTCTTTAATGATAACAAGTCCTTCGATAGGTTTTCCTTTCTCATCTCCTTCACAGTTATCACATTTTGGGTTAGGTTTAGATGGGTTTAAAAGTTTCTTTACCTGTCCGTAATATTTACCGTCTTTCTCGTAAATTTCAACAATAGACTTCTCTTTTCCTGTACTATCATCTATCGTCTTCCACTTACCTACTATACTTTGTGCATGTGCTGATAAAGACACAGCTAACACCAACACAATTGTCGTTAAAAAATTTCTCATAGTTCAGCGTTTAATTTTAAGGTTATAACCCAAATATAGCTATTTTTTTGACTTTAATTTATTTATAGCTAAATTTAATTCAAAACCTAACAATAGAATCATACAGTTAATCCACAAATAGAACATCACTACTAATAACGTCCCAATAGAGCCATATAACTCATTATATCGGGCAAATCTCAATACATATACCCCAAATAGATAAGAGGTAAGTATGTAAAGAATAGTGGTAAATACAGACCCTATAGAGATGAAGGATACTTGCTTAGTCTGCTTAGCTCCGAACTTGTATAATATAGAAGTAGTCATCAGTACTACTAACAATAAGAATATACTTCTAGACCACTGTATCAACATAGAATCTAGGTTAAACTTATACATCACAACCTCTAGTGTCACAAAGAATGCAACAGAGAAAATGACTAGTATCGCTAGACATACAGATAAGACTAATGCGACAAGATACTGTCTAATCAGATTGCGAGAAACAATAATGTGATACGAAGACTCAAATCCTCCTATGATCGCAAAGACTCCATTAGTCATTAAAAATATAGATAGCAGGAATCCGGATGATAGTAACGAGCGATAACTGTTATTCATAATATCGCTCAGAATAGACTCTATCGCACCAAAGGTATTCGGAGGGACAGAACTCTCGATAAACTGCATAAAGTCTACCTGAAAATTGTCTATCGGGATATAGGGAATCAAGTTCAGTATAAAAAGTGCAAACGGAAATAACGCCATAAAGAAACTGAAGGCGATAGATCCTGCCCTATAGGAGAATGCTCCTTTTATAATCCCTAAGACATATAATTCTATTAAATCATAAAGAGAATACCCTTCTAACACCTTAAAACGAATACATTTTAAAGTCCGGACTATTGTACGTATGACAGGTATTCTGTCTAATCTTTCTTCTATTTCCTGCGACATTTAATCTCTTTTCTTTTTATCATGCTATTTTTTAGGATGTGCTATATTCCCCTTAGTCGTATCATAACCTTTATGATCACGCTTAAAGAAAAAGCTCACTACCATAATCAAAAATAAGGCTACTACTATTACTATTCCAATGGTCTTATAGGTATTGACTAGATGTTCTGAATCAAACATCTCTATTCCCCAAAAACCTAAAATAACATATAAGGCTGTTATTAATACTAAGATACAAACTATAAAACCGATAATATACTTCATACGCTATAGTTTTGATAATATTTCTTTCTTTTTTTGATCGTAATCTTCTTGTGTAATGATTCCTTCTTGTAATAATAAATTTAATTTCTTTAAAACTTGAAGTCCATCATCTCCAGACTGCTCCAACACTTGATTAGAAGCGATACCCAGCTGCTTACCTAACTCTAGTCCTGCTCCCATCTGCACTCCTGCCCCTGCTAGTCCACCTTCATTACGAGCAGCATCTCTCAGAGCTTTCAACTTCTCTAACTCTGCATACGTCATTCCTGCTGCTTCTGCTGCTTTTACATCAGAAGTTATATTAGACACAGTGGCAATACGCTGTTGGGTCTTGGTATCGAATACTGTTCCTAGTACTTTAAAGTCTGTCAATGCAAGTCCTAAAGCAGCAAACTCTTCATTTAGTTTATTCTTGATTTCGGTAGAGATTACTTCTAGCTGCGCATCTATCTCCGTATAGCCAAATGAGGCTCCTGATAGATAAGTAGTGATAGCCTGAGGAATGCGTTGAATAAGGATATCTTTTAAGTCCATCGCTGTATATACATTCGCATTGCTAATAACCTCTCTATAAAGAAAGTTAATATCCTGTATCTTAAACGAGAATGTCCCATTCACTCCTAGTTCTATCGGAATATCATAATGCTTATCTACATACTTAATCGCACTAGGAGTACCCCAAGACTGATTAATAATCTGAGATTGTCTAAAGAAGAACACTTTTAACTTATGCTCACTTTCAAAATTCTGACGAATATTAATCAATGTCGTAATAAAAGGATGATTAGCTGTACTCAGACTAAAGGTTCCTTCTTCTAGGAGTATATCTTGTACTTTTCCATCGTATACTAATACGCATCCTTGACTCGGTGCTACGATTAACTTAGATGCATTCTTGATCTCATCTGTTGGCGACGGAAATTGATACCATACGACATCTTGTGGTTGATCCTTCCATTCTATAACAGAAGCTAGCTGTTTCTTAAAAATATTGAATAATCCCATAGTTATATCTCTTTTCCTACTGTCTTTAGTTCATAAAGGTCTGAAGTCATCTTGATCTCTCCATCCTTATTTATTATAGCAATATTAGTACTGTCTAACCTTACTAATATATAATCTCCTTCTACATCAATACTACGGATCTCTTTCCAGTCCGTTTTCTTAGTCCATAACACACTACCATCTACCCCACTTATCTTCTGCAGTGTTATAGTCTCGTTCTCCAATACAGACATCTTGATAGCAATGATAACAGACTCTGCGTCTCCTACTAGTACACGTGCTCCATCTACATAAGTATGATTAGGAGTGAGGTCTTTAATAGAAACTATCTTCGCTTTAGATTTAGTATACGGCATCACTAAAACTTTCTTATAAGGAGACTTCTCTGTGAATATACCTGATCTACCGTAATCTTTGCTCCAGTTAAAACTTACATTGTATTGTGGAAAACCTTTTTGAGTCCAATGTTCGTATTGTATCAACTGTATTTCTTCTTCTGGAAAATCAAAACCTATACGCGTAAATTTATAGGATGTAGTCTTAACTGGATCCGTTAATTTCTTATCGTATATATTAGAGATTTTATCTATAGGTAATACAACACCTATATCTGCAAATAAGGCATATTGTTTTCCTTTATTATTCGTAACTGTCAGACATTGATCAAAAGTTCTAGATTCTATCGCTGCTACTCCTCCTGCAAACTCAGGATACTTAACAAAGAAAGATTCTGTCACATTCTCAAAAACTTTCTGAGAAGGGTTATACAAGAATAAATAGTAACTATTCACAATAAGGAATAGCTCGTCATTAGCTCCTCTATAATAATCTAATTTACTGCTATGTGTACCTGCTCCTTTTATAGATAGGTCTACTTCTAGAAGTGTTCTACTGATTTCTTCTCCTGTAGTCGCGTCTAGTAAGATGGTGTACACCTCATTTTCCTTACCTTTCTCAGCAAAGATGTCATTAAACCATCCTGTAAAAACAATGGTGTTCTTCCCTTTTGGGTCGATCATTAAGGCTGTTTCTGAATAACTAGCATTGACATATCTCACATCTCGCTTAGGAGGTGGGGTGGTGTTATACTCTGTAGTAGTAACAGGAGGTGGTGTAGAATCTGCAAATATGAATCTACTGATCTGGTAAGCGAAATAGATAAAGATAACAGCAGAGAAGCCTATAATAGCTTTTTTAGCAATCTGCACTCCTTGTTCATTATTCAGTTTACCCGTATTATAATTATGGTTAATAGTAATATCGTCATTATCTAGAAAGAACTGTGTATTACAGCTTCTACAGATATAGTGGTCTTTCTTAGTCTCATCAACCTGATTACTCCCACACTGAGGACATACTATTTTCTTTATTGTTTTTGCCATGCTTCTCTTTTACTACAATACTGCTTTAAGGCTTAAGTCCATATTGTACACTGAGTGTGTTAATGCTCCTGAGGAAACATAGTTAACTCCACATAATGCATACTCTCTAACTGTACTTTCATCGATATTACCTGAAGACTCTGTTTGGCATTGATCACCTATCAATGCAACAGCCTCACGTGTCATCGCATAGTCAAAATTGTCTAACAAGATACGGTGAACATTATCACAAGCTAAGATTTGCTTCACCTCATCGATGCTTCTAGCTTCTACGATGATCTTTAGCTCTTTATTATTGTCTTTTAAATATTGGTTTGTCTTTTCAATCGCTTCTTTGATACCTCCAGCGAAGTCAATATGATTATCTTTCAACATAATCATATCATAAAGAGCAAAACGGTGGTTCTCTCCTCCAGCTATCTTTACTGCCCACTTCTCTATCGCACGTATACCTGGTGTAGTCTTACGTGTATCTAATATCTTAGTACCCGTACCTTCTAATAAGTTTACGAATACACGAGTCTTCGTAGCGATAGCACTCATGCGTTGCATGGCATTAAGCATTAGTCGCTCAGCCTTTAGAATAGACTGAGAAGACCCCGATATATATAAGACTATATCTCCTACTTCTACTTTAGCTCCATCCTGAATGCACACTTCTACTTCTAGAGTAGGGTCTACATAGTTCAATACTTGTTGGGCAAACTCTACTCCTGCTATATACCCTGCTTCTTTTACTAGTAATTTTGCCTTACCTGTAGCTGTAGAAGGAATACAAGCTAATGAGCTATGGTCTCCATCTCCTACATCTTCACGTATAGCGTTCTTAATAATTATATCTAATTCTGCTTGAAATTGTGCTTCTGAAATCATATTTAAAAAAAATTTGCGATGCTAAAATAAGAAATGTTTTAGCAAATCTTATTATAGAACATCGCAAACTATGAGTTATAATGACAAGCTTATCCTATCACTACACCTAACATTTTATAGAATTCTCTAAGGATATCAGGGTGTCCAGGCCATGCAGGAGAAGTAACTAAATTACCGTCTACCACAGCTTTATCTACTCCTACTTCTTTATAATGACCACCCGCTAAAGTGATATCTGGTCCTACTGCTGGATAAGCAGTCAGTGTTCTTCCATTTAATACACCTGCTGGAGTTAATACCTGAATACCGTGACAGATAGCCGCTACTGGTAAATTCTTTTCAAAGAAGTACTTCACAAAGTCAATTACCTTACTATTTAGACGGATATATTCTGAAGAACGCCCTCCACAGATATACAGTCCATTATAATCTGCTACATTCACTTCATCAAATGACTTATTGATTACAAAATTATGTCCTCTTAGTTCTGCATAAGTTTGATACCCTACAAAGTCGTGTACAGCAGTTGCAATCACTTCATTCTTCTTCTTTCCAGGACATACCACATCTACTTGTACTCCAATTGATAATAGCGCTTGATAAGGAACCATTACTTCATAATCTTCTACGAAGTCACCTGCTAACATTAAAACTGATTTTGCCATATTGTTTTTATTTAAGTTAATACCCTTCTAAGGTAAACAATTATGAGTAGCCCAAAAACTGAAACTTAAAAAATAACCATAAAATAACATCTGCTCCGAATAGTTTTTAGTAACTTTAAAAATCTAATTAATCCTATTTATTTTGACTATGAAAACAAAAATCGCATTACTAGCCGCTACATTCTTTACACTAATCAGCTGTAACCAAAAAGTAGCACCAACACAAGATGTCAAAGTCTTAGATCTGTATACAATAGAAGTACCTGGTACATTTGCCCCTATGCAAGAATTGTATCCTGATGCTGATATTCAATATGGAAATACGTTTAAACAGATGTACTTAGTCACTACACATCAAGACAAAAATAAGACGGCAAACTTCGAAGAATATGTTAAACAATCTCTTGCTAGCTATAACAAAAGAGAGAACTATGAGATAATAGTACAAGAGGATGTCCGAATAAATGGAATCCCAGGAAAGAAATATGAAATAATGATGTCTCAAGATAAAGATATGATGTATATGGTACAAGTAATATTAGATGGTAAAAAAGCTAACTATCAATACATTACATGGACAACAGGACAGAATAAAGAAGCACAAAAAGACAATTTCTTAAACACTTTAGCTTCTTTTAAAGAACAGTAATACTTTTAACAAAGTTTAAACATTAAAAAGTGAGCAATAATGTTATTTATCGTACCTTTATAGTACTCAAAATGAGCGCTTAAAAGCGCTTAACAAATAAATAATATTATATAAAATAATTATGAAAAAATTAAACTTAGCTCTAGCTGTTTTAGCAACAAGTACTATGTTATTCTCATGCGGTGAGAAAAAAGCAGATACAACAACTACTCCAACTGAAACGCCTGCTGAAACAACAGCAGCACCAGAAGAAGTAACAGGTGTACAAATCACGTTAAATGCAGATGATCAAATGAAATTTGACCAAACTGAAATTCGTGTTCCTGTAGGAGAGAAAGTTACATTGACTTTAAAACATACTGGTAAAATGGATAAAGCAATTATGGGGCATAACTGGGTATTATTAAAACCAGGTACAGACATGACTGCTTTTGCTACTGAAGCTGCTCAAGCAACAGAAACTGACTATATTCATCCAAGTGGTTTAGAAAATGTAGTAGCACATACTAAAACTTTAGGAGGTGGACAATCTGATACTATTGAATTCACAATTACTGAAGCAGGTACTTATGACTTCTTATGTACATTCCCTGCTCACTTCGCTTTAATGCAAGGTAAATTAATTGCTGAATAGTAATATATTTTTAATGCAAATCTTTAAATGGGGTGTTTAATTAAAACATCCCATTTTTTATTACTCTATTCTAAAGTAGTTTGTACTCTACTCTTGTAAAAGAAAACATTGTCATTTAATTTCATCAATAAACCCAAATAAAAAGCACAAAAAATGTTAAATATGACACTTTTAAAGCTTTTTAGCTCAAAATTAGTAGTCATTTTTTTCTGACTGATTGTTTATTCTTATTTAAGCATGTATATTTGTATCAACAAATTAGCATATAAAATGAAAAAAATTGTATTATCGTTAGCTGTAATCGCTACGTTAACTCTTGCATCTTGTGGAAACAAAAATGCAGATAAAGCAACAACTACAACAGAACAAGAAGTAGCTGTAGAACAAGGAGACAAATATTCAGTAAACTTGACTGAGAGTAATGTAACTTGGAAAGTAGGTCACAAAGGAGGAGTTAACCCTCGTTATGGTACTTTAACTTTAAAAGCTGGTGATATCGCTATCGATGCAAATGGGTTAAACGCAGGTTCTTATACTATCGATATGAACTCTATCAAAGTTGATCGTGCTTCTGTAAGTGCTGATGAAGATATCGCTAAATTAGAAGGTCACTTAAAAAGTGCTGACTTCTTTAACGTAGAAGCTAATTCGACTGTTGATTTCAAAATCACTAATGTAGAAGATTTCGACGCTGCTAAACACACTAGTAAAATAGAAGGAGCTAATAAAGTAGTAAGTGGAAACTTAACTATCTTAGGAAAAACTGTAAACATCACTTTCCCTGCTAAGGTAACTGTAGAGAATGGTAAAGCTGTTATGGATGCTGCATTCGTAGCTGACCGTACAGAATGGGGATTAGTATTCGGTACTACTGATAAAGATTCAGGTGCTGCTCTTAACCCTGCTGACTGGGCTATTAGTCAAGATATGGAAATAGGAATTCATTTAGTAGCTGATAAAGTAGCTGAATAATTTCATTCACAATATATCCTGTAAGGGCTACTCTAACGAGTAGCTCTTATTTTTTTTACCCACTTTCTAAAAGAGGAACAAGAATAAAGCCGTAACTTTGAGTTTTGCGAATAGAAAATAGATACAATGAAGCATTTTGACATTATAATTATAGGAGGTGGCCCTATAGGTATAGCCTGTGGACTAGAAGCTAAGAAGAACGGACTTTCTTATCTAATCATAGAGAAAGGATGTCTAGTTAATTCTTTATATCACTATCCTGTCAATATGCAGTTCTTCTCCTCTTCAGAACTATTAGAGCTAGACAAGATTCCCTTTATTAGTAAAGAGAACAAGCCTCGTAGAAGTGAGGCGTTAGAATACTACCGTAGAGTAGTAACAACAAATGAGCTAACAATAAACTTATTCGAAACTGTCTTAGAAGCGACTAAAAACTCAGAAGGTTTATTCGACGTTAAAACTTCTAAAGATAACTATACAGCTAAGGACATTATCGTAGCGACTGGTTTTTATGATATTCCTAATCCATTAAACATTCCAGGAGAGCAATTGCCTAAAGTTTCTCATTACTACACAGATCCTCATTATTATGCAGGTATGGATGTAGTGGTAGTTGGAGCTAGTAATTCTTCTGTAGATGCAGCCTTAGAATGCTATCGCAAAGGAGCAAATGTCACTATGGTTGTAAGAGATAAAGAAATTAGTTCTCATGTAAAATATTGGGTAAAACCGGATATTGAAAATAGAATTAAAGAAGGAAGTATCACTGCCCTATTTAACAGTAACATCAAAGAAATAACTGATAATACAGTTATAATCAACACAAATAACGAAGAACTAACAATAAAAAACGACTTTGTCCTTGCACTTACAGGATATCGTCCTAACTTTGCCTTTTTAAAACAATTAGGAGTTACAATATCTAATGATGCTAATCAGACTCCTACTTACAATACAGAAACTATGGAAACAAATGTGACGAACTTATATTTAGCAGGTGTAGTATGCGGTGGTTTAAACACGCACACTTGGTTTATTGAGAACTCTAGAATTCACGCTGTTACCATTCTTACCCACATCATCTCTAAGTATCGATATCGTCGATTTTAGGGCTTGCACTCCTTACACACCCCTTTAGCTACTACGTCTATATCATCTAGCTGAAAACCAGCTGGTACTTCTATTTTAGGGATAGACACTTGTGTTAAACAGATTGTCTTTTTACAATTATTACACACGAAATGTAGATGAGTATCGTGATGATTCTTTTCATCACACCCCTGAGCACATAGCGCATAATGAGTAATATTATTAGTCGTAATACTATGAAGCAATCCTTTGCTCTCAAAAGTCTTTACGGTTCTATATAATGTCACTCGATCAGATTGTTCAAAGCTTGCCTCTATATCAGCAAGTGATACTGCACCTTTTTGTTGCTTCAAGAATTTTAGAACCAATAAACGCATTGCAGTAGGATTAATCTTTTTAGCTTTTAATTCTTGCTCTAAATTTAGGGTACTCATAGTCTCTCATTTTGTGTATAAACAAAGATAAACAATGTTTGTTTATCAACTCGTTTTTACGTAATCAGATTCCATTTAACAACTCTTTAGCTTAAAAACAATCAAAATATTTTAATATAAATAAACATATTTGAGTGTTGTAGTAAATAATAAAAACATATATTTATTTTTTTTACAACAATCAAACTAAAAACACAAACTCAAAGTGAATAGTAAACTTATAGGTAGTTCCCTTATTATAGCGGGTACAGCAATCGGAGGTGGAATGTTAGCCATGCCGATTATTTCGTCTGGAGTAGGATTTACAGGCATTACGATAGTAATGATCTTGATATGGTTAACGATGTGTTATACCGCTATTCTATTAGTAGAGACATATAAAGATAATAATCCTGAAGATGGGTTGAGCACGATGACTTATAAATACTTAGGTAAGGCAGGCTCTATCGTCACTGGAATAAGTATGCTAACCCTGATGTACGCTCTAGTAAGTGCTTATATCGCAGGAGGAAGTGATATCCTAAGACTGAACTTAAGTAATTGGTTAGAGACTGATATCAGTCCACAAGTGACTGCTTTTATCTTTACAATTTTATTTGGAGGTATAGTTGGTTTAGGTGCTCGAGTGGTAGATATCGCTACGAGATGGATATTTATTATCAAACTAATCTTTCTATTGATTGTTATCATTGTGATGTTTGGCTATGTCAGAATAGACAATCTCTTACAGATGCCTATAGAGAGTAAACTATTCTTCTCCTCTATTCCTGTTATTTTTACTTCATTTGGTTTTCATATTGTGGTACCAAGTATGGTAAAGTACTTAGATGGAGATATTAAGCTACTTAAAAAAGCGTTTATCTACGGTAGTCTATTACCTCTAATTGTGTATATCATCTGGCAACTATCTATCTTAGGAAGTATAGACTCTAATACTTTCTTTACAATCATAAAAGAAACACAAGGTCTAGAAGCTGTTATCATAGCTGTAAATGGTGTATCTGAGTCTAAGTGGATGAATATTCCTTTAAACATTTTCTTTGCTGCAGCTATCCTTACTTCTTTCTTAGGAGTGGCATTAGCCCTATTTGACTATGTAAAGGATTTAAGTAAAAAGAAAGCTTTTGGAAAAAACAGTGTAATTATTTACCTAATTACTTTTATACCTCCATTATTATTCGCACTTTACTATCCTAAAGGTTTTGTGATAGCACTAAGCTATGCAGCTATCTCTGTAGTGATAACCTCTTTGTTTATTCCTGTACTGATGTACATCAAAGTCAAAAAAGAAAGACAAGAGACCATATCTTTTTTACAAAAGATAGCTTTTAGCTTGATTTTTGCTTTTGGAACAAGCATCTTAGTAATACAAGTTTTAATGACAGCGGGAGTACTCCCTATTTTAGACTAATGAAACAAAAAATAAATTCGAAGAATTAAATAAATTTAAACAAATAGAAATGCAAAAAATTATCGGAAGTATCCTTATTGTCGCAGGAACGACAATCGGAGCAGGAATGTTAGCAATGCCCATTATATCAGCAAGTGTAGGCTTTACCTTTATGGCCTTTATCTTGTTCTGTATCTGGTTTGCTATGTATTATACTGCTATACTTCTGGTGGATGTCTATAAATACAACCCTCCTACAGATGGATTAAATACTTTAACAGTAAAATATCTAGGTAACTCTGGGGCTGTTGCTACAGCGCTAAGTATGCTGATACTAATGTATGCCTTAGTAAGTGCTTATATCACAGGAGGAGGTGAAATATTCAGAACTAACTTAGAGAAGTGGCTACAAGTAGAAATATCATCTCATACTTCTGCTTTTCTATTTACAGCATTATTTGGAAGTATCATCGCATTCGGCACACGTGTTGTTGACTTTAGTAATAAAATTGTATTTACAACGAAGCTAATCTTCTTGTGTATTGTAATGGCGTTATTATTACCTAAAGTAGAAATGATCCACTTACAACATTTACCTTCTTCTAGTATTCCTGTATTAGCCACTATTCCTGTAATCTTTACTAGCTTTGGGTTCTATGTAGTTATTCCAACATTGGTAAAATACTTAGACGGAAATATTAAACAATTAAAACTCGTATTTTTAATCGGAAGTATCACTCCTCTTCTATTATACTTAGTATGGGAACTTACATTCTTAGGAAACTTAGATAGCAATACCTTTACTGCTATACTACAAGAGAACTCTAAAATGGAAGGCTTATTAAAAGCAGTAAAACAAGTACACAATTCAAAAATGATTGGTATTTCTTTTACACTATTTGCTTCTGCAGCATTACTTACTTCTTTCTGGGGAGTAGCCATGGCTTTAAAAGATTATATCCAAGACTTAGGAAAGAACAAACCGCTAATCAAGAATAATATGTCGGCAATGCTATTGACCTTTATTCCTCCATTAGTATTTGCTATCTTTTATCCTGATGGATTCGTAATAGCACTAGGATATGCTTCTATCCCATTAGTAGTTCTTGCTTTAATCATGCCGATGTTAATGTTACAAAAAGCACAAAAGCAAGCAGGAGTTAAACAACCCTTTTTACAGAAACTCGCTTTCGTATTTTTATGGGGACTTTCTCTTTTGATTTTTATACTTCAAGGCCTTATGGTTGCTGAAGTTATACCAGCTTACTAAACAAGAAACAACCTTTATACAATATTAGCCGACTTAACCTAGATTAAGAAATTTCTAGATTAAGTCGGCTTTCTATTTTTAAACCACTACTCCTCAGTACCTTTGTCCTAATAAAATAACACCGTATGAAAAATATAGTTTTGATAGGAGCGTCTGGATATGTAGGTAGTGCTATATTAAACGAATTGATACATCGTCAATACAACGTTACAGCAATCGCTAGAAATACCTCAACAATATCTAATAGCGCTTTAGTAAAAAAAGTAGCGCTAGATATAACAGATCAAAAAGAACTCGTAAAGATGATAACAGGCGCAGATGTAGTCATCAGTGCATTCAATGCAGGATGGTCAAATCCTAATCTTTACGAAGACTTCACAACAGGAATACAGACTATACACAATGCTGTAAAAGAAGCTAAAGTAGAGCGCTTAATTGTAATCGGTGGAGCAGGTACACTGTATATTAAACCAGGGCTACAGTTAGTAGACACAGTAGATTTTCCTGACTTTATTAAACCAGGTGCTACAGCAGTAAGAGACTATTTTGAGCAGGTATTAAGTAAAGAAAACGGTTTTATCTGGACATACTTTAGCCCTGCGATAGAAATGAACCCACAAAACCCTGGAAAGCGCACAGGACACTTTAGACTAAGTAATAATACTCCTGTCTATGATAGCGAATGTAGAAGTAGAATATCTGTAGAGGATGTAGCTGTCGCTATAGTAGATGAAGTAGAGAACGAACAGTTTAAAAACACACAATTTACAATAGGTTACTAAAATTCATAATAAGTCCCCATAAGGGAAACAACAGTTCAACAACAAAATAATAGCAATTCTTCCCTTACTAAAAAAGGCTGTAAATCTAATTGATTTACAGCCTTTTTACTTTACTATTTCGATAAGATATATCTTACTACATGTTCTGCTGAGTTTAAACCAAACAAGGCTGGCATCCAACTATTCGTCCCAAAAAATGACTTTTTAAAGTTACTACCATCTGTCATCTTTAAGCTACTCTCGTCAGGTTTTTCTGTAGAGAAGATTGCTTTTACCCCAGAAGATATTCCTTCTTTCTTTAGGCGCTTTCTGATCTGCTTCGCTAGTGGACATACATCTGTCTTACTGATATCTTTAATCACAATCTTATTTGCCATCATCTTTCCTCCTGCTCCCATCGCACTGATTACTTTTACCTTCTTGCGTTTAGCTGCCAAAATAAGGTTAATCTTAGGTGTAATACTATCAATACAATCTAATACATAATCAAAGTCCTCTGTCACAATCTCATGAGCACGCTCTGGAGAAATAAACTCTTCTATACGAATCAAGTTAAGCTCTGGGTTAATATCCATCAATCTATCTCCTACAACTTTCACTTTTGGCATACCGATCGTAGAGTGTAAAGCGGGTAACTGTCTATTGATATTCGTAATATCTACAGTATCTCCATCTACGATAGTCATATTTCCTACTCCTGCTCTAGCTAAAAACTCAGCTGCAAATGATCCAACTCCTCCTAATCCTACTACTAATACTTTCGCATCTTTTAGTTTTTGCAATCCTTCTTCCTTAAAAAGTAATTCTGCTCTTTCTTGCCAAATTGCCATTTATTCTACTTATTATATCAATCTAAGACTGATGTTATCTATTAAAAACTGTTTTATAATTCTGTTCTATGATCGCTTCTATATTCATATCTAATGCGCTTGCCACAGTATATACGTCCTCTATGGTTATCTCCTTAGCATCATCTGTTTCTAAAAACAACTGCTCTCTTGGTACTTTCAAGAAGGTACTTCTCAATGCCTCGTTATAAATAAGGTGTTTACCAAAAGACAAATAAAACCCATTCTTCCACAGACTCTCTGCTACTTGCTCTTTTTTATTGAAGCCATGTATAATCAGAGGAACCGTAATCTGTAACTCTTTCTTAATCTGTATAACTTCTTGATAAGCTGAAACGACGTGCAAAATTACTGCTTTTTTATACTTTTCTGCAAGTAGTAATTGCTTCTTAAATACTTCTATCTGTAGATTTAACGAAATATTGATCTTCTTATCTAATCCACACTCTCCTATCGCTAAACAATTTGGCTGTTGTAGCTGCTCTTCTAACAAGGCTAACTCTTCCTCTAAACGCTCTTCCTGGATATACCATGGATGTATACCAACAGTATAGGTAGGAAGGGTATTATCCACTGTCAGAGGATACTGATTGATGATTTCTATTATCCCCTGCTGTGCTGTAATATGATGAGTGTGTGTATTGATTTTCATACATACGAAGATAAAAAAAAGCCTCTAATTAGTAAACTAACTAGAGGCTTCTATATCTAAGAGATACTACACTATTTTAATCCAGCTAAGCTGTGTTCGATAGTTGCTATTTTAGCTAAAGCATCTGCTTCTTTCTTTCTTTCGTTCTCGATAACCTGAGCAGGTGCACCACCAACGAACTTCTCGTTAGATAGTTTTCCTTGTACAGATTTCAAGAATCCTTTTAAATATTTCAACTCTTCTTCTAACTTAGCGATTTCTTCTTCTAAGTTCACACTTCCTGTTACAGGAATGAAGTACTCATTAGATTTCACACGGTAAGATAGTGCACCACTTACTTGCTCTGTTACATACTCTATAGCAACTACGTTACCTAATTTAGAGATGATACTGTCGAAGTATGTAGATGTTTTCTCGTTGTTGATTACTTTTAAATCTATCGTTTCTTTAAACGAAATATTCTTGTCTTTTCTGATTGTACGGATACCAGCGATAACTTCAGTAGCGAATTCAAACTCTTTAATCAAGTTCTCATCAAATGATTTCATCTCTGGCCATGAAGATACTACTAATGCTGCAGCAGCAGTACGCTCATTAATATGTTGCCAAATCTCTTCTGATAAGAATGGCATAAATGGATGTAACAACTTCAAGTTCGCTTCTAATAACTCGATAGTCTTGTCAAAAGTAGCTTTGTCTATTGGCTGTTGGTATCCTGGTTTAATCATTTCTAAGAACCAAGAACAAAAGTCATCCCATACTAATTTATAGATCGTCATTAACGCATCCGAAATTCTGTATTTAGAGAAGTGATCTTCTATCTCTACTAATGCACTCTGTAACTTCGCTTCGTACCACGCTAATGATACTTTAGCAGATTCTGGTTGTGCTAATGTCTCAGACACTTCCCATCCTTTGATTAGACGGAATGCATTCCATACCTTATTTGTGAAAGCTTTACCTTGAGCACATAACTCCTCGTCAAACATAATATCGTTACCAGCAGACGCAGATAATAATAATCCTACACGTACACCATCAGCACCGAACTTATCGATTAATCCTAGTGCATCAGGAGAGTTTCCTAATGACTTAGACATCTTACGACGTTGTTTATCTCTTACGATACCTGTGAAGTAAACATTCGTAAATGGTTTCTTACCAGTGTACTCATATCCAGACATAATCATACGTGCTACCCAGAAGAAGATAATATCTGGACCAGTCACTAAGTCATTCGTTGGATAATAGTAGTTATACTCTTCATTCTCTGGCTGTGTAATTCCGTTAAATACAGACATTGGCCAAATCCAAGAAGAGAACCATGTATCTAGTGCATCTTCATCTTGTTTTAAATCAGCAGCAGTCAAAGCAGCATTACCTGATTTTACTTTAGCTAATTCTACAGCAGCTTCGATATTCTCAGCTACTACGAAGTCTTCTTTACCAGCTCCATAGTAGAATGCAGGTATCTGGTGTCCCCACCATAACTGACGAGAGATATTCCAATCGCGGATATTCTCTAACCAGCTTCTATAAGTATTGTTATATCTACTTGGGTATAACTTTACATCTTCTGTTTCTAATACCGCATCTAAAGCAGGCTTAGCTAACTCTTCCATCTTAAGGAACCACTGATCAGAAAGTCTTGGTTCTATAACAGCTTTTGTACGCTCAGAAGTACCTACATTGTTAATATAGTTCTCTACTTTGTCTAAAGCTCCGATAGATTTTAACTCTGCCTCTATCTCTTTACGAACTACAAAACGGTCTTTACCAGCGTAGTGTAATCCTAATTCATTCAGTGTAGCATCAGCATTAAAGATATCTATAATCTCTAAGTTATGTCTCTCTCCTAGATCCTTATCATTCACATCGTGAGCAGGAGTCACTTTAAGACATCCTGTACCGAACTCCATATCTACATATTCGTCGAAGATGATAGGCACCACTCTATTACAGATTGGTACGATAGCCTTTTTACCTTTTAGGTGTGTATAGCGTTCATCATTAGGGTTAATACAGATAGCAGAATCTCCTAAGATAGTCTCTGGACGTGTAGTCGCAATTACTAGATAGTCATTAGATCCTTCTATTTGATATTTTAGATGGTATAACTTCCCTTGGCGCTCTTCATAGATTACTTCCTCATCAGATAAAGTAGTCTTCGCTTCAGGATCCCAGTTTACCATGCGGTACCCTCTATAGATTAATCCTTTGTTATATAGGTCAACAAATACTTTTATCACTTGCTCAGACATCTCTGGGTCCATAGTGAACTTCGTACGATCCCAATCACAAGAACAACCTAATTTTTTAAGTTGATCTAAGATTACTCCTCCGTACTCTTCTTTCCACTCCCAAGCATGTGCTAAGAACTCTTCGCGTGTTAAATCGTTTTTATTGATACCCTGCTCTCTCAATTTTGCGACGACTTTAGCTTCAGTAGCGATAGAGGCGTGATCCGTTCCAGGAACCCAACAAGCGTTAAGCCCTTTTAAACGAGCACGACGTATTAATACATCTTGAATCGTATTGTTCAACATATGTCCCATGTGTAATACACCCGTCACGTTCGGTGGTGGTATTACAATCGTGTAAGGCTCTCTGTGGTCAGGAGTTGAGTGGAAGAAATTATTCTCCATCCAGTACTCATACCATTTTTGCTCTACTTGCTTCGCGTCAAATTGTGCAGGAATTGTCATTTACTTATTAATTTTACTTGTTTTTAACATTTTTTAAAGACACATCCAAAGATAACAATACTTTAATCAAATTTTAATCTAAGCACTCTTTCTTTTTACGTACCTTTGTATCATGCAAAAATATGGATTACTATGTAATTACAAAAGATAACACATTACTTTAAATGTTTATTTTTATTTGCGAGTATTCCTAAAGTTTTTAATTTTACAAAACAACAAATAGAAAAATAATGAAAAACATTTTAGCATTATTAGTTTTGGTTTTGACAAGTGCAGTAACATTCGCACAAAAAGGACCAAAAATCGAGTTTAAAGCAGAGAACAATACTATCGATTACGGTACTGTTGTAAGAGGGAAAGATAATGGAGTTAGAACTTTTGAGTTTACTAACGTTGGTGATGAGCCATTAATCATTACAGCTGTAAGATCTACATGTGGATGTACAGTACCTTCTAAACCTGAAGAACCTATTTTACCAGGTCAAAAAAGTAAAATAGACGTACAGTATAATATGGCTCCTGGTAAAATCAGTAGAACTATCACTGTAGAATCTAATGCTGTGAACTATACTAACGGTGTAGTAGCACTACGCATCAAAGGTGAAGTTGTAAACAACTAATCAGAAAATAGACAGAAAAACAAAAGGGATCGCTCACGCGATCCCTTTCTTATTTTATACGATAAGTAATTCTTTATTTCTTAAAGAAGATATTATTAGCAATTGCTTTCTCGAAGTTCTTCACTTCTTTAATTTGTATTTTAGCATCAAAGCCCTTGATATGTTTGGTATGGTGGATATCAGATCCTACGAAGTCTATCATATCATTGTTCAACAGATAGTTTGCAGCCTCTAATACATGACTTCCATAGTATCCTGTAGTAGACAATAAGTTCATCTGAAACTTACACCCTGATTTTTTAAGCTTCTTATACATTTCTGTATTCTTGTGATAGAAGTTATAACGCTCTGGATGCGCTAAGATAATCTCATACCCATTCGATTTTAAATGGAATAAAATATCCATTAATTGTATAGGTGGGTTGATATAAGACATCTCTACTAATACATAGTTATCTTTTAATGTCAATAGCTTCTCTGAATGAATGCGCTGTAAGAAACTCTCATCCATCATATACTCAGAAGCCACTCTCAGCTGAAGAGACTCCGCCTCTGTAGGTAGTACCTCTAATACCTCATCATACTTAGCTAAGATTCCTTCTTTAGTATTATCCCATACTAGTGGTGTAGTATGTGGAGTGGTAATCGCTTGGTCAAAGCCCATCGCTTTCATCGACTCTATAATAGTCTTTGTATCCTCTTTAGTCTGCGCCCCATCATCAATACCAAACATTAAATGAGAGTGAATATCTACATAATTATTTGGAATTAATGTTTTAAGCTCTGGTTTAGATTTAAATAATCCGAACATATCTTTATATTATTTTTTCTGATTAGGTCTACTTGTTATACTTCTTAGCTATACGCATTTCTATAGCCAAACTCACAAGAGTCAACAATACTAATGGCAAGGTCACTAATAACTTTTCGCTAGTAATATTCAATACGATATACAAAATTACACAAACTAAAGTTAACAACTGAAGTAACTTAGCTATCTTGACATTCTTTCTTATAAAAGGTAAGATTAAGAATATAGGACTACACAGTAGCACTGTATTATTACTTAACAGTTCGCCATGAAGAGAGTAAAACCCTACGACAAAGAAGAAAATACCTAACAGCCCTAAGATGACAAAATACACACTTCTAACGCCTCTCTGAGTCATTAGTCCTGCTAACACTAAAACGACAAGACTAAAGAACCACATAGAGTTCACACTTATACCTGATTTCTCCGTAGATACTTCTGGCTCAAAAACAGTCACTGTCTCAGGAACCAAAGGTTTTCCGTTGACTTTAGTCTCTGCTAACCCTTGCATAAACTTATCTGGTAAGAACAGTAAAGTAGAATGAGCATCTACCTTAGAACCGAATATTAAATTAATTCCTAGCATCTCGAAGTATCTCTTATTCAGATACGAGTTTAAGATGGTTCTATAAGTAGCTGTGTTCCCTTGTACATCTACTTTTACAGGTGTCGCTATACTATTATTAATAATATCTACCGCCTTAGTAGTACAGTTCTGATCTATAAACTTATATACATAGAATTTATTCTCTTCTTCTAAGGATTCGTTCAGTTTTTGCCATATCTCTTCTTTCTGAGTTGGCGTCAAGTCTAGTACTTGTTCATACACTGCTCTATTATCATATACATAACTCCCAATGAAGTTTCTATACGTAGAATAATCTGCGTAGTATAAAAGATCTCCCTTTACGAACTTTCCATAAAAATTAGGTGTTCTAAAATCAAACATTCCATAATTATATACCCTATCTATCCCCTCAAAAGGATCACTTACGCGTATCGCTGTATGCCCGAATAGTGAATACAACTCATCTCCCGTACCACAAGTAAGTACACTTATCTCTGCTCTATCAGAGAGTGGTCGTTCTTTAGAGAAAGCCATCTGCACTACAAAAAGGCAGAAAAGCAGATATATAATTTTCTTTGTCATCTATTCTTCTTGATTTATAACTAAGCGTTCTATTTGCTCTTTACAAAAATACTTTACTAATCTTTGATTTACAATAAAAACATACACTCTAAACTATTTATGAATAACCTTCTTGTACCACAGTTAAAACGTAGCTTCTCATCTGCTACTGCTCCTATCTTCTTCGCAAGAACTAAATTATATCAACACAACACCTCCATGATAACTCCGTTAAAACTAACTATAAAACGGAGTCACTACGGACTCACTACGGACTCAATGCAACTAAAACCATGTTAATCTGGCTATAAGTACAATACTAGGTATAACCTCTTCTATCCTTTAATTAACTTGATCCAATGTAGTCTGTTCTCTACTTATCAAATATATTAATTATCTAATAAACGTTTAGTTACCTAAATAGAGTACATCAAATAATAAAACATCTATAAAGATAAATGGCATTATCTAAAGTAATCCTTATAAACACTATAAAAATTAGTAACTTTATGATACATTTGTATCAATAAATACAAGTAAACCGTTATAGAGTTTATATAAACAAACAAATTTCAGTTATGAAAAAACACATTCCTAATGCTATCACTTTATTAAACTTACTTTCAGGATTAATTGCGTTAGTGTATGCATTTGATGATAATATACACATGGCTTTCTTATGGGTATGTATAGGAATCTTTTTTGACTATTGGGACGGCTTTGTAGCACGTATCCTTAATGTAAAAAGTGAAATGGGATTACAGTTAGACTCACTAGCCGATATGGTGACTAGTGGAGTAGTTCCAGGATTAGTAGTTTATAAAATGCTAGCTAATATTCAAGAAAACCAAGAGATCTATAACCTTACCCCTGAGACCTACTATATGGGAGTAGTTCCATACTTAGGGTTTATCATCACATTAGGAGCTGCGTATAGATTAGCCAAATTTAATATCGATACTAGACAGACTGATTCGTTTATCGGATTACCTACACCAGGTAATGCTCTATTCATCTTAAGTATCCCGATGATTATCTCTACGACTAAATCAGAAGAGATTATCTCCTTATTAAGCAATCCTTACTTATTAGTGGTGATCAGTATCTTAAGTGCTATCATCATGAATGCAGAACTTCCATTGTTCTCATTAAAAATCAAGCCTAATAATCTAGGAGCTTATAAACTTCAGATAGGATTTATGCTACTATCATTAGTACTACTAGCTACTCTATTATATCTAGCTATACCTATTATTATACTAGTATATATCTTACTATCTATCATCATGAATATGACAAAAAAGCAAACTACTAACTAAAAATAAGAAACGCTATCTCTCCAGATAGCGTTTTTCATTTGGTCTATATCTAAAAAGTGTACTATTTCATCCTTATGACTATGTTGCCCCTTTTTTATGCCAATTCTTTATTGAATAATTATTATTCTCATTTATACAACTATCCAAAACAGCAATAATCACAATATGAGCAATTGACTATAAAACAATCACTTTACCTCTAAAACACTAGTCATTGGCACACTTATTGAAAACTTTATTACAAACTTTTTTTTCATACTACTTTTTTGCCCTATACACCTTACCCCCTTTGTATAGGGCTTTTTTTATTGTTTTTTTTACACCATAGAACCAAGGTTAGCATCATCATGTTTTCCTTCTTCATGAAGCGTTAACTCATCACAGAATACTATTTTCTCATTTTCTATTACAAAAGTTGCAATTACTTTTACCTTACTCACAGAGCCATCATTTCTATATACTGAAACACTGTGATTAGTAAAAACAAGATTTCCCTCTTCTGCCATATAATTAAAGGTAATAGACAGTCTCTCGGTTACCTCTTTTAATTTTTTAATATGATTACTAAAAATGGTGTAGTCTAGCCTCTTTCCATCAACACATTGGATATAATCAGTAGAAAAATAGGTAGCTATCACTTCTGGACGATACTGAGGACTCTCTAATAGATTTACAAAACAGTCTTTTATCAATTCTTTATTGGTCATATTTCATTTCTTAAATTACAAATACGAAAGTAAAACACTGTCTAAAGAAGCGCGATAACAATTGTTATCAAATAAAACTTTTATAAAGACACTATACCTAAAGTGACAACTAACACATATGGAGTGTTGTCCTATAGCTAACTTCTTTATAATACTATCCATATAAAAGTCTATTCTCTCAGAATATAGCAAAGAAAAAGTATAATGTCTTACATTATCAATATTGATGAACGAGACATAACCACTTCTTGTAATTTATCTTCTTTAAAAAAAGAATATTATAATAGATGAAGTTCTCTATAATGTGTAATTATTTCATTTTTAAATAATTATTTCTGATTATCCGTTTATGCACCTGTTATATTCGCAATTACTAGTCTGTCAAAGAGTTTGTCTCCAAAATACCGTCTGTTTAATTTGTAAATAAACTCGTTGAGATACAACTGTAAGTATTTCCTTTTGATTTTATGGTAGTTGCCCAGCAATGTCCGTTTTGCATTACTGATTGCGATATGCACCCATTTGAGTGTTTCCTTGGTGGTTTTGGCGTCTGATTTCTCGGTGACGTGCAATTCCACCAGATCGGAGATGTCAACGTAAGAAGTGCTTTTGTCCGAAAATACGATGGCATCATCCTCCATGCAGTCCCTGACCACGCCGTTGATTCCTTCACTTTGATGGCTATCCAGTACCCTGGCCTTGAAATAACGCACATGCTTCTCCTTTTTGCCCGTTTCGATATCTTCCAACGGGGTGCTTTCGGCCATCACCGCAACGTTCTGCTTTCCCTCGGCTCCCCGGCCACGTGTACCCTTGCCTCGCTCGATTTCCTTACTGGCCACCGAAAAGTTAACGAATTCTTGCGGTTTCTTTCAGCGCCGCCAATACCGCCAGCCCGTCGCGCAAGGGGCGCGGCTCGTGTGTGCGGATGAAGTCAGCTCCACCTGCGGCGGCGGCAAGCTCTGCAGCGAGTGTCGCGGCCCCGACATCCCCCGGACCACGGCCTGTGAGCGCGCGCAGAAAGGATTTGCGCGAAACAGACAGAAGCACCGGCAAATCGAAGCGCAGCCGCAATTCATCGAACCGCGCCAGCACCGAGAGCGAGGTTTCGGGAGCAGCCCCCAGAAAAAACCCCATGCCGGGATCAAGGACAAGGCGGTTGCGTTTGATACCGGCACCCGTCAGCGCCGCGATGCGCGCGTCAAAGAACGCCGCAATGTGATCCATGATGTCGCCAGCGGGTGCCTCGCGCCGATCTGCCTGCCCGTCTTGCACCGAATGCATAACGACGAGTTTGGCAGATGATTTCGCCAATTGCGGATAGAACGCAGCGTCTGGAAAACCGCGAATATCATTGAGATAGGCCACACCACGCGACAAGGCATAGGCTTGCGTCGCGGGTTGATAACTGTCGAGCGAGACGGGAATGCCATCTGCCTTGAGCGCGTCCGGCACCGGCGCGATACGCGCGATTTCTGTGTCGGACGAAACAGGCGCGGCGTCGGGATTGCTGGATGCCGGACCGAGGTCGATCACATCTGCCCCCTCGGCCATCAGCTTACGCGCCTGCGCAATGGCTGCGTCTGGCGCCAGATACCGGCCTCCATCGGAGAAACTGTCCGAGGTTATGTTGACGATGCCGAAAATGATGAGCGATTTATTCATGGGGGCTTCTATAATAATACCTAAAATCCGCAGGTAGTTAATTAGGATGTTTAAAGATTCTGATTATCCGTTTATGCACCTGTTATATTCGCAATTACTAGTCTGTCAAAGAGTTTGTCTCCAAAATACCGTCTGTTTAATTTGTAAATAAACTCGTTGAGATACAACTGTAAGTATTTCCTTTTGATTTTATGGTAGTTGCCCAGCAATGTCCGTTTTGCATTACTGATTGCGATATGCACCCATTTGAGTGTTTCCTTGGTGGTTTTGGCGTCTGATTTCTCGGTGACGTGCAATTCCACCAGATCGGAGATGTCAACGTAAGAAGTGCTTTTGTCCGAAAATACGATGGCATCATCCTCCATGCAGTCCCTGACCACGCCGTTGATTCCTTCACTTTGATGGCTATCCAGTACCCTGGCCTTGAAATAACGCACATGCTTCTCCTTTTTGCCCGTTTCGATATCTTCCAACGGGGTGCTTTCGGCCATCACCGCAACGTTCTGCTTTCCCTCGGCTCCCCGGCCACGTGTACCCTTGCCTCGCTCGATTTCCTTACTGGCCACCGAAAAGTAACCCTCATCCAGTTCTATCATCCCTTCCAGTGTATACCTTGCATCCCGGTTGCCCATCGCCCTGCGGAGTTTGTGTACCATCGCCCATACCGGTTCGTAACGCTTCAATCCTAATTGCTTCTGGAGTTCGTTGGTGGAGAATCCCTTTTTTGTGCAACTCATCAGGAACATCGTTTTGTACCACACCAGAAACGGCAGCTTGGAGCTCTCCATGTTCGTACCGCTGCGCAACGAGGTGCGGAAACGGCAACCTTTGCATTCATAACTCCATTTACCCTGTAACCAATAATGGGAAGTGCCCCCGCATCGCTTGCAGACAACCCCTTCCTTATCACGCTGCTCCTTGAAATGCAAACGACAATCTTCCTCCGAACCGAAATGAGCCGTAAAACTGAATATGTTCATAATCCCTGCTTTTTGAGCGCTAATATACTAAAAATATTAGGTGTGTTTGCGGAGAATCAGATAGATTTTTCAAAACACTCAAGTCCATACTCGCATTATGAAAAATTAATAAATTAGATGAAAGATATTTAGAAAGTTCGTCTTCCCATAATTCTTGAAAATTAAGGGAAAATTCTACATCTTCATATGAAATTCCGTGTATTGAAGTATGAGTTTTTAAAAACTTTTCTGATTTTGGTGGATTTATATAGTGTTTTGTCGAATAAACTATTGTGTCATTTTTCACGAAGCATAATCCGATTGCACAAGCACTTAATCTACTGTTATTTGCTGTCTCAAAGTCAATAGCAATAAAATCAAATTTATTTTCAAAGTACTCAGGGAATGTATGAGGATTTTTAAATTGATTGAATTTCAATTTTTGCAAAATCGCTTGTTCGTATTGAGGTTTTACTTTATAACCAACTTGTTTTGCTTTTTTTAGCCAAGGTTCAAGAATATAGTTTGGTGTATTTTCGATAAAATTATAGAATAGAAATTCATTGTTTGTTTCAGGATTTATTCCCGAAACTTCCATTTCAATTTGATTTTTTGGTTTAGGTTTAAAAAAGTTAAACATAGTTCATTTTGTATAATTCAGACGAGTTTTGGTGTAATATGGCATATAACGTTTGGCAAATTGGCGATGGAGCCGACTTTTAGCACAAATGTTGAATAGAATTACTAATCTTCAACATTGCACAAAAGTTCAATAGAAGTACTTCACCGGCTCTATTGCCAATTTGTTTGTTATGTGCCGTTTTATTCCATCGTGAATTCAAGTTATAAATGCAACAGTTGCTATTTTGTCTAATTTATCTGCAAAAACTTCATTAGGCGATTTAAAACCAAATCTCTTTCTTGGTCTATTGTTTAAAATATTTACAACTCTATCTATTTGTTGTTGTGTAATTAAATCGAAGTTACTCATTTTCGGGAAATATTGTCTGACTAAACCATTTAAATTTTCATTAGCGCCTCTTTCCCAACTGTGATAAGGTTTTGCAAAATAATAGGCAATCTGTAACGCATTAGCTATATTTTGATGGTTTGCAAACTCTTTTCCATTATCAGAAGTGATTGTATGTAGAAGAGGTTTGTAATCCTTTAATAGCTCTATTGTTTTAGCCTCTATCACATGAGCTTGTTTAGATTCAACCTTCCCCATTAGTAAAATCCCTGTGGCTCTATCGTTAATAGTTAATAAGGCTCCATTATGATTTTTTCCTATTATCAAATCAATTTCTAAATCTCCTATTCTTTCTTTTTTGTCAACAATACCAGGTCTTTCATCTATATCTAATCTGTTCGATATTAACCCTCTACTATCTTTATTGCTTCCTCTTTTACGATATTTTTTCCCTTTATTTCGTAGATGCTTATAAAGCTTTCCTCCTTGCTTTTTATCCTTCCAAACGAACTGATAAATACATTCTACTGAAACCATTTCTATCTTCTCTATTTTACATCTTCCTACTATTTGTTCAGGGCTATAATCTTTATTGAGCAGCGACAAAATGGTTGCTTTGACACTTTTATTTAAGCGTTTATGCTTAGGTTTTTCTTTATGACGAAGTGTTGTCTTTTTTTGAGCAAGATCGGCTTTATAAACACCGTTTCTACCATCTGAATTACGTTTAAGCTCTCTGCTAACAACTGATCTGTCTTTGCCTATATAATCACCTATTTCACTAAGTGATCTACCTAAATTTTTATATGCTTCTATTTTGTATCTTTGTTCTAACGTTAAATGTGACATCTTTTTGATTGTGTAGGAACTTCAAAAGTAGATGTTTTTTTTCGCCAACAGCGGGGAACATTTGCCCCATGGGGCAAATGTTCCCCGCTGTTCTTTTAAATGCTGTTGCATTTATTTGTTGAATCTAAGCATTTTATACATTTAACAATTGCTGAAACGTAAAGTCGGGTTTAAACATTTCAATTTCGTTTTGAGTTGATTCTTCTTGTGCTTCTTTGCCATAGATAAACATTTGCTGTTCATAATTTTTAACAGCCTCTTCAATGCTATTAAATTTTCCATCGGCTAGATTATCAGACAATATCAAGGCATCCACCAACCCACTATTTACTCCCTGCCCTGCAAAAGGCGGCATCAAATGTGCGGCATCCCCAATCATTGTTATGGGTAATGGGCGCTTGCTTTTCCAAGGCTTTTCTAAAGGAAATATCCGTGTAGCCAATCCTACAAATGACAACGTCGTATGAATCAATTCTTTGTAGCGTTCGTCCCAATCGGAAAATTCTTTCAGAAGAAAATCAACGACACTATTTCTGTTTTGAAAATCTACCTGCGTTTGGTTTTTCCATTCATCAGGTGTTTTAAAACTTATTCCAAAATGCAATGCACCATTATTATTGGGGTTAGCAAATAATAAATTACCTTGGTGAGATGCCATTAGCCGGTTTCCATTGCATAGCTGAAAAAATCCAGGACAGTTTATCTCTGGTTGATGAATATCGGCTTGTATATTGAAAGTACCTGTTTCTTCAACTTCCGTGTCGGTAACAAATTTTCTTACCTTGGACATCCCGCCATTGGCAAGAATAACCAAATCTGCTGTTTCACTCGGTTTATTCTCAAAAGTTAGTGTCCACTTCTTCTTACCAGGTTCAAGCATAACAAGTTTTCTATCCCAAATAACCGTGTCGTTTTCTAAACTATTCAACAAGATAGCCCTTAAGTCATTTCTGTTTATTTCAGGATTGTCAAATCGATTTTCGGGCTTTACATTTTTTGTGGATAAAATATTGCCTTTTTCATCAGCAATATTTACACCCATTGGTAAGGCTAAGTCATAATAAGTTTGTAACAATCCCGCTTTTTTCATTGCTTCCTGACCTGAACCTTTGTGTAGGTCAAGGGTTCCACCAAAAATTCTTGCCTCTCGGTCGTTGTCTCTTTCGTAAACTGAAACGTCTATGCCGTTTTGCTGTAATAATTTTGCCATAGTCAGTCCAACGGGTCCACCACCAATTATTGCAACGTTCTTATCACTAAGTAAATTCATTTGTTTGTCTGTATCTATTCGCATTGTCATTCAAAAATGGCACATAACGGGAAACGCATTGGCGAAGTGGCGGATAAATTGGACAAAAAGTTCAATTTAGCGAGAACGTAGCCGATGTGTTTCCACAGAGCTAACTTACAAATAAAAAGCGAATGTGGAACACATTCGGCGGAATAAAATGCAGAAACTTTCAATTTAGCACTTAACCTGCCATTTTGCCAATGCGATGTTGAACTAAACCTCCGGTAGCTTTCGCTGCGATGATTTAGTACCTTAGTATTTATTAACGTTTAAATAATTGATAATATGGTAACTAAAAAAAATCTCCGGAGGAATTAAGAACGAACAAATATTTGAATCGTGCTTGTAATGAAATTACAGGTTTTTCTGAACTTCTGCAACGTTTTGAGCGAAATATTTCTATTTTAGGACGAAGCAAACGCACTTTTGAAAATTATTCGCGCCATGTGGCCGCAATGGCACTTCATTTTGGTGCTTTACCAACCGAATTACATCCAGAACAGGTTAAAGATTATCTGTTTGAACTGCAACAACGTTCCAATTCACCTTCGCAATCGTATTTTAAACACACGGTTTACGGACTTCGATTTCTTTTAAAAACAGAGAATTTACCTTACGATCATCTTCATTTACCATCGATTCCTAAAGAAAAAAAACTACCCGTAATACTAAGTCGAGAAGAAATTTGGAGAATGCTTCAACATGCCGATTTGTTAAAACATCGCTTGCTCATCGGGTTGATTTACGGTTGTGGTCTGCGTTGCATGGAAGTTCGAAATATTGAATTGAAACACTTAGATTTTGATCGAAAATTGCTTCATATCGTTCAAAGCAAAGGTAAAAAAGATCGTTATGTTCCGCTTTCTGATCATCTCATTCGAGGGATAAAAAAGTACATTTCAATTGAACATCCGACTACTTTTTTATTTACTGGCAACACCAAAGATGCCAAAGGATTTGATTCGCGTTATAGTCAACGTGGCGTTCAATGGGCGATTCAGTCGGTTTGTAGAAAAGCTGGAATTTTAAAAGACGTTCACACGCATACCTTGCGTCACAGCTACGCTACACACTTGTTGGAAGATGGCGTGAATATTCTTCAGGTTCAGAAACTGATGGGACACGAACGAGTAGAAACCACAATGGAATACCTGCACGTTTGCCAATTGGAACAACAAAAAGTACACAGCCCATTAGATACCGTTTTTGCCTTATGCAGCCGCAGTGGGAGGTAGCCGATGTGCTTAGAAAGGTCGATTTGTCCAACCAAAACTTTACGGTTCATCAAGAGAAAACCTTACGGGCATTGACTTTATGTAGAACAGCAGCTTTGGGCGGACATGTAGATGCTTGTGATGCTTGTGGAAATATTAGCATCAGTTACAACAGTTGTAGAAACAGGCATTGTCCCAAATGTCAAGGGCACAAACGTGAAGAATGGATACAAGCTCGCGAGCAAGATTTGTTGCCTTGTTCGTATTATCATTTGGTATTTACGTTGCCCGATACGCTCAATGGTTTAGCGATTTCTCATCCGCAAATCATGTATCGCATATTATTTGAAGCAACTTGGGCTACAATGTCTCAATTTGGAAAAACAGAAGGATTGCAATTGGGAATGATCGCCATTTTGCATACTTGGGGACAAAATTTGAGTTTGCATCCGCATTTACATTGCATTGTTCCTGGCGGTGGAATTGATAGAAATGGCAATTGGAAACGCAAGATAAAAACCGATAAATATTTGTTTGCAGTAAAAGCTTTGAGTAAGGTTTTTCGGGCCAAATATGTAGCGTTGTTGCGCAAGGAAAAATTAGCGGATACTCAACTCTTACAAGGTTTGTTTGAAAAGAATTGGGTGGTTTATGCCAAACGACCTTTTGGTGGGCCAAAGCAAGTGATTGAATATTTAGGCAGATATACGCACAAGGTTGCGATAAGCAATCATCGGATAAAGAACGTAACCGATCACGAGGTTACTATTAATTATAAAGATTATAAAGACGGCAGTAAAACCAAGCAACTCACCTTAAAAAACGAAGAATTTGCAAGACGATTTAGCTTACATATTTTACCCAAACGCTTTGTGCGAATCAGACATTACGGAATTCTAAGCAGCAGTTGGAAACGCGGAAAGCTCCAGCAATTACAAAAAGAGTTAAATGTTGTACGCCCAATAATTGAACCCAAAACGCAACATAAAAAATGCTATTGCTGTAAAGTCGGTAATCTGATTACCTTGCATGTTTTTGGGCAAAGAGGACCACCGAAAGCCTATCTTATCGAAAATAAACTTGCGCCTGTGAATTAACTTTTACGGGTAAGGGAACTTGTGCTTTTTTGCATCGAAAAACAGTGTAAAAAAGTAAAAACAAACATAAAAAAAAGCAGTAATCCTAAAATTACTGCTCGTATATCTTAAAGTCATACTTCGACAACTCCATAATACTTTATTAGCTTCCTACGGTTCCGTTCAACGGGCTTTCATCTCGTGCCCTCCGGGCAAGACGAAAGCTTAGTTATTATGTGAAGGAATTTTTAGTATCTTTGTATTCAAATAATTCACATTTTATGTATTTCAGCAAGCCTTGGTAATTAAAAATTAAAGTAAATTATTAAATCGTCTTTTTGAGACGGTTGCTATTTGGTACGTTAATTTTTAATTTAAAATAAGGTAATAATGAAAAATATAAAACCCTTAACTTTTCCGTTTAATTCGGAAAATAATACATCCATAAAACAAAGTCTTTTTCGATTTCGAGAATATTTTGATTCTTCTACAATTGTTGGTTTAGGCGAAAACGCACATTTCATAAAAGAGTTTTTTACATTCAGGCATCAAGTTATTGAGTTTTTAGTAACTGAATGTGATTTTGACACCTTGGCATTTGAGTTTGGTTTTTCTGAAGGATTAGAAGTTGATAAGTGGATAAAATCACAAATTCCATTCGACGATTTGGATAAGTTACTGTCACACTTTTATTATCCAAATGAGTTTAAAGATACTTTGCTATGGCTTCGTCGGTATAATCAAGACAATAATAATCAAATTACCTTTTTAGGTGTGGATATTCCTAAAAATGGAGGTTCTTATTTTCCAAACTTTCGTATTGTATCTGATTATTTGCAAAGACTTTCAATCGTTTCTTCTGATGTCTTACAGAAGATTTTAAATCTTGCTGAGAAATTTGATTTCTATTCGACTTCTCAGCTTGCGTTAAATTTATCGCTTTTTGATGAAGCTGAACATAATGAATTAAAAGCATTGCTATTAAAAGTTTACATTCGTTTGATTACTCTTCAACCAAAATTAGAAAGTTTAGAATTTCAATCGATAGTTCATCAAGTTAAAGGCTTGATTTATATGAATTATAATGCTGATGCTATGGAAAGTTTCATTACTGAAAGGGGAATTGAAGGAGATATGGGAGCAAAAGACCAGTATATGGCAGAAAGCATTGATTGGTTTTTGAAAAATTCACTTGGTAAAAAGATTATTTTGGTTGCCCACAATGCTCACATTCAAAAAACTCCGGTAGATTTTGATGGATTTATTAGTTGTTATCCAATGGGGCAAAGACTTTCGATGACTTTTGGAGAAAAATATAAAGCATTTGCAATAACTAATCTACGTGGAGAAACTGCGGCATTGTATCCTGATAATGATTATCAATTTGGCTTTAGGGTTGATAAATTTCCACTTGATTTTCCAGAGTCGGATTCTGTTGAATTTATTATGCAAGAATTTGGAGGAAAAGAATGCTGTTTACTAATGAACAGAAGTACGGAATTAAAAAATTGTAATAAGATTCGATTTGATTCGATGTGCCTAAAAACTGAAATAGAAGAAGCTTTTGACGGAATTTTTCTAATAGAAAAATCAACTGTTTCAGAAGTAGTGGATTGAGAATTTATAAATTTAATTTCGAAACGGCACTTTCTTTTTGGAGGTGCCGTTTTATTCTTTCACATAACGGTTCTCAGCTATACGCAGGCAGGGATTTTAACCACTGAACTTCCTACGAAGAACTGAACTTCAAATTTACCACTTTCCTGTCTTACGAAGCACGAACCCCCTGCTTGCGTATAGGTGATGTTATGCGGTCGGCTTTCATTTTCTCTTCTTTCTCGTTAATTTGTCAAGCAAAGTTACTAAATTTGCAGTAATGACAAAAAAGAAATTGCCCGTTCGTTTTACGGGTCAGCACTTTACTATTGATAAAGTGCTAATAAAAGATGCAATAAGACAAGCAAATATAAGTAATCAGGATACGGTTTTAGATATTGGGGCAGGCAAGGGGTTTCTTACTGTTCATTTATTAAAAATCGCCAACAATGTTGTTGCTATTGAAAACGACACAGCTTTGGTTGAACATTTACGAAAATTATTTTCTGATGCCCGAAATGTTCAAGTTGTCGGTTGTGATTTTAGGAATTTTGCAGTTCCGAAATTTCCTTTCAAAGTGGTGTCAAATATTCCTTATGGCATTACTTCCGATATTTTCAAAATCCTGATGTTTGAGAGTCTTGGAAATTTTCTGGGAGGTTCCATTATCCTTCAGTTAGAACCTACACAAAAGTTATTTTCGAGGAAGCTTTACAATCCATATACCGTTTTCTATCATACTTTTTTTGATTTGAAACTTGTCTATGAGGTAGGTCCTGAAAGTTTCTTGCCACCGCCAACTGTCAAATCAGCCCTGTTAAACATTAAAAGAAAACACTTATTTTTTGATTTTAAGTTTAAAGCCAAATACTTAGCATTTATTTCCTGTCTGTTAGAGAAACCTGATTTATCTGTAAAAACAGCTTTAAAGTCGATTTTCAGGAAAAGTCAGGTCAGGTCAATTTCGGAAAAATTCGGTTTAAACCTTAATGCTCAAATTGTTTGTTTGTCTCCAAGTCAATGGGTAAACTGTTTTTTGGAAATGCTGAAAGTTGTCCCTGAAAAATTTCATCCTTCGTAGTTCAAAGTCGGGTGGTTGTCAAGATGATTTTTTTGGTTTGGTGTCGTCTTTTAAGCTGCCGCATAACGGGAAACGCATTGGCGAAGTGGCGGATAAATTGAACCGAAAGTTCAATTTAGCAGTGACGTAGCCGATGTGTTTCCACAGAAGCTAAATTATTAAAAAAAAGCTGAATGTGGGACACATTCGGCGGAATAAAAAGCACAAAAGTTGAATTTTGAACTTAACCCGCCATTTTGCCAATGCGATGTGTGTGCCCTGCATATGCAGGACACACCCCGAAAGCTTTTCAAATAGTTCAAAAATACAAATTTAGTTTTACGAACCAAGTTTTCGGGGTGTTATTTTTCCAGAGGGTGCAAGTCCCTTACGAGCGGATTGAAAACCCGAATCGTTAGCAAGCTGCAAGGTGGTTTATCGTGAGGTATGCACTGAAGGAAGCAGGACTGCAAAAGTCTGTACCGACGAACAGAAAGTACATAAGAGGCATAGCAATAAGGATGAGTATCCACAGCAATACGAAGTCCAAAACAGTGTTCTGAACATGCTATTAAATCAGATTATTGTTATGTAGATGTACCGGCGATAGACGGAAGGAAAAAGCATTTACCAGGGGAGGTCTTGGCGATTACGAGTTAATCAATCCAAGAAGTCAGCAGAGGTCATAGTACTTGCAGGCAAACGAGGTGCGAATAGATACCGCATAGGTCTCACAAACAAGGAAGGACTGAACGTAAAGAGGTTTTCAATAGGTAACGGAACGCATTGTAGCCCTACTTAACGAAAACAGGTTAAAACGACTAAAATGATAACAAGAGTAGTACATCCGTTTAATCTTCAAAAAGCATTGGAACACGTGATTGCCAATAAAGGCAGTGCGGGTGTTGATGGTGTTTCTGTCCGAGAACTCCGCAAGGTGTTTTCAGAAAAGAAACTACAGCTGATTGAAGCAATCAAGCAAGGCAACTACCAAGTGCAACCCATTTTAGGTATTGAAATTCCGAAAGGAAACGGGAAAACCCGATTATTAGGTGTTCCCACCACTACAGAACGTGTGTTGCAACAAGCCGTAGCACAAACTATTGCACCGCATTTCGAACCCGAATTCAGTAATTACAGCTATGGATTTAGACCCCACAAGAATGCCCGACAAGCCGTTGGACAATCTCGGGAATACATCCATTCAGGATTAAACCACATTGTGGATATTGACCTGAAAAACTTCTTTGATGAAGTTGACCATTGTTTATTACTGAATTTAATCTATCAAAAAGTGAAATGCAAAGCTACGATGCAACTCATACGCAAATGGCTCAGAGCACCGATTGAAATCAACGGAAAACTACATAAACGAAGAAAAGGCGTTCCACAAGGAAGTCCACTAAGTCCGCTATTGTCGAACATTTTACTCCATCAATTGGATAAGGAAATGACTCGAAGAGGACATAAATTTGTACGTTATGCGGATGATTTTAGTATCTATTGCAAAAGCCACAATCAAGCCAAAGCTACAAGAGTAGTAATTGAAAAGTTTTTGAAAACCAAACTCAAATTGACTATAAATGAAGAAAAGAGCGGGATTAGAAAACCAATCAACTTCACAATTTTGGGTTTTGGATTCGTACCTACGTACGAGAAAGGAAGTAAAAATCAATACCAACTCATTGTATCGGAAAAAGCATGGAAGAAACTAAAAGAACGACTTAAAACAATCACCCGAAAAACCACACCAGCCACATTTGAAGAGCGTATTGCCAAGATAAAAGAAGTGCAACGCGGATGGTTGAACTATTTCCAAGGCACGAGTATTTTGGGCAAATTACGAGATTTAGACGGTTGGCTTCGCAACCGACTGCGCTATTGCATTTGGCATCATTGGAAAAAACCTGAAAGGAAAAGGAAAAACCTGATTCGATTAGGTGTAGACCAAGACCATGCCTACGCTTGGAGCAGAACACGGAAAGGCGGTTGGGCAATAGCACAAAGTCCTATTCTAGGCACTACCATTACTTTACAACGCTTGAAGAAAAGAGGATATGTTTCCTTAACTGAATTACATTTACAACTTAACCCATCTCTTTGCGAACCGCCGAGTACGTGACCCGTACGCTCGGTGGTGTGAGAGGCGCACTCCGTCAGTTTCTGGCGGAGCCGTCTACTCGATTGAACTGAACAAGGGAAATGAGCGGTATCCTGCCAGACAGGATACCGACATTCACGAGGTTTCGATGGTTAGTGCGCCGCATCGGAGCGGGCCTGCTACCAGTCGTCGGTTAGACGACTGGCGACTTCTCGGTGGCAGCCCCACGGAGCCGAAGGAGCACCAGCCCCAACGAAACCAGTACCGCCATCGCCGTGGCGTAACAGATCACGGGCCACGCTGTGTCACCGTTTAAAAGTGCCACCGCCAATGTCCCGACAATGCTGACTATCAGGCTTTGAACGCAGAAGTAGAACGCGACCGCTGATCCCGCGATGTCGTCGAACTCTGCCAAAGCGCCGTTCGCGGTAACGGACACCGTGAAGACAATACCGACCGCGACAACCCACATCGGTAGGATGAAGGTGAGGAATGACGGCGAGCCGTAAAGTTCGCCGATCCCCAACAGGACCGCTCCGCAAACAAGCAACGCCATCCCACGCGCCACGCATCCTGCGATGCCCCATCTGGCGACAAAGGACTTCGCGAAACGGGTTGTCACGATCATTACAAGCGCGACAGTGGCGAAGGCAAAGCTGAATCCGATCTCGGAATATTCCGCTTGGCCTATGAGCACACGGGGAGCCGTCGAGAAGAAGACGAAGTAGGTGCCCATACCGGCGCTAAAGCCGACAGTGTAAACCCAAAAAGCCGGACTCGCGAAGATCGGCAAGACAGATCGGCGCGTCTTGACTTGATCCAGAGGGCGGGTTTCGTGCCACCTGAAACCCGCATTTAGGAGTGCGAGCATCGCCAGTATAGCCAAAGTAATGAATATCGCCTGCCATCCCAAGAACTCGCCGATCAATACTCCGGCGATAGGGCCGAGCGCAGGCACGAACGCCAGCATCGAACTGAAAAGGCTGTAGATGACGACACCCTCAGGACGGTTGGCATAAACGTCGCGAACCGTCGCGAACGTCGCCACCAGCATGGCCGACGCGCCCACTGCTTGAAGTAGACGGAAAGCGACAAAGGCCGGTGCAGTTGAAGACCAAGCTGCTCCCAGAGACGCAATGACGAAAGCCGTTGCGCCCGCAAGTAGAATTGGCCGTCGCCCGATTCTGTCTGAGAGCGGACCAAAAATCACCTGGCCCACGCCGAGCATCACCATATAGAGGCTCAACGTGAGTTGGATCATAGCGGGCGTCGTGTTCAGGATGCCGGGCATCGCTGGAACGACAGGGAGATAAATATCCATCGCCAGTGAAGCGAGGATGTCGAAAGGAGCCATCAGCAGCAGTGCTGCCGGCAGCGTATAGGCCCACGCGGGGCGTTGTTTTTGTTTATCAGTCATTTATGTGTTTTTCTATTCCATCAATAATTGATTTCCAATCATCAACGTGTAATTCGTGTCCTGTACCTTCAAGGGTGATTAGATTTGAACCTTTTATTTTTTCTAGTAAAAAACCTGCATTCTTATAATGCCAAATTTTGTCGTCTGTTCCGTGGATAATTAAGGTGGGTTGTTTGATTTCGTTTAATCTGTTCCAATATTCTTCACCACCACCACCTTGCGATGCAGCGTGATTGAACATACTTATATAATTGTTGGCTCTATTGAACTCAGCTCTTATCAGTTTTTCACTTCTTTGTTTGTCAAATTGTTTCTTGCCACTCATTAATTCTGCACCCTGAATTAAATAGTTTACCACACTGTCTTCATTTGTCCAATTGACTGTACCTGCTTTACTATGGAAATCTAAAATACTCGTGTCCATTTCAGGTATAGTTGGGTCTGAGTCTCCCCAAGGGCCTGATGACATAAGAGTTAAGGAGTTAACTCTGTCGGCAAACTTTATTGATGCTATTTGAGAAATTAGTCCGCCCAAAGAAATCCCCACAAAATGTGCTTTGTCAATCTTGTAGCCATCCAATATTGAAATAGCGTCATTAGTTAAGTCAACAATATCGTATGGAGTAGAACCTGGTTCATAATTAGTGGATTTTCCTACATCTCTGTTGTCGTAACGAATAACAAAAAATCCTTTTTCAGATAATTGTTGGCAAAATTCAGTGTCCCAATACAGCATTGATACGGTTGCACCTGCTACCAAAAGGATTGCTGGATTTTTCTTATTTCCAAAACTTTCCGTACAGAGTTCAATGCCGTTTGTTTTAATTATTTTCTCTTTCATTTCTGTTTTCCTTTGTTTGCAACTGATTATTATCAGTCCTAAAATTAATATCCAAAGTAGTTTTTTTTTCATTTATCAATGTTTAACTGTTATGCTGGTATCTTTCACAATGCCCGCTAACGGGAAACGCATTGGCGAAGTGGCGGATAAATTGGACAAAAAGTTCAATTTAGCAGTGACGTAGCCGATGTGTTTCCACAGAAGCTAAATTATTAAAAAAAGCTGAATGTGGAACACATTCGGCGGAATAAAATGCACAAAAGTTGAGTTTGGCACTTAACCCGCCATTTTGCCAATGCGATGTTATATGCCGTATTTTTTGATAAGATAATTTAAGTCAGCTTCGTTTAAAATTCTAATGTTTGCTTTTTTTGATTGGTTTAAGTCGTTTATTTTTTGGATTTTTGACCAACCACAATCTTCACCTGCAAAAACAAAATCTACTTTACCTGTTATTCCTGATTTTATTTGTCCACCAATTTTCATTAGAAAAGTTTTTATTTCTTCTCTTTCTATTGAAAAGTTGCCCGTAATAACTATTCCTTTTCCTATTAAATCAATGTTTTCAAGTTCGTTTTGAGTTATTTGATAATTTGATAAATGCTCTTCATTTTCTTCTAAAACATCTTCACTTGGTTGATTGAAATAATTATTATTTGTTTTAGGCTGGTCATCAATTTTTCTTATTAGTTCTTGATAACTTGGATACTTGTCAGTCAATTCGCCAAATATTAAAGCACAAAGTTTTGCATCGAATTCTGGGTCGTGATGATTTGTTACTTCTAAGTCCAAACTCTCTGCTAAATCTTTTATTTTTTTAGGCATCCCAAGTTTATCTGCAAATAACATTGTGTCAATATAACTTATGACATATGGTTTTAAATTATAATGTTCATATAGATTTTTCTGATTATCCGTTTATGCACCTGTTATATTCGCAATTACTAGTCTGTCAAAGAGTTTGTCTCCAAAATACCGTCTGTTTAATTTGTAAATAAACTCGTTGAGATACAACTGTAAGTATTTCCTTTTGATTTTATGGTAGTTGCCCAGCAATGTCCGTTTTGCATTACTGATTGCGATATGCACCCATTTGAGTGTTTCCTTGGTGGTTTTGGCGTCTGATTTCTCGGTGACGTGCAATTCCACCAGATCGGAGATGTCAACGTAAGAAGTGCTTTTGTCCGAAAATACGATGGCATCATCCTCCATGCAGTCCCTGACCACGCCGTTGATTCCTTCACTTTGATGGCTATCCAGTACCCTGGCCTTGAAATAACGCACATGCTTCTCCTTTTTGCCCGTTTCGATATCTTCCAACGGGGTGCTTTCGGCCATCACCGCAACGTTCTGCTTTCCCTCGGCTCCCCGGCCACGTGTACCCTTGCCTCGCTCGATTTCCTTACTGGCCACCGAAAAGTAACCCTCATCCAGTTCTATCATCCCTTCCAGTGTATACCTTGCATCCCGGTTGCCCATCGCCCTGCGGAGTTTGTGTACCATCGCCCATACCGGTTCGTAACGCTTCAATCCTAATTGCTTCTGGAGTTCGTTGGTGGAGAATCCCTTTTTTGTGCAACTCATCAGGAACATCGTTTTGTACCACACCAGAAACGGCAGCTTGGAGCTCTCCATGTTCGTACCGCTGCGCAACGAGGTGCGGAAACGGCAACCTTTGCATTCATAACTCCATTTACCCTGTAACCAATAATGGGAAGTGCCCCCGCATCGCTTGCAGACAACCCCTTCCTTATCACGCTGCTCCTTGAAATGCAAACGACAATCTTCCTCCGAACCGAAATGAGCCGTAAAACTGAATATGTTCATAATCCCTGCTTTTTGAGCGCTAATATACTAAAAATATTAGGTGTGTTTGCGGAGAATCAGTTTTTTATTAATATTATTTTAAAAATGCTCTTGCATAAGAGCTATCAATTTTCTCTTTTTCGTTTAGTTCATTTGCAGCATAAAATACAAGATTTGGATTTTTAAGCAACTCTCTTCCATATGCAACAAAATCACAAAAACTATTTTCAAGAAGATATTCACCCTCTTTTGCTGTTGTTATTAAACCAACAGCAATAACAGGAATATCTACACTTTTTTTAATCTCTTTTGCCCAATTAGCTTGATAAAATGGTTCAATTTTTGGTATTTTATCTGGATTTTCTATATTTCCACCACTTGAAACATGAATACAATCAACTCCAACTTTTTCTAACTCTTTACTTAAATAGATAGAGTCTTCTATATTCCATCCATTTTGCATCCATTCATCAGCACTAATTCTAACAATAAGGGGTAATTTTACCCTATTTTTTATCTCTTTTGCAGTTTCAATTACTAATCTACACCTATTTTCTAAACTTCCACCATAAATATCATCTCTTTTATTTGTTAAAGGTGATAAAAATTCACACAACAAATATCCATGAGCAGCGTGAAGTTCTACTGAATCATAATTTGCTTTTTCGGCTCTAATTGCAGCATTTACAAACAACTCTTTTATTTTTGTTATCTCTTCAAGACTTAACGCTTTTGGAACTTTATATGGTGATTTTTGACTAAAAGCAATTGAGCTTGGAGCTACACAAATATCATCAACAACTTCAGATTTTCTTCCTGCATGAGCTAATTGTATAGAACTTTTTGCTCCAAATAAGTGTAACTTCTCATTCATTTTTTTATGATTTTCAATTAAAGAATCATCCCAAAGTCCTAATTCAAAAGATGAAACTCTTCCTTTTGGCTCAACTGATGCTGGTTCAACAATAATTAAACCAACATCAGCCATTGCTCTTGAAGTATAGTGAAACATATGGAAATCTTTTAATTCTCCACTATTATCACTTTTATACATACACATAGGTGGCATTACAACTCTATTTTTTAGTTCCAAATTACCTATTTTACCTTTGTTTAATAATAAACTCATTGTCAAATCCTCTATTTTTATAAAATTCTCTCTTAAAGTATCTTCAAATTTAGCTAACTCTTTATTTAAATCCAAATCTCCTTTAAAAATATCATGCACAGAGTAAGTTTTTAAAGGTTCTAATCCAACAAATTGAAAAGTTTTATGAGTAGCAACATTTGCTTCATCTAGTGATAATCCATCAAAAAAACCATTTGGATTATTAAATTCACTCTTTGGACAGTTGTATGTGATACTTAACATATATTTTTTACCCTTTAAAAGTCCTCCACTTCCATAAGTTTTACTCTCATCACTTCTACTTCTTCCATCACTTGTATAGTGTCTTCCTTGAGTAAAAGTTTCATCAAAATATTTTTTACTAATCCAAGGAACTCCCATCCAATAAGTAGGATATTGAAATAAAACTGCATCAGCCCACTCAAATTTATCACACTCTTCTTTTATATCATAACCCTTTTCAATGTGTGTATATTTAACATCAAATCCATTTTGTTTAAAAAAATCAGTCGCACGTTCTATAATTTTATTTGTTAATTCACCCTTAGCTACAACATCATAATATTGATGCCCTTAATATAGATAAACAGTTCAAAAAAGCCAAATTTCCTTAAAAAATCCTAAAAAAAGAATTTTATAAGCGGCCATTAGGCCCTCATTTTTCTCTACAAGGGGGGATTCGATCGATTCCCTTATGGAATTATTGCTCTAATCCTTCCTATCGACGAATTGGCAGCAAAACTAAAAAGGAAATAATCTCCATGCTGATAGAGGAACATTATCCATTAACCGGGAAACCATATCCGAAGCGTTTGATATTCAAGGTAGTCGGCTACAGCAGCAGCACCTGGTATGAAAACCCTACTCCCAAAACAGGGAAACGGGGCAGAAAACCCAAGCATAGCGATGAAGAGGTTTTACAGGAGATTAAGGAAGAAATTAAGAAGAGTACATTCAACGCTGAAGGTTATCTGAAAGTGAAGAAGCGCATGGGTAAAAGGAAGATAAACGCTCTGGTAGCCGGCAAGGCACGTGTGAACCGCATCATGCGGGAAAACAACCTGCTGAGCCCCTACAGAAGGCCCGGGAAGACGAATAAGCGCGAACATGATGGTACTATAATCACGGATGCACCCAATGTAATGTGGGCCACTGACGGGAAGAGGTTTTGGATTGATGGGTCAGGTTGGCATTGGTTCTTTGGTGTGATCGATCACTTTAACGATGAGATTATCTCATGGCATATTGCAAGGAAAGGCAACCGGTTTGCCGCCATGGAGCCTGTTAGGGCCGCTGTACGGAAGACTTTCGGTTCGGTAGGTAAGGATGTGTGTAAAGGAATGAAGTTGCAATTAAGAAGCGACCATGGCTCGCAGTATGACTCTGCTGATTTTATGAATGAAATGAAATTCCTGGGATTGGAGGTGTCCAAAGCGTTTGTACGGTCACCGCAATGCAACGGGATAATAGAGCGGTTTCACCGCACCCTGGAAGAACAGGTGTTGCAAACAGAAACATTTTCTTCCTTTGAGGAAGCTTATAACAGTATTAATCAATTTATTAATGACTACAACACGGATTGGATATTTCATAGACTGGAATACTGTTCTCCTGTAGAATACAGGGAAAAGTACGCCGAAAGCCAGCGAAAAGAAAATGATGACATACCATCGGGCAATAAGGATCCTGAGGTTCAGCTTGTCCTCATTTCAAGTGGCTCAATGCCACGAAGAAATGAAATAGCTCTTCAGTCAATGATAAAAGGGGCAATTACTTACAGTAACACCCCTTCAATAAATCCTTCGGTATAATATATCACCATCGGATCAGCTTGTCCGATACAAAAGTAATAAAAAAGATTAAATACAATTAATGTGCTCGGTTATTACGGGCTAATACATTATATTTGCACTATTATGCAGCAATAGTAAAATAACATTGAGAATTATAGTTATCCTTTTTTAAAAGGAAACTTAGAAAATTTAGATAGTACCTAAACTTTAGGGTACAGTTATTTTATTATATATAATCATGACATCAAACAAAACAAACAGTATTGTAATATTCATTACAATCACTATTATATTAGACAGTGCTGGATTTGGTATTATCTTTCCAGTATTACCCGAATTATTAGAAAAAGTCTTAAACGCTGATTTAAGTACAGCTGCCAAGTATGGCGGAATACTTACCCTTGCATATGCATTTATGCAATTTATATTTGCACCTATTCTTGGTATTCTAAGTGATTATTATGGACGTAGAAATGTATTACTGCTTTCTTTACTTGGATTCTCTATAGATTGCTTTATAATGGCTGTAGCTACTGAGTACTGGGTGTTGTTTATTAGTCGGTTAATAGCCGGTATTACAGGAGCTACATTCGCAGTAGCTTCCGCTGCAATTACGGATATCACAACTAGTACTAACAGAACCAAATATTTTGGTTATTTAAACGCGGCGTTTAATATTGGCTTTATTATTGGACCTTTAGTAGGAGGGTTATTAGGAGAGTACCACCTAACCTACCCCTTTTACTTTGCAGGAATCTTAGGTTTATTAAACGTCACTTATGGATACTTTTACTTTCCTGAGACAAATAACTTGCGTACTAAAAAACAAATTAGCTTTGCTAGCCTCTCTCCTTTACAAACCTTGAAAAGTATTAAACAATTTAAAGAACTTACAGTTTTATTTTTCGTATTCTTTTTATTATCAACGGCTTCACACAGTATGGAGAGTACTTGGTCATTTTTTACTATGATGCAATTTGATTGGAGTAAACAACACGTAGGATTTTCTCTAACTATAATAGGAATTATAGGTTTTGTAGTACAAGCCTATTTTCTCCAATACCTTTCAAAAAAACTATCTGATCAGAAGCTTATCTACATTGGGTTAATTGTAAGTTGTATAGGATTAATATTATTGGGATTTAGTACATCAGTACAACAACTATGGATAGGAATTACACTTTATTTACTGGGAAGTATTCATCAGACAGGCTTTCAATCTATGCTGTCTAAATCTCTTAATCAACAATATCAAGGAGAATTACAAGGAGTATTGGGAAGCTTAAACGGGTTAACAACTATAATAGGTCCTCCTATTTTCACCTATTGTTTTTATTTTTTTACACAAGACAATGCTCCATTATACTTACCAGGTATTGCCTTTATACTATCAGCACTATTAATTAGCACTAGTTTATATTTAATAATACAGTACAGTAGAAAATAACTTAATCATTACACATCCTCTATTCATAAATATTTGAGGGGGGATGTGTAAAACATTTAAAAAAAACCTTTTCAAACTCCCATTAATCTTTCTTATTACTTTATCAACTACAAACTTCAATAATTAGCCTATTCGTTTACTCAAATTTAATTTCTATAGTTAAGAGCCTTTGCTCTAGTATTTCAATAGGCAAAGTTTTTTAGCTTTTTAGTCTTTACAAGTTCAAGTCCTCTGAATTACTTCAATAAATCTTCCTCAAGCTTTGAGCGTATTTATTTTATAAAACTTGATGTAATCTAAAAATCAAAACTCAAGTGCTTTGAAATTAACCAGACCCTAAGGTCATAATACTATGTATCATGGAAAATTTAATGCACTCAAAAGTTTATGTTGGTACTTATGCTAAGTATAACAATGGTTCAATTAAAGGAGATTGGATTGAATTAAATAACTTTAGCTCCATTGAAGAGTTTTATGAGTTTTGCTCAGAACTTCATTCTGATGAAACAGATCCAGAGTTTATGTTTCAAGATTCTGATTATCCGTTTATGCACCTGTTATATTCGCAATTACTAGTCTGTCAAAGAGTTTGTCTCCAAAATACCGTCTGTTTAATTTGTAAATAAACTCGTTGAGATACAACTGTAAGTATTTCCTTTTGATTTTATGGTAGTTGCCCAGCAATGTCCGTTTTGCATTACTGATTGCGATATGCACCCATTTGAGTGTTTCCTTGGTGGTTTTGGCGTCTGATTTCTCGGTGACGTGCAATTCCACCAGATCGGAGATGTCAACGTAAGAAGTGCTTTTGTCCGAAAATACGATGGCATCATCCTCCATGCAGTCCCTGACCACGCCGTTGATTCCTTCACTTTGATGGCTATCCAGTACCCTGGCCTTGAAATAACGCACATGCTTCTCCTTTTTGCCCGTTTCGATATCTTCCAACGGGGTGCTTTCGGCCATCACCGCAACGTTCTGCTTTCCCTCGGCTCCCCGGCCACGTGTACCCTTGCCTCGCTCGATTTCCTTACTGGCCACCGAAAAGTAACCCTCATCCAGTTCTATCATCCCTTCCAGTGTATACCTTGCATCCCGGTTGCCCATCGCCCTGCGGAGTTTGTGTACCATCGCCCATACCGGTTCGTAACGCTTCAATCCTAATTGCTTCTGGAGTTCGTTGGTGGAGAATCCCTTTTTTGTGCAACTCATCAGGAACATCGTTTTGTACCACACCAGAAACGGCAGCTTGGAGCTCTCCATGATCGTACCGCTGCGCAACGAGGTGCGGAAACGGCAACCTTTGCATTCATAACTCCATTTACCCTGTAACCAATAATGGGAAGTGCCCCCGCATCGCTTGCAGACAACCCCTTCCTTATCACGCTGCTCCTTGAAATGCAAACGACAATCTTCCTCCGAACCGAAATGAGCCGTAAAACTGAATATGTTCATAATCCCTGCTTTTTGAGCGCTAATATACTAAAAATATTAGGTGTGTTTGCGGAGAATCAGATAATTATTATATAAAAAATCAAATCAAAAAAGAAGAATACTAAAATACACTATTCGTAATTAAACTAAATAATCTGGTCATTCATTGTATTATTTAAAATAATTAAATAAATTTAGCAAAAAAATAACAACAATATGTTTGAAAATATAGATCCAACTATTATAACATTTTCCATTTATTTAGTGGTTGTGTTAGGAATAGGTGTAATTGCGTATTTACGCACAAAGGACTTTTCTGACTACATCTTAGGAGGACGTAGTTTTGGTCCAGTAGTAACAGCTTTATCAGCAGGAGCATCAGATATGTCTGGATGGTTACTAATGGGATTGCCAGGTGCTATTTTTGGTAAAGGTTTATCTCAGAGCTGGATTGCGATCGGTTTAATTATCGGTGCATACTACAACTGGAAGTTAGTAGCTGGTCGTCTGCGTGTACACACAGAAATCAATAATAATGCACTGACATTACCAGACTTCTTCCACAACAGATTTGGAAAAGATGGTCAATTAGTAAAAACAGTATCTGCTGTAACTATCCTAATCTTCTTCACGATATACTGTGCGTCTGGTATGGTAGCTGGTGCTAGATTATTCGAAACGCTATTCCACATGGAGTATATCAATGCGTTATATCTAGGGGCTTTAGCTACGATAGCGTATACCTTCATCGGTGGATTCTTAGCAGTAAGCTGGAGTGATACGATTCAGGCTACTTTAATGCTATTTGCGTTAATCTTGACTCCTGTGATGATTATCCTATATATGGGAGGATGGGATGCTATCACTACTTATACAAACGAAGCAGCTATTGCTACTAATATTTCGTATTCAAGCCTAACACACAATGTAAGCTTTATCGCTATTATCAGTGCTGCTGCATGGGGACTTGGGTACTTCGGACAGCCACATATCTTAGCACGCTTTATGGCTGCTGATAGCGTGAAGACAATGAAGAATGCTAGACGTATAGGAATGTCATGGATGACATTATGTCTAGGAGGAGCTGTAACGATAGGTTATCTAGGAATTAGCTACTACTATAAACATCCAGAAATAGCTAGTGTAGTAAACAAAGACAATGAAATGATCTTCATAGAGCTAATCAAACAATTATTTAACCCTTGGGTAGTAGGTGTCTTACTTTCGGCTATTCTAGCTGCAGTAATGAGTACATTAAGTGCGCAGCTATTAATGTCTTCTAGTACACTTACACAAGACTTCTACAAAGCTTACTTCAGAAGAAGTGCTAGCCAAAAAGAGCTAGTGTGGACAGGAAGGTTTGCTGTACTACTAATCTCTTTAATCGCAATCATAATCGCATACGATCCAGATAGTAAAATTCTTGCTTTGGTAGCACATGCTTGGGCTGGTTTTGGAGCTGCATTTGGTCCTGCTATCTTATTCACTCTATTCTGGAGAAAAACAACAGGTATGGGAACTTTCGCAGGAGTATTAGTAGGAGCGGTAACTGTAATCGTATGGCCTATTCTATTCGGAGATACGGTATACGAAATCATTCCAGGATTCTTATTTAGTTCGATTGCGATCTACTTAGTATCTAACTATGGAAAACAAGCGTCTACTGAAATGATAGAGAAGTTTGACACTGCTGATGCTTTATATCACAAAGAAAAGTAATTAGATAAAATATATTTATTACAACCTAAACTCTAGGTATATAACACGGTGAAAAATGTTATATACCTAGAGTTTTTTGTTTATCCCAGAATCAGCAATAGGCAGATAAACGAAAAGTAATTATACAAGATAGGTCTGAATTAGCGATTTCAGCATACTATAGTATGGTTATAGAGCTAATGAAAGAGCTATGAAGTAGAATTGCTTTGTAGTATTTGGCTAATGTTGATTCTGGGTTTATATGAACAACATAAGATTAACATTGTACAAGAAAATGTAAACCAATAACTTTGCACCTCATAAAAACGATAATACGTGTCTAAATTTAATTCACACCCTATATACAATACTCAGTTTATACTAGTATGTTTAAGTTCTTTACTATTCTCTGCCAGTTTTAATATGCTTATACCTGAGCTACCTGATTACCTATCAGGACTAGGAGGAGCAGAATACAAAGGGCTAATCATCGGTCTATTTACAATCACTGCAGGTATCTCTAGACCCTTTAGTGGTAAACTAACAGATAAGATAGGTCGTGTGCCTATCATGGCTATTGGGTCGATAGTATGTTTTGTGTGTAGTTTATTATACCCTATTCTTACTACAGTATCCGGCTTTTTATTCTTGCGATTATTACACGGATTCTCTACAGGGTTCAAGCCAACAGCTACAGCAGCCTATGTAGCTGATATCGTACCTAGAGAGCGATGGGGTGAAGCATTAGGACTACACGGCATTAGCTTTAGTACAGGTATGGCTATAGGCCCAGCCATCGGTAGTACCATAAAGATGTACACCTCTATAGACTTTCTATTCTATACTTCATCTGCTTTTGCTCTACTTTCTATTGTGATCTTGATGAATATGAAAGAGACCTTACAAGTCAAAGAAAAATTCTCTTTTAAATTACTAAAAATATCAGGCAAGGACATCTTTGACTTAGGGGTATTCCCTGCAGCCTTTGTGACTTTTATGTCTTACATCGCTTATGGAGTTATTCTTACGCTAATCCCTGACTGGACAGGACACTTAGGCTTAGAGAATAAAGGGATCTTCTTTATGATCTTTACTATTTCTTCTCTACTAGTAAGATTTGTCGCTGGTAAAGTATCTGACAAATATGGACGTGTCTTAATCATCAATATTGGATTAATACTTCTGATTATCTCTCTAGCTATTATAGCATTCTACAAATCTACTAATGGGCTATACCTAGGTGCATTTATATACGGTATCTCTTTAGGTATCTTATCTCCAGCATTAAATGCCTGGACGATAGACTTCAGTCAACCTGATCAAAGAGGGCGTGCTGTATCTACTATGTACATCGCTCTAGAGGCTGGTGTCGGTGGAGGTGCTTTCTTAGCAGGGTGGTATTATAAAGATAATATCACTAATATCCCTACCATTATGTATGCTAGTGCAGTAGTTATTATCTTGAGTTTAGTCTATATGATGTTTAGAAAACAACTTTCCTTCACAAGTAAGGAATAAGGAAATACTACTTCTTTAAGATTAATTTGACTTGGTGCTGTAATATAGGTATAACCTCTTGTTCAAACCATCTATTCTTTGCTTTCCAGATATTATTTCTCGGAGAAGGATGAGGTAATGGAAAATAAGTAGGTAGATATTTATGGAAGTTATTTACATTCTCTGTCAATGAATCATTAGTCTTTAAATAATAATCTTGTGCGTATTTTCCGATTAACAAAATAAGCTTCACAGAAGTTAATTGGTCTAACAACTGAGCATGCCATGTGGGAGCACATATTTTCTTAGGAGGTAAGTCACCATTCTTTCCTTTGCCTGGATAACAAAACCCCATAGGAATAATAGAGAAGTTAGCCGTATCGTAGAACTCCTCTTCTGTCACTCCTAGCCATTGACGCAGTTGTTCGCCACTTTTATCTTTAAAAGGAATACCTGATAGATGTACTTTTAATCCAGGTGCTTGACCTATAATAATGATTTTAGACTGTACACTAGATAATACCACAGGATTCGCTCCTAGAGGTAGTTCTTCTTCACATATCTTACAAGCCCTAATATCACTTAATAACTCATCAAAACGATCCATACCTTCTTCTATTTATTGTTTTATTAAATATCGATGTGGGGTAATACCTGCGTGCTTTTTAAAAAACTCTATAAACGCACTATCTGACGAAAACTCCAATACATCTGCTACCTCTGAGATAGTCATATCCTCAGCCAACAACTCCAGAGAGCGGTAATACTTCCATTGCAATCGCCAATCTTGATAGACCATGCCTGTTTCTTTCTTAAAGATACGAGAAATCGTCTTCTCGCTAGCCCCTACCTCTTGGGTTAACTCCTTGAGAAATGGAGGAACTCTTTTCTCTATAATAAACTGTCGAATAATATCTTTTAGTCTCGTATCTTCGGGTATCTTCAGGTGATAATCTTCTATATGGGCTGCGTTTAATTCATTGCTAAACACATTAACTATAGCGAGCTGCTCATCAGTATAAGCCTTCCAATCCCAAAAACATATTCGTTCTATTAACTGCTCTAATAGAGGGTTGACCTCTAACACCTTGATTGTATCTGCTGTCCACAACTGCTCTTTTACTGTAAAATAAATAGAACGATAAGCAACTACATTTCTAAAGAACACGCGATGAGATAACCTTGCAGGTATAATCAACATACGTGTAGGTGGTAGAATCACCTGCATATCATTAGTCAGTAAGGTCATACATCCACTAGGTGCATAGAGAAGTTGCTGGTGCTCATTATGCCGATGAAAACCAGAATCATGCTGAACTAAATCAGATGCTAAACCTATAACTGGTAAGTCTATTTGTTCTGGGTGAAACTCTTGTTCTGAATACAGATATGCCATTTGTCCTTAAACTGGTATTTAATGAGTTTATAGTATTATAAAGGTACTACAAATTCTAAAGACCTTTGTCAAAAATTAAAAACAATGAAGACAAAAAACAGTTTAGCGCTAATGATTGTACTGATGATGTTTCCTCAATTCGTTGAGACCATCTACAGTCCTGCCTTAACGCATTTAGCTAAAGCATTTGATGTAACGAAGGAGACTACATTGCTAACGATAAGTATATACTTTATAGCCTTTGCACTTGGTGTCATCTTTTGGGGAATACTAAGTGATTATATCGGTAGAAGAAAAGCGATGCTAAGCGGGCTAATAACGTATACTCTTGCTTCTGTGTTAGCCTTGCTTGCTACTAATTTTGAAACAATACTTATCGCAAGGTTTATTGCTGCCTTTGGTATAGCTGTAGGATCAGTGATTACACAAACGATGATGAGAGACAGTTATACTGGAGTAGAACTAGCTAAAGTATTTTCTATCATGGGGATCGCCTTATCAGTAAGCCCTGTTATAGGATTACTAATGGGAGGAATTCTATCTAATCAATTTGGCTATTGGGGAGTATTCACAGTACTAGCTACCTTATCTATACTGTTAGTCAGTACATCCTTCTTCTCCTTAAAAGAGACAAAACAACATACTGACAAGATCACCTTAGATAAAATAATAGCCTTAGCTAAGACAATGTACACTGACTCTCTATTGTGGAAATATGCTTTGTTAGTCATGGCTTACAATGTCCTTCTATTTAGTTATTACTCATTTGCTCCTTTTATATTTGAACAAGAAGGATTAAGCCCAACAGTATATGGATATAGTGGTATTGTACTAGCAGTAGGTTCTTTTATAGGAAGCTCTCTAAACAAAAAATTACTAGAGAGAGGATATTTACCTATTGCCTTAATGAAGATTGCGGCAACTATAGCTATTGTGAATGCTTTAGTATTAATTCTAATAGGGAATACGCTTTACTTTCTAATCCCGATGGTATTTATTGTAACTGCATTCGGGATAGCGATTCCTAATATCCTTAGTCAAGCCTTACTACAATACAAATCGTCCATAGGTACAGCTAGTGCTTTGTTCGGATTATTGTATTATATCTTGATTGGTACAGGTTTATACATTAGTAGTACTATGCCTAATATCACTGTCGTAATGATTAGTTTTGCTACTATAGCGATCTTAGTTTCATTACTTATTAAAAGCAAAAAGGCGACTTTATAGCCTTGCTATAAAGTCGTCTTTCACTTTCTTAATTCTTCTTGACATACCCCATTCCTCTAGAGACAGGCCATACTTCTTTAAAACCATAATGCTCATATAACTTATAAGCTTCACCATCTGCTATTAAGTTTACATAGCATGACTCAGGTAGATTATCATTAATAAATTCTGTCAATGTAGTCATTACTAACTTACCTAACCCTTGTCCTTGGTACTCTGGTAATACACAAATATCCACTACCTGACAATGACACCCTCCATCACCTACTAATCTTCCCATCCCTACGAACTTATCATTATTCTCTGTATCTAGTATCGACACACAGCATAGAGAATTAGCAAGACCAATCACAGCTGCCATAATTCTCTTTTCAGATAAACCACAGGTTGTACGCATATTAATATAATCCTCTGGTTCTATTATATCATAACAAATCTTATATCTCATATCTTCTTTAATCTTTTTAGATAAACAAATATATAATTGCTGTTATTCTCTTCCTAATCGTTTGATTAGAATGTGATAAATTGTAGCAATACAATGACTAAATGAATTACTCAAATGATAATCTACAAAAAAAAGGACAGTACGAATACTGTCCTCTATGATTATTTATCTTCTGATTGTTCTTCCTTCTGTTCTTTAGTTAAAAGGCTTAACTCCACTTGCTCTACTGAATTGCGATACATCTTAAGTATTTTTCCTTCGTAGTCATCAAGTCTTATAATATCTCCTACTTTAAACTCGTCATCAGGACACTCTTCACTGATTAAACCTGCAAGTGTATCATAGTGTTCACTTTCTTCAAACTTAACAGGTACTAGTCTATTAATATCAGATAAGTTATAATGTGCACTAACTACATATCTACCTTCTCCCATACTCTGTACTACAGGTTCTTCATTGTCATATTCATCTTGGATCTCTCCTACCAATTCCTCTAGAATATCTTCCATAGTCACAATACCTGTAAACTCTCCTACTTCATTGGTAGCAATAGCCATCTGTAAGTGTTTTGCTTGGAATTGTTTTAATACATTTTTAATAAGTGCATTCTCAGAGATATAAATAGGTTCACGTAGTAATGAAGCTAGATCTGTGTTACTCTTATCTTGAATCATTGCTTTCATCAAGTCTTTTGTATAAATAACACCTTTAATATTATCTAAATTATCTTCATACACTGGAAAACGAGAATATCCTTCATTGATTGCATAATCGATAGCCTCTATTACACTTGTATTAATCTCGATAGCTGAGACATTTTTACGTAGGCTTTGAATATTATTTACACGTCTGTCATCAAAGTCGAATACATTCTGAATCAGAACACGCTCTGTTTCTTCAATAGCTCCTCCTTCTTGACTCTCAGTAATAATCATCTTAAGCTCTTCTTCTGTATGAATATCAGCTCCGTGAATTGGGCTAATACCTACAATACGCAATATACCATTAGCTAAACCGTTCATCAACCAAATAATAGGTCTAAATACGAAATAGAATATACGCAATGGAAGTGCTATAGTAAATGTCGTCTTCGTTGGGAAGTGAATAGCTAGTGATTTAGGTGCTAATTCACCAAAAACAATATGTAATATTGTGATAATAGCAAAGGCTACAGGAAATGAAACACTCTTAGCTACACCATACCATTCAGGTCCAGTGAAACCAAAGATTTCAAACAAATACATAATAACAGGTGTTAATGAGCTTTCTCCAACCCATCCTAACCCTAGTGAAGCAAGGGTAATACCTAATTGTGTAGCTGCTAAATATGCATCAAGATTAGAAACAATATTCTTAGCAATACCTGCTACTTTAGAATTTAGTTCTTGATGAACTTCTATTTGAGAAGTACGAACTTTCACAATTGCAAACTCTGCTGCAACGAAAAAACCGTTTAAGAAAACTAAAAATAAAGTAAGTAATAATTTACCTACTGAAATCTCTTCGTGTACAATGTTAGAACCAGCCAACATTGTAATGATCTGGGCGTATGTATCCATTTTAAGAATTAAAAAAAGCCAATGGTTAAATATTTTTTAATGGCTTAAGGTTTATATCATTGTGATATAAATCTCGTATCAAAATTAATAATTTAATTGACACAGTATCTATCAATATTTACTAATTTTTAAAAAATATCACAATGCTTATAAATATAGTCAACTTTGCACTAATGTTATAGTACAAATCGAAACTCACTTAACAAAATAAATGCGATTAGCTCTTTTTTTACATCTTTTACATCGAGTCTTTATCAAAATGAAAAGGCAAGATATTTACTAACGAAGGAGAGTAACACACTTTACCTTCTGCTCCCATAAAGAACATTTCTATAGCAGAGTCTTGTTTTGTCTCATATTCCAAAATACTTTGTCTACACGCTCCACATGGAGGAATTGGAGTACTCGTAACTTTTAAATCTGATGATGCAGAAATAGCTATCTTCAAGATTCTCTGATCTGGATAATTAGCCCCTACATAGAATATAGCAGTACGTTCAGCGCATAATCCTGATGGGAAAGCTGCATTCTCTTGATTAGATCCCACTACGATAGTTCCGTCTTCTAATAAGATAGCTGCACCTACTCTAAACTTAGAATAAGGAGCATAAGCCTTCTTTCTCACTTCTACAGCCCTATTCATTAACTCTTGATCTTTTTGTTCTAATTCTGCTATTGAATCATATTCTAAGAACGTTGTTACGATTTCAATTTTTTTCATAATCCTTGACTATTAGAGATAAAAAATCCAAACGCATCTTATTGGGGATGGTTTGGATTCAATACAAATATACTATTTTTTTTAACCTCTTCGATAAGTTTTTCTACCTAAATCGAATGTTAATGAGAATCGCAATGTATTCTCCATTGGGTTATTTATTTTTGATGTTGAAAATAAATACGATAGGTCTATAGCCATCATATTATATTTAAAACCTGCTCCTAAAGTTGCATACTGTCTAGCTCCTTTTTCTGGACTTTCGTGGAAGTATCCTGTTCTAAAAGCAAATTTATTGTCATACCAATATTCTGCTCCTAGAGACCACGCTACTTCTTTCAGTTCTTCACTAAATCCATTAGGCGCATCTCCAAATGATTTAAACACTCCTTTAAGCCATCCAGTATCATTATACTCGATTAACGCTTCTGGATCATTTCTATATTCTGGTGGTGTCGGAACTAATAACTTATTAAGTTCTCCTGAGATAGTTAATGTATTCTGTTGATCAATAATAAAATCAAAACTACCTCCTAACTTTAAGTTAGCAGGAAGAAAAGATCCATACTGTTCATCTTCATACTTTATCTTAGGTCCTAAGTTTTGAATATTAAACCCAGCTCTCCATCTACCATCGAAAGTACTAAATCTAATTACATCTGATTCATAGAAACCTGCTATATCTACAGCTACTTGACTCGCCATAGAGTTAGATCCATCTAATTCTGGCATTCTAAGATTAGAGTTGATGAAACGTCCGACTACTGCCATACCAAAACGATCACTTAATTTCAATGAATAAGAAATATCAACAGCGAACTCATTAGGCTTTTTTATGATTGAACTTGATTGATAACTATCTCTAAACTCCATTTCACCCATTCCAAAATAACGTAAACTTGCTCCAATAGCACTACGTTCATTGAACTTATTAAAATAGGTTAATTGACCTAAAGCCATATCGCTACTAATTTTAGACATATAAGGACTATAGTTTACAGAAAAACCTTGTGCTTGTGTAGCAAATGCATACTTCGCGGCATTGTGTTGTTGAGAAAACACATCACTAGAAGTCGCAACCCCGATATCCCCCATCCCTGATGATCTCGCATCTCCAGATATTAATAAGAAAGGTACTCCAGTAGTTATAGGTCTTACTACTTTCTGAGCGTATATAAACTGCCCCGCTAAAACAGTAAGAAATAAGGCTGTAACTTTTTTCATCTTTATTTTTTTAAGATTCACAAATATAATCTTTTTAACATTACTAAAATCTGACTCTAGCTATTATTATAACTTATAAAAACAACAATTATTATTTTGATCTTCATTATAAACGAAATATATACCTTACTCTACAAGAAACTTTGACCATCAACATTTTAATTCTTTTTCACGTATCTTATACAAAGTAAACTTAATACTATTTTTACTCAAACTAAGGGCTATTCCTTGTATAATTCAAAGATATTCACCCCCATTTTTATACTATTAAAAGAATCTACTTCTAATTTTTGGTATTAATCTTATTACAGTACATTTTTGCATTATAATTACTTAATTAAACATAGAAACAAAAGCAAATTCACAAGAGAGAACAAGCAATCTTCTCCTTATATTGTCAATTATTTTGTATGGCATTTAAGTAATTCGAACTACATTTGCACTGCGTATAAAGTATGACTTTATACAAAACAATTATTTTTTTGTTAAGCAATACAAAATACTTTTAGACGTTATAAGTGTAATTGCTTATTAAAAAATAAAAATTATTGATACTTTTTCGATTAAATGAAAGTATTCACATTGCTAATTAAACGTTAATTATTAAATTGCGTACAATTTTATATCCATTTATAACGAGATGAAGATTAAAGAACTTTTAAACTTTCGACTACTGGCAGGTATATTAGTTGCTGCTAGTATTACGAGTTGTGGAAATTCAAACAGCAACGTATCAACGGCTACTGGTTGGAAAATCAATGATAGTAAAGGTGGTTTTCAATACAACACCAAATACGAACAACGTACTCCTAAAGGAATGGTTGCTGTAGAAGGAGGTACATTTACAATGGGACGTATACAAGAGGATATCCTTGCTGATTGGAATAACAATCCTAAAGAAATGTACGTACAATCGTTTTATATGGATGAAACAGAAACTACCAATATCATGTATAATGAATACTTATATTGGTTGCGTACTGTATATCCTCAAAACAATGAATTATATCAAGAGATTTATAAAAGTGCTATTCCTGATACGACAGTATGGAGAGGTCCTTCTGGGTTCAACGAATCACTTATCACTAGCTACTTAAGACACCCTGCTTATGCTAACTATCCTGTAGTGGGTGTTACTTGGGTACAAGCAAATGATTATGCTAAATGGAGAACTGATCGTGTTAACGAATTAGCACTAGAAAAAGCAGGTTATTTAAAGAAAGATGCTAAAATTCTTGAAGCAGGATCTGATGCTCACTTTAGCACAGATACTTACCTTATCTCTCCAGAATCTGTTTATGGAGGGAATAGCGATATCGCTTATAAAGGAAAAGGAAACAAAGCACAAGAAGGTGATCGCAACTTATACGCTACTCAAAACTCTGGTTTGTTTACCTCACAGTTTAGACTTCCTACAGAAGCTGAATGGGAATACGCTGCTATAGGATTAGTAGGTAACAGAGAGTACAACAACTATAAAGGACGTAAAAAATATCCTTGGGATAAAAGCAGCAAACGCAAAAAAGGAAAACCAATCGTTCAGAACACTAAATATGCTAACTATAAACAAGGTCGTGGTGACTATGGTGGTATAGCGGGGTGGTCTACTGACAATGGTGATATCACTAATGCAGTAAAATCATACCCTCCTAATGATTTCGGTTTATACGACATGTCTGGTAACGTTGCTGAATGGGTAGCTGACGTTTATGACCCAACTATTGATCTAAACGACACTGACTTCAACTTCTATAAAGGAAATGTTTACTATAAAAACAAAATAGGTGCTGATGGTAAAATCGAAATTACAACAAATGAAACTGTGAAGTTTGATACATTAAGCACTGGTAAATTAAGAGTTCGCAATCTACCTGGACAAATTGCTCAAGAAGAATTAGACCCTTCTATATTTGATGACAATATCCAGACAGGTTTAGGTGGTAAAATAAAAGGAGAAGGTCCTAAACCAATTAAAAAAGTTACTCTTTACGATGAGAAATCTCGTGTTATAAAAGGAGGTTCATGGAAAGATAGAGCATATTGGTTAGACCCTGCTACGAGAAGATTCTTCCCAGAAGACCAAGCTACAGATTATATTGGATTCAGATTAGCAATGACTAAAGTAGGTCCTAAATCAGATAAGCGAAAAACGAAGAATTAACATATTTTAAAATATTCTTTTTTCAAAAGCCCTAATTGTATTAGGGCTTTTTTTTATACTTTTGATTCATGGATATTACTGAAATTTACCAATGTTTTTTACAGTGTGATGGTGTATCTACTGATACTAGAAACATACATCCTAACTCTCTTTTTTTCGCATTAAAAGGAGATAACTTTGATGCTAACGAGTTTGCTCAAGACGCACTTAATAAAGGGGCTGCCTTTGTGATTATGGACAATAAAAAGCTGATTACTGATCCAGCTAAAATGCTTTATGTACCAGATGCCTTAGGAGCTTTACAACAGTTAGCTAAACACCATAGACAACAACTAGGCTTACCTATTATAGCGCTAACAGGTAGTAATGGAAAGACTACTTCTAAAGAACTTATCGCTACAGTACTAAGCAAAAAATATAAAGTAACAGCTACTAAAGGAAACCTAAACAACCATATTGGTGTTCCGCTTACATTACTTTCACTTACAGAAGAGACAGACTTAGGTATTATAGAAATGGGGGCTAACCACAAACAAGAAATAGCTTTCTTATGTGAATTAGCTGATCCTGACTTCGGGTACATTACTAACTTTGGAAAAGCACATTTAGATGGCTTTGGTGGGTTTGAAGGTGTTATTAAGGCTAAAAGTGAATTATACGACTATTTAGAAGATAACTATAAAACAGCTTTTGTCAACTTAGATGACCCTAGACAAGATGCAAAAACAATGACCTTCAGCCGTTATACTTTTGGTACAGATTCCTCTGCTGATATCGTTATTGAACAATTAGAAGCTCAACCTAACGCTACAGTATACTATAAAGGAGAGGTAATTAACTCTAACCTTACAGGAATCTATAACGCGACTAATATAGCTGCTGCATTAACTATCGGTCAATTCTTCAATGTGGATTTAAACGATATTAAAGAAGCCATAGAACACTATATCCCTACTAATAATAGATCACAGTGGATTACTAAAGATAACTCTATGATCTTATTAGATGCTTATAATGCTAATCCTAGCAGTATGGACGCTGTATTGACTAACTTTGATCAACTAAATGATCAACGCGATAAAGTATTCGTCTTAGGAGATATGCTTGAGCTAGGAAAAGAAGGTTATAAAGAGCACAAAGATATCGTGACTAGATTAAGTGATGTTAAAAATAAAACAGCATACTTTATAGGAAGAGAGTTCTTTAAAGCATCTATTAATGTCACACAAGAAGACATACACTTCTTCGAAACGTTTGACTTGTTTAAACAACATATTCTTGACCATTCTAACGAAGTATTTAAGAATAAGCTAATCTTGATTAAAGGATCAAGAGGGATAGCACTAGAAAGAACCTTAGACTTAATATAACAAAAAAGAGCTTAAATAATTATTTAAGCTCTTTTTTATTTATCTTCTTGGCTATCGATTTCCAATCTTGTAATTAACGGGAAGTGATCCGAATTTTTAAACTCTGGATAAGTCTTAAATGACTTGACATGAATACGAGGATCTACGAACACATAGTCAATACGCATCGGATAAGCGAAGTCATACGTCTTACCAAATCCTGTCCCCCCTTCTACGAATGCATCATTTAGATTCCCTCTAATATTCCTATACACATACGAGAATGCACTATTATTCATATCTCCACAGATAATCTTAGGGATAGACACATCATTCATATGAGATTCTATTAACTCGGATTGCATCTGCTGTTCTTTAAATGCCTTTGCTATACGATTAACGATTAGCTTAGACTTAGCCTCATCAATACTCTCGTGGATATCAGGGCTAATACTGATAGATTGTAAGTGAATACTATACACTCTTATTGTATCTTGATCTTTTAGAATATCTGCAAAAATCACATTGTTATTAGAACTAGGTAAGTTAATCTCTCCCTTATCTATAATTCTAAACTTAGAATAAATAGCCTGTCCCGTTTTTATCTTATTACCATGTGAGGTAATAAACTTATAAGGATATTGGCTGAACTTTATATTTGTATTCTTAGAATATTCTTGAAAGCACAATACATCAGGATCATGTAGATCTACAAACTCTTTAATCTTATCAGGAACATGCTCATCTGGGATCCAATTAAACAAGTTAAAAAGACGAACATTATAACTCATTAAAGTGAACTCCTTTTCTCCGACCTCCTCATTTCTACCTGAGAACTTATAAAACTTATTAGCAAAAGTAATCCCAAGTATTAGAATTAAAGAAGACAACCATATTTGCCTTTTTAATTGAATTAACCAATAGATAAAGAACGCTAGATTAATAATCAAAAAGAAAGGTAATATTAGCGTAAATACAGATAATAAAGGAAATAACTTAGGTGCTAAAAAAGGCAAAAAATACCCTACTAATGACATAATCGCCATTAATATATTAGTCCCAAATACAAACTTGTTAAACCAAGATAGGTTCTTCATATTTTACTCTTTTCCAGCTCTAAACAGAAAGTCTTTCTCTTCTTTAGTAAGGCTTTCATATCCAGATTTACTGATTTTATCTAATATTTTATCTATTTTCTGTTGTCTCTCATCCTTGTTTTCACTGACTGTTGTTTCTCGGCGATTCTCTTTATTATTTACATATACCTTCTTAAAACGAGTTCCTTGATTTCGTTTAAATAGGTTACTTATTTTATCAAAGATAATGCTTAAATCGGTTCCTGCCTCTAACATTTTAATATAGATCAGTCCCATTAGCGCACCACCTAAGTGAGCCAGATGCCCTCCTACATTACTTGTATTCAACTGGATAACATCTAAAATAATGATAAAAGTAGCAATATGCCACATCTTTACATTTCCGATTAAAGCTAATCGCACTTGCATCATAGGAGCATGCACTGCCACTCCTACTAATGGAGCTATAGTAGCTGCTGAGGCTCCTACTAGTATAGACCCTGTCGACATAAACATTCCACCTAGCAAGAAGATCACACCACCTAATAAAGCACCTAATAGATACAAAGTTAAAAACTGCTTGTCTGTAAAAAAAGTAGCAAATAATCTTCCTACAAAAAACAAGACAATCATATTAAAAAGAAGGTGAATCACTCCTGCATGTACGAATGAATACGTCAATAACGTCCATGGCTTATACAATAGTGACATAGGGTTACTCCCAAGAGCTAACCAAGATAATAAACTAGCGCTAAAGGAAGAAAAGAATACTTGCAACAACATAATGATTACTGAAATACCTACATTCCAGTAAATCAACTTTTGCACAATACCACCAGCTCTATACTGGAACTTCAAATCATCTAATAGCTTACTCATTATCTATCCCAACGGTTATTGTTAAACTGTGTCTTCTTATAATACATCATTAATAAATACCCCATCAATGCTCCCCCTATATGAGCGAAGTGAGCGATACCTCCACCTCCACCGAATAGACTGAAGCTACCTGCAACACCTCCGTATAAATCTATCAATAAAATACCTGGTACAAAATATTTAGCTTTAATAGGCACTGGGATAAACATCATCATTAACTCTGCATTAGGAAACATAAACGCAAAGGCTACTAACAACCCATACACAGCACCTGATGCCCCTACTACAGGCGTATTATATGCAGATAGAAAATTATGTAACTGACCATCTCCTAGTATACCTCCCCATCTTAGATCATACTTTCCTTCTTTTAATAGCGCCATTACATCACTAACATTATACCCATTATCTGTAAGAGTAGACACAGCAGAATGAACACTAAAATAATTCACTCCTGTATGTAATAGAGCCGCTCCAAATCCACATAGCAAGTAAAAAGTAAGAAACTTCTTACCTCCCCACATCATCTCTAACGTACTACCAAAAGAGAACAAAGCAAACATATTAAACAGAATATGCATGATACTCCCATGCATGAACATATGAGTTAAAGGTTGCCAAACATAGAATGATGGACTTTCAAAATAATACATTGCGAATAACTCTTTGATCGCTGGTATAAACATACTAGCTCCGAAGAAGATTACATTCACTATAATTAAATGTTTTACTGTCTCTGATATTCTCATTATAATGCGAATTTTTTTTCTATATCCTCTACTTTCATCGTTACAAAAGTAGGTTTCATAAAAGGTGATACACTTGGTTCTTGACAAGCGAATAATGAGTTCACAATATTCTCTTGTTCTTCATCATTTAGCACAGTTCCTGTCTTCACAGATAAACTATGTGCTAATGATTTGGCAATGCGGTCACTTTGTCCCATTGCTGTCTTAGGTACTCCATCTTGGAAGTCACTAATCAAATCTTCTAATACGATAGAAGCCTCACTCTCTGATATATTAACAGGCAATCCTGAGATAACCACATAATCTTGTGTCATGTGTTCAAACCCAAAACCAGTCTGTTGTAACATCGGGTATAACTCTCTTAGTATTTCTACCTCATAAGGAGAGTAATACAATGTCAATGGAAATAATAACTGTTGAGAAGAGGCTGTATGATTCTGTATACTCTCCATAAACTTCTCATACAATATACGCTGATGCGCTCTCCCCTGATCGATGATTACCATTCCTGACTTTATCGGACTGACAATGTACTTTCTATTAATCTGGAAGCGTTTCACTCCCGTGATTTCCTCTTGTTTATTTTCGAACAGATTCCCTGTCACAAAATCACTCTCTAATTTTATGCCAGACACATCTAGATCTTCCCCAGAAGAACGAAGTCCTTCATAGAGATTCTCCCATCCTTCTATATTACTCTTAGAAGACAAGGCTCCTTTAGAGAATGAGGATGACGAACTCTTCTTCACAGAAAGTTTATTAAACTTAGATTCTATAACATCTGGTTCTTTATTTACTTTAGATCCCAGTGTGATTTCCTCTTCATATCTATCCTCTACAGTATTATTTCCTTTGCTCTCTAGTACTTCACCTAGATCATCGGTATAACTTAAAGGGCTATGATTACTTTTACTCTCTAACGTCTCACCTAAAGAAATATTTTCTTCCGTATTACTTTTACTTTCTAGGACATCTATAAAGCGGTTATTCTCTATATCATTCCCCTTATTCGTCACCTTATCCCCGAACGGATTCATGGATACATACGTCTCATTATTCTCCAGATCATCTATAAAGCGAGTGTTCTCTATACTACTATCCGTAGCTCCGATAAACATAGCCGCATTATTATCAAATGGATTATATTCAAACTTATCTGACTCTGTAAGTAGCTCTCTGTGAAAAGGGTTAAAGTTTCTATCTACTTCTATAGTAGGAGTTGATGCTTCTTTTCCCTCGAAGTCATACGGAGTATCTAAACTAGCATCTCTCTGAAAATCTAATACCGGCGCTACATTAAACTGTCCAAGACTATGCTTAATGATAGAGCGAAGAATACTGTATAAGGCCTGTTCATCGTCGAACTTTACCTCAGTCTTCGTTGGATGTATATTGATATCTATACTATCTGGTGGTACATTAAAGTAGATGAAATAGCTAGGGTGTGTTCCTTCTTTTAGAAGTCCTTCATAAGCCGCCATAATAGCATGGTGTAAATAACCACTTTTAACAAAGCGATCATTCACAAAGAAGAATTGCTCTCCTCTACTCTTTTTAGCAAACTCAGGTTTCCCTACAAATCCTGTTACCTCTACGATCTCTGTATTCTCTTTAATAGGTACTAACTTTTCGTTCGTTCTAGTACCGAATACATTGACTATACGCTGACGAGCATTCGTAGGCAATAGATTAAACACTTCGCTACCATTGTGTATTAAAGAGAAATGTATATTGTGATGCACTAATACGATTCTCTCAAACTCATCAATAATATTTCTAAACTCTACATTATCGGACTTTAAGAAATTGCGTCGTGCGGGTATATTAAAAAATAAATTCTTTACTGAAAATGAAGTCCCTGCAGGAGTAACAGCTACTTCCTGACTCACTAGTTTAGTCCCTTCTATAACGATATGGGTACCTAGCTCAGCCTCATGTGTACGAGTCTTTAACTCCACGTGAGCAATCGCTGCGATAGAAGCCAAAGCCTCTCCTCTAAATCCTTTAGTACTTAGCGCAAATAAATCCTCTGCTTTGGAAATCTTAGAAGTAGCATGACGCTCGAATGACATACGTGCATCGACATCACTCATACCCTTTCCATTATCAATAACCTGTATTAAAGTTTTACCAGCTTCTTTTAGAATCAACTTAATCTCTGTAGCTCCAGCATCGACAGAGTTCTCTATCAATTCCTTAACCACAGACGAAGGGCGTTGTACTACTTCCCCTGCTGCTATCTGATTCGCTACGTGATCTGGTAGTAAACGAATAATATCTGACATCTATTTGCTCCTCTATTATTAATCTAATTGTTTAGATAAATTCCACTTAAAGGACAAATTTAAAGAATTAAAAATTCCTTTACTATTTCTCTATTGTAATTTATTTCTAAAATATAGAGGACACTTTCTGAATTATAGAATTAAACACTACTCACCTCATCCTATGACAACCTTTTTTTAAATACTTATCTAGTAAATAACATTGCTGATAAGTTCTAGAATAATTATGATGATAGTACATCCACCCCCCTTATCATTCTGAGCCTGCGAAGAACCTCCATCCTATATGTTTGTGGAGTTACTAGTGAGATGCTTCCTTTGTCAGCATGACATTGTTAGAGGTAAGTATATCCACTCCTACTCTCATTCTGAGCCTGCGAAGAATCCCATCCTATATATTTGTGGAGTTACTAGTGAGATGCTTCCTTTGTCAGCATGACATTGGTCGTGGTTAGTATATCTAGTTGCTATGTCCTTCTGAGCCTGCGAAGAATCCCATCCTATATGTTTGTGGAGTTACTAGTGAGATGCTTCTCACATACCCTACCATCGCAGACTTTGTCAGCCTAGTAGTTTAGAGGAAAATGCTCTGAGAATAAAAGGAGCATCCTTGGACAAACACACGCTTTCCTCCACTAAATACGGAGTATTGTCCATGTATTGTCGAAGGATCTCAGCAGAACCCCCTATTTCTATGGGCTGAAAGCCTATACAAGTAAAACACAAATTTGACCTAAAAATAAATAAATAACTATAAATCAATAAGTTAACAAAAAACCAATACTAAAAAAAAGCATATACTTTTTTTAATTTAAAGCCCCAAAAGAAGGAAAATAGAGGGTAAAGAGTAAAAAAGTAGGATTAGTTCTCTTTAAACCCCTAAAAAAGGTGCTGAAATAGATCCATTTTTTAAAAAAAGAAGAAAGATTATTTTAGAAAAGAAAAAATATAAAGAAAAGAGGTACCCGCTAAACAGTATTAATAGTCAGACATCCCCACTTACTGAAAAATATAAAACAAAAAAAGAGGATTTCTATTGCTAGAAATCCTCTATCTTATATATTATAAACAGATTGAGCTTATGCTTTTCTATTTAAATCTATCATTTTTAAAGCTGCGATAGCTGCTTCTGTACCTTTGTTTCCGTGTTCTCCACCACTACGAGCAATAGATTGTTCGATATGGTTATCTGTCAGTAGACAGAAGATCACAGGGATATCAGAGATTAGGTTAAGGTCTTTAATACCATGTGTCACTCCTTCGCATACGAAGTCGAAATGCATCGTCTCTCCCTTAATCACACACCCTACTACAATAACTGCATCTAAGGTCTCATCTGCTTCTATCATTTTTTTTGCTCCGAAAATTAATTCAAAGCTACCTGGTACATTCCAGCGAACTATGTTTTCAGCTAATAGACCACAGTCTAATAAGGCTGCTTCTGCACCAGAATACAATCCATTAGTGATTTGGTCATTCCACTCTGATACTACGACACCTACTCTAAAATCTTTCCCGTCAGGAAGTGTAGTTTTATCGTATTCAGATAAGTTTTTATTTGCTGTTGCCATACTTATTGTGCTAAACCTATCAAGGCATCTACTCCTCTGTATTCTACAGAACCTTGGTAGTTATTTTTAATCTCGTTGAAGCTCTTAAGTGCTTCTTCTTTATTACCTAATTCTAAAGCAACTAAACCTGCTTTATTTAAATATCTAGGTGTAGTAAAATCGTTCTTCTGCTTAGCAGCTGCTTTTTGATAATACTCTAAAGCTTGCTCTTGTTGCCCTAATTCAGAGAAAGCATCTCCAATAGCTCCTAAAGCTAATGGTGCTAATACTGCATCATTTCCTTTGAATTTCTCTAAGTGCTCGATTGCTTTAGCGAAATCTCCTTTATGTAAATATGCTGTACCCGCATAATAGTTTGCTAAATCTGCAGACTGTGTACCACCGTAATTTTCTATAATTCCTAAGAATCCTAGTTTACCTTCTCCACCGTTAAGTGCTAAGTTAAATAAAGAGTCTTTAGCAGTACCATTCATTAAAGCATCGTTATAATAACTCTGTGCCTGAAACATTTCGTTCGCAGCGTCATCATTTTTTGGCTCAACAACAAATTTGTCATAACCAACATACCCCAAAGTAGCCAAAGCAACAGCACCTACGATACCAAAAATTACTTTTTGATTGCGCACTACCCAGCTTTCCATTCTATTTGCTCCTTGATCTAAAGAGTTAAATACCTCAGCTGTCTTACTGTTAGATGAATCAATATTGTTATATTGTTCAAACTCATTATCTTCTTTTTCTTGTTCAGGTTTAGGGGCTTTATAACCTCTTTTATTATAAGTTGCCATTTATACAAAGTTTAATGAGTCGCAAAAATAGGATTTTTATTGTAATATAAAAGTGCTTTCTATCTATATTTTTGATAATTTGCACCAAAATTTGATAAAGCACTCTCTAAAACGTTAAAATAACCAGTAACCACGTGTATTTAAAAAAATTAAACATATTAAATTTCAAGAATATTAGCGATAATACTTTCTCTTTTGACCAGAAAATAAACTGTTTTATTGGGTTAAATGGAGTTGGTAAAACCAATATCTTAGATGCTATATATTATATGGCTTACGGGAAGAGTTACTTCAACCCTATAGCTGTACAGAATATCAAACACAACGAAGATTTTTTTGTAATCGATGGTACATTCATTAGAGATGAAAAGGAAGAGCACATCGTATGTAGCCTAAAAAAAGGACAGAAAAAAATCCTAAAGAGAAACAATAAAAACTACGAACGATTCTCTGATCACTTTGGCTTTATTCCCCTAGTGATTATCTCTCCTTCTGACAGCGACTTAATTACAGAAGGAAGTGAGACTAGACGTAAGTTTATCGATAGTGTGATCTCTCAGATGGACAGCAACTATCTACAACTGCTTATACAATACCAGAAGCTAATCAGTCAGCGTAATGCGCTTCTTAAGAGCTTCGCTCAGAATCACTATTTCGACGGAGAGACGTTGGCAGTCTATAATGAGCAGATTGCAGAATTGGCACACCCTATTCACGAGAAAAGAAGAGATTTCATCAAAGAGTTCACTCCTATATTCTCTCATTATCACAGTCTGATCACAGAGAATAAAGATGATGTATCTCTAGAATATGAGACGCAGTTAGATGATAAATCTATGCTAGACCTATTCGCAGAGAATCTTGCCAAAGACCGTATGCTACAGTACACCTCTGTCGGGATACATAAAGATGACTTGGCATTCGAACTGACAGGACATCCTATTAAAAAGTTTGGTTCACAAGGACAGCAAAAGTCATTCTTAATCGCATTAAAATTGGCTCAATTTGAGTTTTTAAAAACACAGCGAGGCGTAGCTCCTATCCTCTTATTTGACGATATCTTTGACAAATTAGACGAGAATAGAGTCCGCAAGATTTTAGAGCTAGTTAATTTAGATACCTTTGGTCAACTCTTTATTTCGGATACACACGCTGATCGAACAGAAAGCTTGTTAAATAGTGTAAACCAAGATTACGAGATTTTTAAAATTCAACAAAACGAAGAATAAACTAATAATACCCCTAAGACAATGAATATTCACGAGAATGTATCGCTAAAACCATATAATACGTTTGGATTAGATGTAATGGCTAAATATTTTATTGAAATAAAACAGATAAATGATCTAAAAGAAATAGTCAAGGCTAATAAAAGTGACAAGCTATTCATCTTAGGAGGAGGTAGTAATATGCTACTAACACAAGACATCAATAAGATCGTCATCAAGCTAGATCTAAAAGGAATCAATATCATCAATGAGGATAACGACTATGTATATGTAGAGGCTGAGGCTGGAGAGAATTGGCATGAGTTCGTCCTATGGTGTATCGAGCACAACTATGGAGGTGTGGAGAACTTATCTCTTATACCAGGTAATGTAGGGACTACGCCTATCCAAAATATTGGTGCTTATGGAGTAGAGATTAAAGATGTGCTACACAGCTGTAAGGCTCTTAATATGGAGACATTAGAAATAAGAGACTTCACAAATGCTGAATGTGAGTTTGACTATAGAGAAAGTGTGTTTAAAAATGCGCTAAAGAATCAATACATCATTCTATCTGCAACGTATAAACTAACTAAACAAAATCACAATCTAAAGGTAGAATACGGCGCTATAAAAAGTCAATTAGACGCTGATAACATTACTGCTCCTAGTATTAGAGATATTAGTAATGCTGTGATCTCTATCAGACAGAGTAAGCTGCCTGATCCTAAAGAAATCGGTAATAGTGGTAGCTTCTTTAAAAACCCTATCGTAGACAGAGACACCTTCGAAAGACTGCACAGAGTATACCCTAGCATGCCTCATTATGTCATCAATGAACAGGAGGTAAAAATACCTGCAGGATGGCTAATCGAGACCAGTGGCTTTAAGGGATACCGACTAGGTGATGCTGGTGTACATGAGAAGCAAGCTCTAGTGCTAGTTAATTACGGAAAAGCAGAAGGCGAGCAAATCAAGAAACTAGCAGAGACTGTACAGCGAGAAGTTTTTAATTTATTTGGTATTTCTATTCATGCAGAAGTCAATATCTTTTAAAAATGTATTTAGCTTGTTTAAAATACTTTTATAAGTAAATATATACACCTATTTGGGGTGAATTACTACATATTTTCTTTTAGATAAATATATCTATCTAATAAAATACAATACAGATGTAACCCAAAAGCAGTATAATCAAAATATATAAACTATTTTTAAACAAGCATCTATATTCTTTTAACAGATTAATCGTACATTTGCAGACCTTACGGGAATAGATATTCACTATGCTAACACTTTTATTTTACATTTTCATTGCTGTTATAGTTATAGAAATATTACAGTATATTATCATCTATGGACCACTAGCTATGTCTAGTAGCCTTCCGACTAAACGATATGCTGACCTAGAACCTATCTCTGTCATTGCTTATGTAAAAGATCAACAGGAGAAGTTAGAAAACTTCCTTTCTGTACTTATACAACAAGACTATCCTGAGTATGAAGTAATACTAGTCTATAGTGCCTCTGATGACGAAAGCTTAGAAATATTAGAAAAATTCTGTTTGACTTACCCTAACACTAGACTAGTCAATGTAGAAAATATCGAGGCCTTCTGGGGCAATAAGAAGTACGCCTTAACTCTAGGGATGAAGGTGGCTAAGTATGAGCGCTTCATCTTTACAGAACCTGCTGTCACTCCTATATCAGATAAATGGTTGCTAGCGATAAGCAAAGGATTCTCTTCTACTAAGAAAGTAATACTAGGACATACTAAAATCGAAAAAAAGAAAAGGTCTTTTATCAATCAATTAATCCGTTTCCAAAATACGTATAAGACAATAAACCTATTCTCATGGGTGTCGTATGGCAGACCTATCCACGGAAATGCTTATAACCAAGGATATAATAAAGAGTTGTTCTTTAAAGTAAACGGGTTTATAGACCATATGAAAACTCCTTATGGAGATGAGTATGCCTTCATCAATCAAATAGGGACAAGTAGTAATACAACAACCGCACATGATCGCGACAGCTTCGTATGCTTACAAGTGGAGAGCAAGACTAGTACATGGACAGGTAATATAAAGAAGTACGACTTACTCCTTAGAACCTCATCTATCTTTACACAATTTAAGATTAGATTCTTTAGTCTATGTCACCTTCTATTCATCGGGCTATTCACTACGCTGATCAGTTTTCTTTTTAACTGGGAGATTGTACTAGGGTTATTTGTATTCCGTTATTTGATTATATACATCTATAACTATAAGTTATTTAAAGTATTTGATGATAAAGATTTGGTCTGGACACTGCCATTCTTAGAAATTATTCATATTTTTATCACTACGTATTACTCAATAGTACATTTTATTACACGTAAAAAAATTTGAAAAACTTAGTTCAAGAAAATATCCTAGCAGCTCAAAAGGGAGACCAGATAGCGTTTACCTTCTTGCTAAACCATTATTGGTCTGAAGTATATAACTTTATGCTTAAAAGAACAGCAAATGAAGTGGATGCTGAAGATATTACTATTGAAACTTTTTCGAAGGCATTTACCAATATCAGTAAGTACGACCCTACTTATGCCTTTAATACTTGGCTGATCAGCATTGCTAAAAATGTGCATATCGATATGATCAGAAAGCGCAAGAATATGTCTTTCTTAGATATCAATGACGAGGAGAATCAACAGTATCACGATATCATAGATGATACGATGAACAAAGAAGATGAACTGATACAAGAACAGAATCTAGTGATCTTTAAAAGTTATATCAACTTACTTAAACCCCATTATCAAGAAGTAATAGATATGCGTTTCTTCCAAGAAATGTCTTATAACGAAATCGCAGAAGCCTTAAATGAGCCTTTAAACAATGTCAAGGTCAAGATTATGCGTGCTAAAAAACTATTAGCAGAGATTATCCTTAAACAGATAGATCAAAACTTCTCTATCTAATCTTCACAAACTATAATACCCTATAATTAAGTATAAATTTTCGTTTCTAATAATCACAGTACGTGAAGTGACTTTAAAAATATTAGTATTATTTTTATTTACCATTCTTTATTTCACATGCAAGATTAGCAATACACTTCTATAATATCCAGCTATTTAGCTAAAATACTTCCAATCTTATAATTATTTTATAACGAGTAAAAAAAGTTCATTCAATTTTTAAAAACTGATATTTATCACAATAAAAGATAATAAGGTCTTCTATCTTTGATATACAAAAATGAACAAAAGAACACAGTTATGAATACAAAGGTACAAACACTAAAAACCAAACTTGGAGTACTACTATTATCTCTAGGTTTACTAACAATCGGAGGCTGTCAACAGAAGGACAAGACTCCTACAAAGATGACTCCAGAGATGGCTGAACAAATAGTAGTCAAAGGAGAAGCTGAAGCTGAACTAACTGCACCTCCCCTAGTACCTAAACCTGTAGGAAAAAGGGATGCGACGAAACTAATTGTTAATCTAGAGATTTTAGAACAAGAAGGTGAAATGGTAGATGGGGTAAAATACATGTATTGGACCTTCGGTGGTACCGTACCTGGTAGCTTTATCCGTACACGTGTAGGTGATGAAGTAGAGTTCACACTTAAAAATCACCCTGACAATAAACTTCCTCACAATATTGACCTTCACGCTGTGACAGGTCCTGGAGGTGGAGCTGCATCATCACTAGTAGCGCCTGGACACGAGGTAACGTTCTCTTTTAAAACACTACATCCTGGTCTATATGTATACCACTGTGCTACTGCTCCAGTAGGGATGCATATCGCTAACGGGATGTATGGTCTAATCTTAGTAGAGCCTGAAGGTGGACTACCTCCTGTAGACAAAGAGTACTATGTGATGCAAGGGGACTTCTATACAAAAGGGAACTATGGAGAGAAAGGACTACAACCATTCGACATGAATAAAGCATTAAAAGAACAGCCTGATTATGTAGTATTCAATGGACATGTAAACGGATTGGTCAATGAAAACGCAATCACTGCTAAAGTAGGAGAAACAGTAAGATTATATGTAGGTAATGGTGGACCTAACTTAGTGAGTTCTTTCCACGTAATCGGAGAGATCTTCGATAGAGTACATGTAGAAGGAGCTGATCTAATCAACGAAAACGTACAGACTACACTTATACCAGCAGGAGGTGCGGCGATAGTAGAATTTAAAGTAAATACACCTGGTACATTTGTATTAGTAGACCACTCTATCTTTAGAGCCTTTAATAAAGGAGCTCTGGGAATGCTTAAAGTAGAAGGAGACGAAAATCAGAAAGTATTTGCAGGTAAAATAAAAGAAGGAATATACTTACCTGAAGGAGGTACTATACAAAATATGCCTAAAGAACCAGCTAAAAAAGAGGTAATAGAAAACAAAACGCTTGCACAACAAATAGCTGATGGTAAGAGTGTATTTACTAGAACATGTTTTGCTTGTCACCAATCTGAAGGACAGGGTATAGAGAAAATATTCCCTCCTCTAGCAAAATCTGATTACTTAAATGCAGATGTGAATAGAGCGATAAAAACAGTTATAAACGGACTACAAGGAGAGATTACAGTTAACAAAGTAAAATATAACTCTATCATGACAAGTCAAAACTTAAGTGACCAAGAGATTGCTGACGTACTGACTTATGTGTACAATAGTTGGGGAAATAATAAAACTGTAGTGAGCCCTCAAATGGTTCAAAAAAATAGATAAAATGTTTTTTCTTGATAAATCAAACTTCATTGTGTGTCTTCTGAGCATAGTAACCTTAACAGGAATATATGCTCAGAAAATGACACCGATGGTCACTATCAAAAGTGGAACTTTTGTTCCACTTTACGGTAGTACAGAAGACGGCTATGTAAAAGTAGCTTCTTTCAAAATGGATCAATACGCTGTGACCAATGAACAGTATGTAGAGTTCTTAAAGAAAAACTCAAATTACCAACGCTCACAGATCAAAGCATTATTTGCTAATAAAAGTTATTTATCTCATTGGAAAAGTGATTTAGACTATGGCGACTTAAAACCTAATGCTCCTGTGACCAATGTATCTTGGTTCGCAGCTAAAAAATACTGTGAACTACAAGGCAAAAGATTACCTACTATGGATGAATGGGAATATGTAGCTATGGCTGATGCTAAGAATATGGATGCTCGCCAAAAAGAAGAATACAATAAGTATATCCTCGCTTGGTACGAGACTCCTAAGACTTATGTCAATCCTGTAGGGAGCACCTTTAAAAATTACTGGGGTGTATATGATATGCATGGCTTAATATGGGAGTGGGTAGCAGACTATAATTCAATCTTCTTGTCTGGAGAAAGTCGCAAAGACAAGGGCAATGACGAGAACTTATTCTGTGGAAGTGCTTCTATTAATGCTTCTGACCTGATGGACTATGCTGCCTTTATGCGATACGGTTTTAGAGGTAGTCTTAGAGCTAACTTTACAACAAAAAACTTAGGTTTTAGATGTGCACAAAACCCTTAAAAAAAAAGAACATCATTATGAAAAAGACATTGATAGCATTACTAAGCTGCTCTACTTTACTACTAACTAGTTGTAAAGAGACTAAAGCTACAGAAGAACAACCTCAAGCTACAGAACAGACAACAGAGTCACAAGAGATTTCTGATTTGTCTATTTACAATCTACCTTCTACCTGGACTACACAAGATGGTAAGGATATTGAGTTAAAAGACTTACAGGGCAATGTATTAGTCATGGTCATGATTTATACTTCTTGTAAAGCTGCATGTCCTCGATTAGTAGCTGATATGCGTAATATCGAGGAAAGAGTAAAAGGTAAAAACGCAGATAAGGTAAAATATGTATTAGTCAGCATTGACCCACAAGTAGATACTCCTGAACGTCTAAAAGCATTTGCTAAAGAGAATCAAATGGATGGTCCTCAATGGGTATTCTTACGTTCTACTGAAGAAGACACAAGAGAATTTGCAGCTACTCTAGCTGTGAATTACAAAAAGATCTCTCCAATAGACTTCTCTCACTCTAATATCATTAGTGTATTTAATACCAAAGGAGAATTAGATTATCAACAAGAGGGGCTCGGTATAGACTATGCCCCTACTGTAAAAGAAATAGAGCGACAACTCGCTTTAATCAAATAAGAAAGTTAGTTATTAATTTGATAATATACTGCTCTGCTTCATAATAGAAGTAGAGCAGTATTTTTTTTGTACATAAAGTGCCTTTAATTCTAGTTACTTATTTAAGAATATAAAATAGTACCAATAATAAAAAGCTATTACTTGATCATTTCAAAAGTATAATCAAACAATAGCTTTATATATAATAATACTAACAGGTATTTTAATAGTTAAGCAAATAACCCCAACAATACCTTTCACTTATAAATTCATTCCTCTTTATATCCCTCCATATCTAATAAAACTACCTAATATAAGCATCACAATACTAATAGCCGTAACAGATAAAATATGGAATGTCATTAAAGGAAGTTTCTTAATATCAGTCTTTAGACGAGGCAATACGTAAAACTGAGCACTTAGTGCAAATAATGCGATAGTGAATAGACATGCTAATTTTAAAGAAACAACACGTTCTATTGGAGTTTCAAAAGCAAACCAACTCGCTAACTTTACATTGTAGATATAGGCCATACGCACACCTGTTAGCAACATCACAAATAAAGCTGGCATACCAAACCACTCATACCTACTCTCAAAGTTAAATAACTTCTCTACTGACTTCTCTTTCCATACTTGAGGTAATATCACTACACTTAATAAGATATGTCCTCCTACCCATATAGTAGCCCCTAATAGGTGTAATATTAATAAAAGGTGTAATTCATTCATGACTTTCCAATTTTAATGTATGAGAATAATAAAAACAAGATACTGATGGGAAGTAATACAGATGCCCAAAATAAGAGCACAGGTGTATTGGCTATCCAAACAACTCCGATAAAACCTTGTAATCCTTGTATAAACAAAATTATTTCTGTCAATACAAAACCAACTACTAAGAATAGTATTCCTGTCTTTAACCAAGTATTTACAACTATTCTTTTTTCTTGAACCATTAACCAAATTCCAAAACCACTCAAGACTCCTAACATATTCAAATGGATAAAACCAATGATCCAACTGCGCAAAGCTTGTAATTGAATAGCTATTGATTCTGATATAGCTAATAACTGTGTACCTATTCGCATTATAAGGCATATTCCTGCTAATACTAATAAAAGCCACACAAAGACATTTTCATTGTTATTTCGTTGCTTAAATACTTTAAAAAAGGGTTTTATTAAATATCCTACTGAATACAATTGCAATAAAACGCCTACAGCATTTAAGTAATGTAGTATAGGTAATTCTACATACCAACTCACAGGTAAAGCATAAGTGAGTATTACAGATACTATCCAAGTATAATAAAAAGGTTTAAACTTAGATAAAGAGTATCCCTTAAACACAATGCCAAACAATAAGGCTAAAAAGGCAGTTAAGAACCATCCGTCAAACTGAAAATGTAAGAAGAACTGTATGCATATCTGATAGAATGCACTAGCCTTCCCCATCATGCCTACTGCTGGTCCTAAGCACCAAACTCCTATGGTAGAAAATGCCATAAAGAACAAAGAGGTTTTTAGTAATGTACCTTGCTGTGTCTCTGAGGCAGTGTTGTTCTTCCATAAATGAATGACAAATACATAAGAACAAATAATGTGTAAAGTAGAAAAAGCAATAGAGGCTACGGCATATCCCATAAAAGGAAATGTCAGTGCCATTCCAAGCACAGCTAATTGAGTCATCCAAAAAAGTCGGGCATAAAACTTCTCTTCTTTAAGCGTTTTTTTTCCAAACTGTTGAACAAACAATACATAAACCAATAAATACAACCATCCTAATAAAGCAATATGAGAGTGTGTATGTAAAATATACAAAAATGTCACTCCTTCTATCGGGTAGACGAACATACTTCTTAGCAAAAATCCTAATAGGGCTGCTGTAAGAAAGTTGACCAAAGGAATGATGTAATAGACTGGTTTCATAAGCTGTTATACAAGAAGTGCCTTAAACTTAAAGGTAAGGCACTTCTATGAAATTTGAAAAAGATTACTCGAATTTTTGTTCTAATACTATTGCACTTGGAAACAAAATATTATTTTCTAAGTGAATGTGTTTATGTAGGTCATCTTCGAACTCTTTTAGCATAGCGTAAGTAACCTTATATGTATTACATCCATCTGCTGGTGGTGTATAATTATTAGACAACTCTGCTATTTTTCGGAAACGTTCACCTTCCCCATCATGTTCATGCATCATCATGGCAACTGGATTTTGTACTGTACCAAAATGAGGTGTTTCTAAAGGTTGTCCTGAGATAGTTGAAGACACCATCTTACGAATAAATGGAAATAGAACAAGCTCTTCTTTTTTTAAGTGTTGGCTTAACTCCGCTGCACATCCAATAAACAATTCATTTATTTCAATTAACTCTGGGTGTCTATCTCCATGTACACTACTCAGTTTATTTAAAAATTGTAATAATACTGGGATCTTCTCCTCTACATATCGATGGTGTGTCTTCTCAATATAATCAGCTAACAAATCTAAAGGCCAATGTCTAAAATCGATATTATTCTCTGCTTGTTGTGTCAATAATCGTTCTAACTCTCCAATTAACTCTTCTCTATTGACTGATTTCTTTTCACATACCTCTTCAATAGTACGTCCTCCTTTACAACAAAAATCAATTCCATATCTATTGAATATTGCTGCTGTTCTAAAATCTTCTGCTACAAATGAGCCTACTGTTCTATTTATCATGATTGCTTTTTTTTAATGTTAATTTGAATACGAATAAAACGATAGCGAAAATACCTACTGTAAAGATTACGTCACCGATGGTACGTAGCCATTTCAGCGTATTCATAGCTGGTAGCTGCATAAGTTCGCTAGAACGCGCATACCACATACCGTGTTGAATACTTTCAATCGCTTGCCAAATACCGATAGGTAATAAACTTAAAAGTGCCATTAATAATAACCCTAAGTTCAATCCCCAGAAGCCTATTTTCAATAACTTCTCATTCCATTTAATATCTCTATATATACTTCTTAATACGAATAGCATAAGTCCAATTCCCAACATTCCATATACTCCAAATAAAGCAGTATGTGCGTGAAGAGGTGTTGTATTAAGTCCTTGTACATAATACAGTGCTATCGGTGGATTAATAATAAAGCCAAATACACCTGCTCCTAAGAAGTTCCAGAATGCCACTGCTATCATAAAGTATATAGGCCATTTATAATCCTGTAACCATCCTTTATGTGTAGATATTTTATAGTTCTCATAAGCTTCATAACCTATCAAAGTCAAAGGCACCACTTCTAAAGCACTGAACGTTGCTCCTAATGCCATTACTGCTGTTGGCGTTCCAGAGAAATATAAATGATGGAATGTACCTATAATCCCTCCAGACATAAATACAACAGTAGAGAACAATGCGCCATTAGTAGCTGTCTTGGTTTTAATCAACCCCATTCGTACGAATAAGAACGCTAAAACAACAGTTGCAAACACTTCAAAGAAGCCCTCTACCCATAAATGCACTACCCACCATCTCCAATATTCTGCTATTGCCAAGTTAGTTTGTCTTCCCCACATTAGCCCTGCTCCATAGAATAAAGCAATTGCACCACATGAGATTAAGAAAAGTATAATCAAATTGCGATGGCTTCCTTTTTCTTTCAATACAGGTAACAACGGTCTAATCATTAAAGCTAACCATACAAATAAGCCTACAAATAAGAAGATCTGCCAGAAACGACCTAAGTCTACATATTCATATCCTTGATGTCCGAACCAGAAGTTCTGTACTAAGTTTAGTTTTTGCATAATACCAAACCACTGACCAATCATAGACCCCAACACAATAATCAATAAGGCTATAAATAGGAAGTTCACTCCGAATACTTGAAACTTAGGATCCTTGCCTCCTACTGCAGGTGCAATATATAATCCTGTTCCTAACCAAGCAGTAGCTATCCAAAAAATAGCCAATTGGGTATGCCATGTACGCGTTACTGAATAAGGTAGAATTTGATCTAATGGAATACCATATAAACCTTGTCCTTCTACTCCATAATGAGCTGTTACAATTCCTAATCCTACTTGTAATAGCATCAATAAACATACTACCCAGAAATATTTCTTCAAGATAGTCATACTCTTAGTTACAGTTCCGTTTGATACAGGATCTTCCACTGGCACCATGTCTTCTTCCTCTTGCTTAGAGGCTACGTGATAATAAACTAATACCCCTACTGCAAAAATCAATAAGATAACACTCACTCCAGACCAAGCGATAAGAGGTGTAGTAGCTACGTTACCTACTAACTCTTCCGCAGGCCAGTTATGTGTATAACTAACATCATTATCTGGTCTATTAGTTACAGTAGCCCATGTAGCCCAAAAGAAGAAAGCATTCATTTGTTTCAATCTTGTTGGATCAGTTAGCGCATTATTAGGTATTGCATAATCTTTACGCAGTTGCGTAAATTCAGGGTCATCTGTAAATAACTTAGTATAATACTCCTGAAGATGTAAACGAGCTTTATTTCGTTCCTCTGTAATCGTCAAAACACCAGTTGCTTTGTCATAAGTATTAGCTCTAATATTAGCTTGTAAATGTGCTTTTAAATAAGCCTGTTCTTCTAATGAACTATTTTCATAAGACTTATTATACTTCTCTTGAGCATAATACTCCAATAAATACAATGCTTCTCTATGCAGAAAATCAGCAGTCCAATCAGGAGCAACATAAGCTCCATGTCCCCATACAGAGCCAACTTCTTGGCCTCCTATACTCTGCCAGACATTCTGACCGTCTTTTATATCACTAGCAGTTAATACAATTTCACCATTAGTTGTTCTAACTTCGATGGGTACTGGTGGTGCTTCTTGATAAATTTCAATACCGAAATAACCGAGTACCCCAAATGAGAATAACATTACTATCGTAAATGCTATCCATAACTTTCTTTGTCTATTTTTCATACTTTTAAATAGAAGACTTTTTTATCCTTTATTGTTTTGTAAAAAAAGGGAAGTTACTCCCCACGTATAATTACAACTTCAAGAAAGTATCACCAGACTTGGTACCATTGGCTAACTCTCGCAAAGTAGTAGTTTCTAACATATTTCTCAACCCTTCTCGGATTGCTTTAAATTTAAAGTGAACAGGACATGGGTGCGTCTCAGAACACTGAGCTAACCCTAATCCACATCCCTTGTAGATAGAATCACCATCGATCACATTCACCACCTCACATAGCTTAATATTGTCTAAGCTTGCTATCGGAATTTCAAATCCTCCTCCTACTCCCTTAACCGATTCAATCACTCCACTCTTAGATAGCTTTTGAAGTATCTTAGCTGTAAAAGCTTCTGGAGCATCTATCTCTTTTGCTATTTCTTTAAAGCCTACACGCTCCCCTTTCAGTGAAGATACTGAGATAAAAACAACTGAACGAATAGCGTATTCACAAGCTTTAGAAAACATATCATTTATTTTAATAGTACAAATATAAAACAATTCTACATATAAAAGACAATAAAGTCCTTTATATGTAAAATAAAAAAGCAATATTAATCTAATAGACTAATATTGCTTCCTATATAGATAATTATACATTATAACTTATCTAAAAATTATTTCTTTTATTACCTCTCTCCCTAGCTCCTCATTTATCATTCTAATTATCTTACTCTTTCCATAAGTTAATTCTTCGCGTACAATAGGAGAAGACAAAGCTACATAAAGTACATCACGTTTTAAAAGTATATCTAATGTATAATTAGCTATTCCTGGTCCTAATAGATTCTTCCAAGCGGCACGAACATCAAGATTATCAATTCCTTTATCTAAGTTATTCTCCTTTATAAAAATCTTTAAAAGATCCTGAATACTACTCTCTTCTCGTAATCGTTTATTTACATCATACTTCTTCAATGCCTAAATTATTTTAAAGTAAAAGGTACCGCCTTTTTATAATAGTAGATAATATCATTTTCGTTTTTTACAACAAACTCATCCTCATCCAATTCTACTAACTCTTCCTTCCATTCAGCAAACTCAGTCTTATACATTAACCAAGTCTTACCTGCCTCATTAACTATAGTTAGGTTTTCTTGCACCTCATTCGTTAAATACTCACCATTCACCTGTGGCATTACTTTCTGACGAAAACCAACTCCTTTATCATTTATCTCAAAGAAATCAATAGAAGAATTAATGGTATAATCTTTCACCTCACCATCTGGCAATTTTGCTTTCTCTATTTCCCAATAACCATTAATTACCTTTAAGTCCTCAGGTGTAAATTCTTTCCCACAGCTTGCTACTAAAAAAAGTATACCTATGAAAAACACTTTATATAATCTACTCATAACTATTACTTCTATTTAAAAAATGAATCAACAAATTCAAATTTATTAAACACTTGCAAATCTTCGATTCCTTCTCCTACACCTATATACTTAACAGGTATTTGGAATTGATCAGATATACCAATAACTACACCACCTTTAGCAGTTCCATCTAATTTAGTTACAGCCAAACAGTTTACTTCTGTTGCTGCTGTGAATTGCTTAGCTTGTTCAAAGGCATTTTGTCCTGTAGAACCATCTAATACCAACATCACATCATGAGGAGCATCTGGAATAACTTTCTGCATAACACGTTTAACTTTAGTAAGCTCATTCATTAAGTTTACTTTATTATGTAAACGACCGGCTGTATCTATAATTACAACATCAGCGTTCTGAGTTACTGCAGACTGCAAAGTATCAAAAGCAACAGAAGCTGGATCACTTCCCATTTGTTGTCTTACAATTGGCACACCTACTCTATCTGCCCACACTTGTAATTGATCAATAGCAGCTGCTCTAAATGTATCTGCAGCACCTAATACAACATTCAATCCTGCTTTCTTAAATTGATAAGCTAACTTTCCTATCGTTGTTGTCTTTCCAGCACCATTTACTCCTACTACCATCAATACATAAGGCTTTTTATCTTTTGGAATTTCAAACTCTGTTGCTTCACCAGATTGAGTCTCTGATAACAATCCTGCTATCTCATCTCTAAGAATCTGATTTAACTCATCTGTTCCAACATATTTATCTCTCGAAACACGCTCTTCAATACGCTCAATAATTTTCAATGTAGTATTAACACCTACATCAGATGACACAAGTATTTCTTCTAGATTATCAAGTACATCATCATCTACTTTTGACTTACCAGCAACTGCTTTAGTCAGTTTTGAGAAAAAAGAAGATTTAGACTTTTCTAAACCTTTATCTAAAGTTTCCTTCTTTTCCGAAGAAAATAACTTCTTAAAAAAACTCATATTACTTTTATTAACTACTGCAAATATAAAGAATAAAAAGTGAATCAATTTACCCAAATCACAGGATAAAAAAATAAACAACTTTTGTTCTTTTTATTATAAATGAAAAAAGCATCCATAAAAGGTGCTTTCAAATAAAACTTGGTATCATAAATATATACACAAAAAAAGCTGCCTATAATAGACAGCTTTTCTAGATCTTTATAATGGTAAAATTACTTCTTGTTTAAGAAATCATCCACAAAGTCAGGAGCCATAACAGCTTCAACGAATGTGTAAGCTCCAGTTTTAGGAGATTTAACCATTTTAATTGCTTTCGTCAACTTTTTAGAAGATGTTCTTAAAGTCGCTACGGTTTTCTTTGCCATGACTAATAATTATTTAATTTCTTTGTGAACTGTTACTTTCTTCATGATAGGATTAAATTTCTTAATCTCTAATCTATCAGGTGTGTTTTTCTTATTCTTAGTCGTGATGTATCTTGAAGTTCCTGGTAAACCAGATGCTTTGTGTTCAGTACATTCTAAGATTACTTGAATTCTGTTCCCTTTCTTTGCCATCGTATTCTATTTTTTAATGGTATGAATTATTTTACTAATCCTTTTGCTTTTGCATCTTTCAATACAGCAGTAATACCTTTTTTGTTAATTGTTTTTAATGCAGACGTTGATAATTTCAATGTTACCCATCTGTCTTCTTCAGCAATGTAGAAACGTTTTTTAACTAAGTTCACAGAAAACTTTCTCTTAGTTTTATTCATCGCGTGAGAAACGTTGTTTCCAACCATTGCTCTTTTACCAGTAATTTCACAAACTCTTGACATTATTTCTTATCTTTTATTTCAATATTCAAAATCAGGGTGCAAAGTAACGAAAAAGAAAATTATCTTACAAATTCTTTTAGGTTATTTTTTTAATATTTCATTATATATCAATTCTAAACCCTTTGCTATAGCACTGTTTATAACCTTTTCTCTTGGTTGGCCTAATTCATATTTTTTTGTAAACACTCCTATAGGCGTTGCGATTCCTATACATACAGTTCCTACCTCGACATCAGAATCTCCCTTAGATGGTCCAGCATTTCCAGTAGTAGCAATTGCATAGTCACTATTAAATTTTAATCGTGCTTGCTCAGCCATTTCCATAGCTACTTCTTCACTAACTACTGTATATTTATTTATTGTATCTTGATTAACTCCTAGTATATTTACTTTACTCTCGGTTGCATAACATACCATTCCTCCTTTAAAGTAAGCAGAAGAGCCTGGTTTAGCATTAAACATAACAGCTAACCGTCCACCTGTACAACTTTCTGCAAAAGAAATAGTTTTATTTCTAATTTGCAACTCTTTTATAATAATTTCAGGAAAGTCAATATCCTCATAAGCTCGAATATATGCTTTCACAGACTCAGGCATTCTATCAATTTGCATCTCAATGCTTTGAGACAAGAAATCTTGATTAGAACCTCTACTTGACAGACGTAATCTTACTTTACCAGGGCTTGGTAAATAAGCTAATTTTATATCTGACGGTAAATTATTCTCCCAATCTTCAAGATATTCTGCTAACAAACTTTCTCCAATACCATAAGTAATTATCGTTTTATGGATATTAAATACCCCCTTAAAGTGATCTTTAATATAAGGAACTAATTGCTCACTAAATATTGTTTTCATTTCAAGAGGAACTCCTGGAAAAGAAACAAAAGTAGTGTTGTTTTTTTGCATTAACATACCTGGAGCAGTCCCTACAGTATTAAATAAAACAGTAGAAGTAGAAGGCACTAAAGCTTGCTGTTTATTAACCTCTGAAATAGGCCTTTTAAAGTAATTCTCTATAAGTGTCGTCACATGAGCTAAAACTTGCTCATCTATGACTAGATGATCCTCAAAAAAGTCACAAAACACTTTTTTAGTCACATCATCCTTAGTCGGTCCTAATCCTCCTGTCATTATAACTAAATCCACCTGTCCCATTTGAGAAGACATAGCCTTCTCTATTGATTCTTTTTTATCAGAAATAGTTATAATTTCTGATACTTCGAATCCTAACAAATCAAGTTCCTTTGCTAAATACACAGAATTAGTATCTACAATCTGACCGATGAGAATCTCATCTCCTATAGTGATTATACTTGCTTTCATACTATTTTCTATAAGCTAAAGTCTTTCTGTATCTCTTTACGAGCTTTCTTTACTCTCTCTTTAAAGATTTTAAAAGTCTCCTTTACAGCTTTAGTCTTTCCTTTTTCTTTAGTCCATTCTTCTATTAGAGAAGCCTCTTCGATAGCCTGTTCCATTCCTAAAAACTCTAATGAAGGCATCAATATATTCATACTTTCTGCTACATTGCCATAGTTCTTATCATTGATTCCAAGCTTTATTTTTTTGACCAAATCTTTAGATTCTTCAACAAAAACGATTAAGCCAGCTTTCACTAACGCTTGGTCATCGTTATAAGTCTGTAATATAGGTCCTAAATCATAATGAAGTGCCATACGCTTATTTTACATTTAAACGGAATAACTTTTTACCTGCTAGAGTTCCTTCTAGCACATCTCCTTCATTTACTTTCCCTACTCCTTTTGGAGTACCTGTGAAGATTAAATCTCCTTTCTTCAGAGTAAAATATTTAGACACTTCTGCTATAGTCTCATCTATGTTCCAAATCATCTGTGCAGTACTAGCCTCCTGAACTGTATTGCCGTTTTGTATTAATGAGAATGTAGTATCATAAAGGTTTTCTAATTCTTGCTTATCAATAAACTCTCCTAACATAGCAGATCCATCAAAAGCTTTTGCCTTCTCCCAAGGCAATCCTTTTTCTTTTAATTTACTCTGCATATCTCTAGCAGTAAAATCAATTCCTACAGTAACCTCATCATAATATTTATGAGCAAACTTAGGTTCAATATGCTTACCTACTTTAGTAATTTTCACCACTACTTCTACTTCATAATGAATATCATCAGAAAACTCAGGAATAGCAAATGGACACTCTCTACCTAATAAAGCAGAATCAGGTTTAATAAATAATACAGGCTCTGAAGGTCTTTCATTGTTTAGCTCTTCAATATGCTCTACATAATTTCTTCCTATACAAACTATCTTCATAAAGATGTAATTACAACTTATTATTTAATTTTCTCAATTTCAGACCAGTCAATACTTTCTTAGTATACAATGGAAAATCTGCATTCTGAATCCAACCATAGTACCCAGGCTCATTCTCCAAAACATCGTCTACTAATGCTCCTTTGTGCTTTCCAAAAGTAAATATTTCTTTACCTTCTTCATTTAATGCAATAAACCCAGCGAAGTCAACACTTTTCTTACGAGTAGTAAACTCAGACAACGACTTCATATCATTCTCTAAGTCCTCATATCTATCTAATTGTGCTTTTAATATCTCATAAGTCGCATTTGTATCTGCCGTTGCTGAGTGTGCATTATCTAAATTCTCATTACAATAAAAACGATAAGCAGCACTTAATGTACGCTCTTCCTTTTTATGGAAGATTGTCTGGATATCTACTGACACTCTATTTCCCATTTCAAAATCCACTCCTGCTCTCAATAATTCTTCTGCTAATAGTGGGATATCAAAACGATCTGAATTAAACCCAGCTAAGTCAGAATCTTTAATCATATTGTACACTAGCGGAGCTAATTCTTTAAACGTTGGCTCATTCGCTACCTTCTCATCAGTAATACCATGTATAGCTGTAGACTGCGCAGGTATAGCTCTTTCTGGATTTACTAACCAAGTCTTGCTTTCTTTATTTCCATTTGGAAACACTTTTAATATCGATATTTCTACAACTCTGTCTCTTGCTACGTCTATACCTGTTGTCTCTAAATCAAAGAAACAAATTGGTCTATGTAATTTCAACTCCATTATTCTATTTTTATTTAATTACAAATATAATAAATGTAAACTTTAGCATATTAAAAACCAATACTAACTTTTTTAACATTAATAACTAATATCGACATATTTACTTTTTATTATCTTCATGAATATATAACAATTATCACAAATAATAAAGGCTATTCTTAAACAGAATAGCCTTTAAATAAAACATTTAAAATAACATATCTAACCAAATCTATGACTCAAAAGGTGATTTCTTCACCTCATCATCTATATCACTAGACAAACTTCCTAAGAACACTGTAATATCATCTATTTGCTCTTGACTTAATTTTACATTAGTTTGTAAACTAGCCATAATACGCACAGCCTCTTTCAAATCCTTCACAGAACCATCGTGAAAATAAGGTCCTGTATGCTCTATATTTCTCAATCCAGGTACTTTAAATAAATATTTCTCTGTATCTTTTTTACTTAAATCAGCTAGCCCATTATCTATCTTAGCTGATTTAGTTTCTTGCCAATAATCACCGTACACTCCGAATTTTTGGAACATCTGCCCTCCTAACGCTACTCCATTATGACAAGTAATACATCCCACAGAAATAAATGTTTCTAATCCTTTTTGCTCTTGTGCTGTTAATGCAGCTACATCTCCATCTAAGAACTTATCAAATCTACTCTCTGGCATTAATGTACGTTCAAATGCACCAATGGCATTAGTAATATTTTTAAATGTGATAGGTTCTTTATCCGATTTATACACAGCTGCAAACTTCTCCTTATACATATCGATTTTACGCAACCTATCTTCTAATTCTTTTTCATTTTTAATATTGTGCTCTACTGGATTTAGAATAGGCCCTCCAGCCTGCTCTTCAACATCTTTTGCTCTTCCATCCCAAAATTGCATATTATGCAAAGCTGCATGAAAAACAGTAGGTGAATTACGCCCCCCTAAAGACCCATCATCTCCAGGAGAAAAGGCTAAATTATCTACCCCATAGGTATTTAAGTTATGGCATGAATTACAGCTGATATTTCCATCTTTAGAAAGATTCGTATCAAAATACAAATATTTTCCTAAGGCTACTTTCTCTGGATCTAAATTTGTATTCTCTACAGAAGAAATAGGTTGAAAATAAGTTGAGGCTTTAGTTAATAATTCTGATTTGTTTTCTTCTTTATGATCTGAACTACTTGTTTGTTCCTTTTTACAACTGACAAATGCCAATAATACAGTCAATAAAACTAGATGCTTTTTCATATTTAATACTACTTTGATTTATGATATCAAGTTACTTAGTATAAAGAAGAAGAAGAATGACATATATCACCTTACACCACTACTTCTGGTTTTACTATTTATTCAACTTTAAACCCTTAAATCAACCATAAACTTAAAAATAACTATCGAAAAACAAACATAACATAATATTTATTTTGTTTTATTAAATATTTACTCTATTTTGGCTATAACCAACAACGATAAAATACTATGAAAACAATTTATTCTCTTCTTATCTCTTTCTCTTTAGCGATAATTTGTACAAGTTGTCACACCACAGAAACAATAGTATCTTCACCCTATAAACTAAAGAATGAAAAAACAGTAGTCTATTCCGCTAAAACCTTTATGTTTAAAAATTACTTTTTCACCTATGAGAACGGTGAAGCTACTTTAGTATATCAACAAGATGCTAAACTAAATGAAAAGACAGAGCCTGTATATTTAACACTAAGAGAAAATAAAGAAAACACTAGATTTCAGGAATTCACAGATAAGACTAAACAAATTACTGTAAAAATTATTAGTGATTATGAAGTAAGGTTACAGTTAGACAAAGCCCGATATACATTATATACTTCTAATCATTTAAAAGAAGTAAATGCCGATACTCAACGTATATTAGCAGATATTGCTTTATGGAAAAATGAACGTTATTAATATTATATAGCCTTCAAGGAATCAAAAGGTTTTCTACTAAGTGTAAAATAAGCTAGACTATTATAATATCTAATAAACAGAGAGGAACTATTCAATGGATAGTTCCTCTCTGTTTATTACCACCTATTTTAAAAACTACCGTTATCAAATACTATTAAAAATAGCTCCTATATTATCTTTTCTAAATATTTATAAACTTGGTTCATAAACAGAAACTTCCTCTCTTAGCCAAGTCGGAATCTCTATTGTTTTTTTCTCTTTAATATCGATCATCACCTGTGTACTCGTACCTATCGCATGCAAGATTAGATCTCTATTCTCCCCTTCACTAACAATAGCGTATTCAATCTCAAAACTCTTAACTCCCATTTTTGATATTCTTACACCAATTCTCGGGTGTCTTACATCTAACTTAATCTCTTTAATATAATTACAAGAAATATTAGCGATAACAAACATGTGCTTAAACCAGTCCCACGTTTTACTTGCCTGATTCATATAATACCCTCTACCGATTTGGAAGTAGTCTATATAGATTACATTATTAACATGTCCTAAGGCGTCCATATCACTCCATCTTATTTCTAATGGGTGGTAAAACCTAAAATCATTACTATTAAATTCCATATTTACTCATCTAAAGTTAGAGATTCAAGATATAAAAAACATATTAAACCACAACTCTACTTTCTTCATAATATCTAAACTCTAAGCAAAAAGTTTTTATTTCAGAAGTGTATTGATGTTATTCTTCATTTATGGTATTGTTCACATCATTACTTTTACTTCCAAATATGGCTTCTTTCCAATTGTAATCCTTTTTTAGAAAGCTGATTTCTCTCTTTAAATCAAATCGTTTGATAACAGTAAGATTAAATGTACTTGTCAATAGTCCTGTTTGATAATCCTTTTTCATATTTAGAAATAAACCATTCGCTATAGCAGATGCACTAATTATCCATTCTTTCCCAATATAACCAAGAGAAAAACGCCCTACTACAGAAGGATTAACTGTAAAAATTCTTTTATTCGTTAATAAGTTTTCTTCTATTGCTCCATTCACACCAAATGTAAATGCGCCTGCTACCAATACTTTTTTATACGGTACCCAGTTATACCCATACCCTATATTAGGACCAAAATGATATGTACGTTTATCATAATCTTGCAACTCTTCAGAAAAAACCGGAATATTCCGTAGTGATGAATAAAACACCCCTCCTCCTAATAATAAAGAACCTGCAGATTTTACTTGTACTTTATTAAAGTCGTAAGCAGCACCTAAAGAATACTTTTCATTATTCCATACGTATTGAAACAAGGCTCCATACATATGAATTTTAAAATCTGGAAATATATCATCCTCTGTTGGGGTATCATCTTTATGATCTCCTGTATAACGATAAAATCCTTTATTTCGTTTGTAATATAAATCAATCAGAAATTTATCTCCATAATGATGATATTGAAAATCTGTTGCTTTTGTTTTCCCTTTTTCTTTTTCTCTCATAAAAGAAAAACCATGACTAAAACTAAATGAAGAACTACCCCATAAAAAACCTACCCCTATACTCACAGGTTTATTAGACTCAAAAGTCTGTGTGCTTTTTTTATCTTCTAAAGTATAGTCTAACGCTAATACATCCTTACCAAAAGCAAACTTAACACCATAAGACTTTATATGATCTCTTACATAAGTAGAATCAACCTGTGCAACAACAGACATTGACAACGAAAAAAATACTAATACTATTAAATACCTCACTATAACTGACAATTAATTATCTCAAAACAATATTAATAAAAAAACCTCTAGTCTTATAACTAGAGGTTTATTAAGTTTTTAATAGACTAAAAGATTTAGTTTACATCATAGTAGTCATATACATGATATTCGTTAAATGCAATTTCTTCATCACATTCTAAAGTTGAATAATGCTTCTCACCAGCATCAAATAGAACAAGATTTAAACGTTTAAATAATAAATTCAACATTTCTTTCTGTCCTTCTTCATCCAACTCTAAGGTCATTTTTACAATGTGCTCTTTACTTTCTGTGCTTTTTTGTTTATCTACACAGATTAGAGTTGCTTTAAAGTCACTAATACCTGTCAAAGATATTCCGGATCAGTGACAAAAGTTGGGGACTAGGCAAAAAGGGATCAGTGACAAAAGTTGGGGACTAGGCAAAAAGTCTAGTTAATCTAAAAAGAAAAAACTTCTTATCCCTAACACCTCTATACATCATACGGAAGTATTTAATTTTGGCATTAAATGATTCCGCAGAAGCATTTGTACTTCTATTAATAAAGTAATTGATGATTTCGTTATAGTGTACATTAAACGTCTTTAAAACAGTACTAAAGTGTTTGAGTGAAGCTTTTTCAATATCATTAAACCAATGAGAAAGCTTAGTCATAGCTATTTCTTTATCTATTTGTAGATTATATATCTGTCTAAGGTTATTAGCAAGTAGATAGGCTTGTTTAATCTCTGGGTATAATTCAAATAGTATCTTAGCTCTTTCTTGTTGGTCAGATTGGAGAATCCAGTGAAATTGACCACCTAATTCCGTTAAAAGTGATCACTTAATTCCGGTGGAAAGTGACCACCTAATTCCGGTGAAATTGACCACCTAAAAAACCAAGTTAAAACATGTCTAAATATCTTAGCTAAAATGCAAGAGATATGGCTAATAAAAAGATCGACATGTTACAATTAAAACAACTACTACGTCTATATACTCAAGGAGTAAGTAAACTTCAAATAAGTTCCCAATTAGGTCTTTCACGTAATACTGTTAAGAAATATATTCCTCTCTTTACGACTTCAAAATTCACTTATGAAGAGATAAAAGAATTAAATGATACAGATATAGAAGATTTATTTGACACTAAAGAATTGGATTCTGATGAAAAAGAAGCAATCTTGTATAAATATTTCCCTTACTTTACTAAAGAACTACTTAAAACGGGAGTAACAAGACATATCTTGTGGCAAGAGTACCTTTTGAAACATCCTGAAGGTTATCGTTATTCTCAATTTTGCTATCATTTGCGAACTTGGCAGAAAAAAACATCTCCTTCTTTACACATGCAACACAAAGCTGGAGATAAGATGTTTGTTGATTACACAGGGAAAAAGTTGTCTATTATTGATAAATCTACAGGAGAAATAACTTCTGTAGAAGTATTTATTTCTATTCTTGGTTCAAGTAGAATGACTTATGTAGAAGCCAGTCTAACTCAAAATACAGAAGATTTTATATCAAGTCTCACCAATTCCTTACATTTTTATCAAGGAGTCCCACTTGCCATTGTACCTGACAACTTAAAAGCAGCTGTAACTAAAAGTGATAAATACGAACCTAAAATAGCTCATAATCTTCAAGACTTTGCTCTACATTATAACACAACTATTTTACCCGCAAGAAGTTATAAGCCAAAGGATAAAGCCTTAGTAGAGAATGCAGTAAAAACAGTCTATACTCGTGTATTTGCTCCTCTTAGAAATAGAGAGTTCTTTAGTTTGCAAGAACTAAATCAAGCAATAGCAGAATTGTTAGAACAGCATAATGAAAAACTACTTTCACGAGAAAGAGTTTCAAGAAAAACGTTGTTTAAAGAAATTGAACAACCTGTTTTACAATCACTACCAGCACACAGGTATGAATTAAAATATGCTATAAAAGCAACTGTTCAAAAAATTAGTCACATCTACCTAAATAAAGATAAACACTACTATAGTGTTCCTTTCCATTATATTGGTAAAAAGGTAAATATTCTTTATAGCAAAGATATTGTTGATATATATCACAATCAAAGACTTATCGCTTCACACAATAGAGAATTAGGAAAGTATCGGTATACTACTGTAAAGGAACATATGCCTTCATCTCACCAATATATCACAGATTGGAATCCTACACAGTTTTTGAAATGGGGACAAGAAATAGGAGAATCTACACAAAAATATTTAGCAATGATATTAGATAAGCGACAGCACCCAGAACAATCATATAAGTCTTGTGCTGGAATTTTAAGCTTAGGTAAACGCTTTTCTAATATTCGATTAGAAAAAGCCTGTACACGGGGTTTAGAATACGAAAGATATAGTTATAAAATGATCAAAAGCATTTTAGAAAAGGGATTAGATGCTATTGAAGAACAACCATTAAACAAAGAAAGAGAAGTTCCTACTCATCAGAATATCAGAGGAGCAGCTTATTATCAATAGAACAATAATATTAAATTATAGAAACATGAATCAAACAACTTTAGAAAAATTAAAGTATTTAAAACTTTATGGAATGCATAGAGCATTCGCATCAACACTACAACTTCCTACTTCGGATTATACAAATGATCAACTTATTGCTTATTTAACTGATAGTGAATATGATGATAGGGAGAACAGAAAGATAGAAAGACTAATAAATACAGCTAAATTTAGATACAAAGCTTATATACAGGATATTAATATAGATTCATCCAGAAATATTGATAGGAATATGATTGATCGATTAGCTGCTTGTCAATTTATAAAACAGCAACAAAACGTATTAATTACTGGTAGTACAGGAGTAGGAAAAAGTTATATTGCTTCTGCAATTGGTTATCAAGCTTGTATGTTAGGATATAAAGTCATGTACTTTAGTATCAATAAACTATTCTCTAAATTAAAGATGGCTAAAGGAGATGGTTCTTTTTCTAAGGAAATAGATCGAATTGAAAAACAAGACCTAATTATATTAGATGATTTTGGATTACAACCCTTAGACAATCTTAAAAGACAAGATTTTATGGAAATTATTGAAGATCGCCATGGTAAGAGATCTACAATTATAGCTTCACAACTTCCCATTGAAACATGGCATGATATAATTGGAGAACAAACTATAGCTGACGCTATTTTAGATAGAATGGTACATAATTCTATTAGAATTGAACTTCATGGGGAGTCTTTAAGAAGTAAAAATACATTAGCAAAAATTCAACAAAACTCTATTAAATAACTATACTTATTTTTTGTATTTTTAACTGAAATATAAAACATGTTTTTGACTTGATTTTAGGTGGTCACTTTCCACCGGAATAACATGGTCACTTTCTCCGGAATCTACACTAGGTATTCCCAGCCCTTTTTTCTTAAAATAATCATATCCCACTATATAAATATAGATTAATACTAAAGGGATACCTACCCATAGATTAATTCCTAAAAGAGATGTAGCTCCTATAAACATAATTCCTAAACCAATATAATGCATCGGAATCCAATATAGTGTATGATCATTTTCTCTCTTATAATACTGTTGGTCTTCTGGATCAAAATATATCTCTATCTTATTCCATTTACTTCCTAAGTACCAAGTAAGCAGCCCTCCTAATGAAATACTCAAAGGAAGTATCTCCGCTCTATACTCATGTAGAGGAATTAGAAAACCAATTCCTAAACTTAATAAGGGAAATAACAAGGCTAATATTCCCCTTCCTGCCCACACTATCATAAAAATCTATTTGCAATTAAACACATTATCCAATCCGTTATCTCGATAGTAAAACACTCTTAAACAACTGAATTAGAGTGCAAATGTATAGCAAAATCACAAAACAACTTTATCCCTTTTGGATACTTTATATCGTTGTACACAACTCTATTAAGAAACCATTATGATCTAAAACATACCCTACCGTCTGTCCCCAAGGCTTTACTGTTACAGGCTCATATACTGTGCCTCCCGCTTGTTCTACCTTTTGGATAGCTAAGGGTACATCATCCACAACAAAGCCTAACTCGATCCCAAAAGGTTTCTCTTTACTCACCTGTTGATACCCTTTACTCAAATTACTACTTGCCAACCCTACTTGTGCAAAAGCAATCGTAGTATCTCCTGACACAAGCTCTGCATAATCAGCCTCTGGAGTGATGAACTTACGCACAAACCCAAATGCCTCTTCATAAAACTTTACAGTAGTCTCTACATCTACCACATACATAATGGTATAACTATATTTTATCATTTCTTTCTATTTAAAAAATTCTTCTTCTATTTCTTTAAACTCCTCTTGCTCATAGCGTTTGATACCTTTATCCTTTATCATAAAAATAGCTTGACAATGTTTATATAACACATCTGCTATATGAGAAGAAATAAATACAATACTCTCTTGAGACAAATGCTCTAGATACTTCATCAAATAATAATTAGCCTCTATATCTAGCCCATTAAAAGGTTCGTCTAGTATATACATCTTATACTCTTTCTGAAGTACAGCATTGAGATAGACCTTTTTCCTCATCCCTGTAGAGAATTCCTTGATTAACTTATCAGAAGGCAAGTCAAACAACAATTGATTCCCCAGTCCTTTTTGTTGTATTAAATGTTGGTAAAAAGTATAAAACTCCTCTGCTGTTAACTCATCATATACAGCAGGTTCGGCACTGCACCAGCCTACTTCTTGCAGAGAAAGAACCTTGTCTTTTAATTCAACAGTACCTTTATATTTTTCTAAACCAAGCATACATTTAAACAGCGTAGTCTTTCCCTCTCCATTTTTCCCCATTACTCCATAAATACCTGGTTTATCTATAGTAAACTGAATGTCTTTTAGAACAAGATGATTACCATAGCTCTTTTCTTTAATATTTACTTTCAACATTCTTTATCTGATTTAATTGACGAATTGCTCGTTTATACAAAAAAGGCATTGCTAATAATGGTAAACCTATTCCTATAAAGCAACTTGCTATAAACAATTGATGTTTTAATTCACTCTTATAAAAACGATACTTTAATACCGTATTACACATTGGTAAAACTAAAACTAATACTCCCCAAAACACATAATTCCAATCAAATGACAATACTAAAACCAATAGTAAAACAGGTATTATAACTAATAAAGAATTAAACATCTGAACTTTTACCTGTTGCTCTAAATACTCTCCCCCACTTAATACGCTTGTCATAATCTCTGTTTCCCTTTCTCTTTCAAAAGTCGGTATCATTGTTAAGATTCCTGCTAAGATAAAACTCCCTATAACCAAGTTTTCATTACTGTGATTCACTCCCATTACACTAAACAAAATCACTATAGGCAATATCCACAACAATTTAAACTTCCTAAAACTAATCCTCCAAAAAGGATCTACTAAAGAAAAAGGATACTTAACCACGGTTGATTGTTTTTTTGGAATAAAAGATAAGAGGTAGTATAATACGACTACACTTCCTAATCCTATATATTCTTGGTTTGCTATCAGCACAACTAAAAAAGGAAAACTATACAACAGATATTCAAACCACAGTACTATCCGATAATGCTTATATACTTTTAATAATTCTATATCTGTTCTACTCATATGATATAGAATAGCATCTAGAAACACAAAATAAAATATACCTTTTACTATGGCGTAATTAAAATAGGCTAATACAGCAGTACCTATATAAAGCCCACAGATCAACGTCATAGCTATATAGTCTCCTTTAGACACATATTTTCTAAATCGTATATCTAGTAAATACTTCAAGAGAGTTAGCATATCTTTTTAATTTATACTACAAGATAAGTATTAAAAACGTTCTATTCGTTACGAACAAAAACAAAAAAGTCAAAGCATATGCTTTGACTTCTATATATTATTTAAATAATCCTCTGTTAACCATAAACTGATAACTGTAAACCAACTCCTATCCCTCAAAGTCACCACAATCATGAACATCAAAAGACTCTAATAAGCTCTTTAAAGTATAAAAGCCTGCAGGTCTATACAGTTCTTGATCGATTACTTGTCCTTTTACAGTTAATTGATACACAGGATAATCATCTACTCTTTCAAAAACGAACTCATTTAATGGAGTATGTATGGTTATCGTCTTATCCTTCTCCTCTATTTTAGTAATCTTATAAGAGATCTGCGTTTGTAAATCACATGCGTTCATCAAGTTTATCATCTCTCCGTCTATAATAATATTAGCAACATCACAAGCGTAGCAACTACCTCCAAACTCTAATCCATACTTCTTAGTCACTTCTTTAGCCTCTTTATCACTAATCTCCATCGGAACTAATAGCTCACTTTGCAACTGCTTTACTTGCTCGTTTTCAGGAACAGACACGGTCATCTCCGTACCAGCCTGTTCTACAGCTTTCTTCTCAATTGTATTATTCTGTTTGCAGCTCATCGTTATAGCTACTATACATATCAGCATTAATGCTCTTTTCATACCTTCTATATTTTCAGCAAATGTAGATATTATTACAAATAATAAGCATCCCTAAAAACAACTAATTTGCATACTGTCGTTTTATCTGATAAGGATATAATTCATAAATAGCATTCGCTTCATTGATAGAGTATCCCATCTTATTATATTCCACGAATAACTTAAATGTATCATTTGCTACATTATCGTTTAGCTTATCTTGACAAAGAGCTTTATAATAATAGGCATCCGAAAACTCTTTATACTCCTTAATTGCCTTATCAAAATAGTCAATTGCATCTTGATACAATTCTTGTTCATACTTGACAATCCCTAAATAGAACAAATCAACGTGGTGTATATCTTGAAACATTTCTTTCTGCTTCTCTACTGCTCTTAAAAAGTATTGTTCTGCTGTGTCAAATTCATTCAATTGTAAATAAGACAATCCGATATAAAAGGTATATGTATGATCCATTTCATACCTATCTCCCCAACGAGTTAGACATTCTTCAAAATCTGCAATTGCATCTTTATAAGTCTTAAGAAATACACACTTAATAAAAGCCCTATAAGGCAAATAACGCTTCACATCATAGCGTACAGCTTTATCTAGGTACTCCATACCTACCTCATACTTCCTATTTTTAAAATAAGGCATTGCTTTCTGTTGCCATAGATAAGCTATTGTGCTATCCTGCTTCAGCCCTTCATCTAAATTGGTTTGCCACTTATTCATATCTAAGTAGTAATTATACTGATGGGCTCCATTAGTAGCATATTGAGCTATAATACCATCCTGCTTTATTGCTTGCGCCTCACTAAGTTGGCGTTCTTCAATATATTTATTCTTCTCTTTAGATGATTGACATCCTACTAATACAAATAATCCAAAGACGATAAAAAGGTATTTCATAACTATCTACATCTAAATTAGTTATTTAAAAATACGCTATTTTAATTACTTATTCTTCTTTCTGCATGATTTCTATCTTATACATAATCAAATCTATCGCTTCATTTCTCCAGACAATATCTCCATACTCTACGATAGCCTCACTATCTATAAAAATCCCTGTAGGACTACTCCAACATAACCATGCTATCATTTCTTCTCTTGTCCACGTAGACAATTCTTCTTTTATCTCCACTGGAGACATACTACAAATCCTATAATTAGGATGTAAGTGAGCTTCTATATCCATAACTAAGTATTTTAAAACTAAACACTTACTCATCATCAAAGAACATTCCAAATCAATGAATAATATCAAAATAATTATCTTATTCCCACAAAAAAAGCACTGTCATAAACAGTGCTTCTCTTCTACTATATCTTCTAAAAATACTTATATCTCATTGATTTTTTTGACAATCAACTCACAAGTATAATCGCTAATTACTTTAATATCCTGAACTTCTAATTGCTGATCGTACTCTTTCTCGAATACTGTACCATTGCCTAAGTCTATCACATAAGTCAATTCAGTAAACACACAAGCTAAACCTACTTCTATAGTTTCTGCTCCTTCTATTAGTTTGAATCCATCTAAACGGATAACAGATTGTATTCCTTCTGCTCTATCCCATACAATACTTGGGTTGTCTAAATCTATTTCATTAGAACTTTCCTCTTCTACTTCATTCTCTTCTGATACCTCATCTTCAGTAGCAACACTTTCTTCCTCTACTACCACTTCTTCCTCACTAGTCATAGACTCTTCTTCTACTACTTCCTCTTCATTAATAATAGACTCCTCTTCTTGGTGCTCTATAGTATCAGAAAGTAATTCTTCCTCCACTAATTCTTCTATCTCTTCTTCTGAAACATCTAAAGTATACTGACCTATAATCTCATCAAATAAGTCTCCAAAACTCTCCATTACATTATTTTCTACTTCTGTAAATAAAGGACGTATCGAATGTGTAAATACAGACTCTAACCATGCAGCTGATTTAACCTTACTCTGCTCTTCCTCTTTCGCTTTTAATTGACGCTTAAGCATCTCTATTTGGTTGTAGAACTTCTCAGATTCTTCAATAGACTTCCCTTCTTGAATATCCACCACCATCTGTTGAGAACGAAGAATTTGTTGACCTATATGACCAAACAAATCATCTTTAGCTCCCTCATAGCATAATACATCTGCAAGGTATTGTTCATACGCTTTGTTCTCCTTATCTGTAATCCAAAACGGAGTATATACGAATGCAATCAAAATCTGATTACTCAGCATACGTGCGATAACTCTATTCCCTTTATCAAAAGGACTAATCTTCAAGAAATCAACATGAAAGTTTAATGCCACATCGATAGGGTGTGGTGCATATTTCTTCCCTTTCAGTATATAATCAATAGCCTCATTCGTACGATTGATCAGCTCCTTCATCTCTGCTTTGACCTCTGTCACTCCTATATAAGGATATTTATCCCCCTTATAAGTAACCATCTCATTAGGAGATTGCTTCCATTGTCCTATCGTTAGTTTCTTCTCTGCATCTTCTTCATACATCAGCTTAGCGTGGAGCTCTTTGATATACTTCTCAGACAGATGCACTTCTACTAATCCTCCACCTAACATATCTTTTAAGACCTCATCATGCTTCTTGATTTCCATCAAATCACGAAGAGGTTTATTCTCCACATTCACCATTCCCGCAATCATGCTGCGTATCTCTTCTTTAGTCAGTGTATTTCCCTCTGTACCGTTAGAGTAATAGTTACACTCTAATCTATACTTCTCTGACAGCGTTACAAATTGCTCACTATTCAATCCTCCTAGTGCCTCTACTTGTTGCTGTAAGTTATCTATCTTTATTTTTACCTCTGTATAAGTCATCTTCACTGATTAATTTAAATCTATATACCTGATTCTATTTATCTTATAAAATCCAACGTATATAACCTCGCTATTTCTAATCTCACACCCTTTATTTAGCACAAAATACAAATAGCTAAACAGCCCTCTAAGTCCTATTGTTTACTACAAAAACAACCTTCCTATGAACTGTTTCTTTTCGGCAGGCGAAGTTAAGAATTATCCCTCATCCTAAAAAATCATGTAGTATACTATTTGTAGATTCCGGAGAAAGTGACCATGTTATTCCGGTGGAAAGTGACCACCTAAAATCAAGTCAAAAACATGTTTTATATTTCAGTTAAAAATACAAAAAATAAGTATAGTTATTTAATAGAGTTTTGTTGAATTTTTGCTAATGTATTTTTACTTCTTAAAGACTCCCCATGAAGTTCAATTCTAATAGAATTATGTACCATTCTATCTAAAATAGCGTCAGCTATAGTTTGTTCTCCAATTATATCATGCCATGTTTCAATGGGAAGTTGTGAAGCTATAATTGTAGATCTCTTACCATGGCGATCTTCAATAATTTCCATAAAATCTTGTCTTTTAAGATTGTCTAAGGGTTGTAATCCAAAATCATCTAATATAATTAGGTCTTGTTTTTCAATTCGATCTATTTCCTTAGAAAAAGAACCATCTCCTTTAGCCATCTTTAATTTAGAGAATAGTTTATTGATACTAAAGTACATGACTTTATATCCTAACATACAAGCTTGATAACCAATTGCAGAAGCAATATAACTTTTTCCTACTCCTGTACTACCAGTAATTAATACGTTTTGTTGCTGTTTTATAAATTGACAAGCAGCTAATCGATCAATCATATTCCTATCAATATTTCTGGATGAATCTATATTAATATCCTGTATATAAGCTTTGTATCTAAATTTAGCTGTATTTATTAGTCTTTCTATCTTTCTGTTCTCCCTATCATCATATTCACTATCAGTTAAATAAGCAATAAGTTGATCATTTGTATAATCCGAAGTAGGAAGTTGTAGTGTTGATGCGAATGCTCTATGCATTCCATAAAGTTTTAAATACTTTAATTTTTCTAAAGTTGTTTGATTCATGTTTCTATAATTTAATATTATTGTTCTATTGATAATAAGCTGCTCCTCTGATATTCTGATGAGTAGGAACTTCTCTTTCTTTGTTTAATGGTTGTTCTTCAATAGCATCTAATCCCTTTTCTAAAATGCTTTTGATCATTTTATAACTATATCTTTCGTATTCTAAACCCCGTGTACAGGCTTTTTCTAATCGAATATTAGAAAAGCGTTTACCTAAGCTTAAAATTCCAGCACAAGACTTATATGATTGTTCTGGGTGCTGTCGCTTATCTAATATCATTGCTAAATATTTTTGTGTAGATTCTCCTATTTCTTGTCCCCATTTCAAAAACTGTGTAGGATTCCAATCTGTGATATATTGGTGAGATGAAGGCATATGTTCCTTTACAGTAGTATACCGATACTTTCCTAATTCTCTATTGTGTGAAGCGATAAGTCTTTGATTGTGATATATATCAACAATATCTTTGCTATAAAGAATATTTACCTTTTTACCAATATAATGGAAAGGAACACTATAGTAGTGTTTATCTTTATTTAGGTAGATGTGACTAATTTTTTGAACAGTTGCTTTTATAGCATATTTTAATTCATACCTGTGTGCTGGTAGTGATTGTAAAACAGGTTGTTCAATTTCTTTAAACAACGTTTTTCTTGAAACTCTTTCTCGTGAAAGTAGTTTTTCATTATGCTGTTCTAACAATTCTGCTATTGCTTGATTTAGTTCTTGCAAACTAAAGAACTCTCTATTTCTAAGAGGAGCAAATACACGAGTATAGACTGTTTTTACTGCATTCTCTACTAAGGCTTTATCCTTTGGCTTATAACTTCTTGCGGGTAAAATAGTTGTGTTATAATGTAGAGCAAAGTCTTGAAGATTATGAGCTATTTTAGGTTCGTATTTATCACTTTTAGTTACAGCTGCTTTTAAGTTGTCAGGTACAATGGCAAGTGGGACTCCTTGATAAAAATGTAAGGAATTGGTGAGACTTGATATAAAATCTTCTGTATTTTGAGTTAGACTGGCTTCTACATAAGTCATTCTACTTGAACCAAGAATAGAAATAAATACTTCTACAGAAGTTATTTCTCCTGTAGATTTATCAATAATAGACAACTTTTTCCCTGTGTAATCAACAAACATCTTATCTCCAGCTTTGTGTTGCATGTGTAAAGAAGGAGATGTTTTTTTCTGCCAAGTTCGCAAATGATAGCAAAATTGAGAATAACGATAACCTTCAGGATGTTTCAAAAGGTACTCTTGCCACAAGATATGTCTTGTTACTCCCGTTTTAAGTAGTTCTTTAGTAAAGTAAGGGAAATATTTATACAAGATTGCTTCTTTTTCATCAGAATCCAATTCTTTAGTGTCAAATAAATCTTCTATATCTGTATCATTTAATTCTTTTATCTCTTCATAAGTGAATTTTGAAGTCGTAAAGAGAGGAATATATTTCTTAACAGTATTACGTGAAAGACCTAATTGGGAACTTATTTGAAGTTTACTTACTCCTTGAGTATATAGACGTAGTAGTTGTTTTAATTGTAACATGTCGATCTTTTTATTAGCCATATCTCTTGCATTTTAGCTAAGATATTTAGACATGTTTTAACTTGGTTTTTTAGGTGGTCAATTTCACCGGAATTAGGTGGTCACTTTCCACCGGAATTAAGTGATCACTTTTAACGGAATTAGGTGGTCAATTTCACTGGATTCTCCACCTTAGCAAACGAACCTTATAAAGAATATAAAGGAGTAGACTTTGACCGATATTACAACGATACCCTTGGGGTAACTAAAACGGAGCAAGACCGAGCGCAGAAGGTTATCCTCTGGGTGAATGCCTATAATGTTCCTTACGTAAAGACCAAACCACTACACCACTCTCAGCAAGTGTTAGAGGAAGATGAGACAGGTATGAAGATACGTATAGATGTAGTACTCAACTTCGAACTCGAAAGAGAAATACTCGGCTTCGGTGAAACGTTGAAAGTAATCGCACCTAAAATACTACAAAAACGAATTATGAAGCGAGTGATGAAAATGAACGAGCAGTATGTACCAACAAATGAGAAAGAAGAAATATAAAGCTATGTTGTACTTCCTAAAATAAGTACCTTCGTTTTTTATTTTACAATATACCAAACCCCATACCTAATGGACAAACAACAAATAGAAGAAATATTCAATATGACTTTTGCAGGGTTAGCCCTATTCTATCGCGACTGTGAACTAAGTCAAGAGTTAATCGATAAATACCATATTGGGCAGATTATACAAGAACGCGGTTTCACAGATGCTACTTATAAAGGAGGCGGACTTACTACGAACTTGCGTTACCTTATCGCCTCTGCTCATGCTAAAGATGTAGCAGCTCTTGTACCTCAGATGGAAGAATATGGATTAGTAATGATACAGTCAGGTGCTTACTTTAAAGTATTGGATATTCACACTATTGATAACAAAACACAAATTGTATTACTGCATATTGCTGAAGAAACCAAAGAGTTCTTTGCAACTAACTCTTCTAATATAGAAGAGCAGATTGTACAGAAAGCAAGAGAAGGATTTGAACTTAAACTACACACTCAACCTATCCCTTGCTTACAAACAGAAGAATGGATAGACAGAACAGCTCTTCCTATGGGAATGAGTGATACAGGAGAATTCTTTATATAATAATTCTCTTATTAAAATATACTGAGAGCTTAGGTAATTCATATTATCTAGGCTTTTTACTTTAATACTCATTCATTTCAAAAAATAATAATCGCAAATGATTATGAATCACTCACATAAAATCATGTAACTTTGTATTCTCAAAAAAGAAAGCACTTCCTATGACCAAAAGAATATTATTGTTTATAATTATTATAGGTTCAATATTAGGTATTTTCTTATTTATACATCATAATAACACCTCTCCTGATCATTCTTATTTTAAAAGAATAGTAGTCCAACAAGATACAATAAACATCAATATTGACTTTAATAGGATTCAACTCAATGAAGAAGATTTTATAGAAGCTATCCCTACATTTAACAATAGAAACAAAGAATATCTACAACAAGATTATAATTCTGACACAAGTCTTGTACAAGAATACATCACCTTTCATTTAGAAGAATTACAGAGAGAAGAGCTAGCGTCATTGGGGATAAATAACCTATCCAAAGAAGACAATACTATCTTATATCAAAAACTCAAACTAGTTCATATTTGGTTGTATCCAGTAGATGAGCTAAACAAGAAGTATTATTTAGTATTTGACTACAGTATTGGTAAAGAATACGCAGATGCCGTAATTGGGATAAGAACAGACTTACAGGGTCATTTGATAGATATTAATTGGGAAAGTTAAATCCTTATATTAATGCTCTAATAAATACCACTATTTACTAAATTCAATAGAAGCTTAGAAGCCTCATCTCTACCATACAAGAATAAACAGAGTTACAAAATATCTAAAAACCAAAAGCCATAGTGTAATATTTCCTTTTGATGACATTGTTTAGGGGCATCATAGGTCTTATAGACCATCTCACCTACTTCAAAAGGAACAGGCTTTTTAAACATTGGCCCGTCATAGACAAAGGTATGAAACTCGCCATTCTCTCCACAAGGATCAACTCCATCAGGCAAATCTTCTATAAACTGCTTATCTATCGTACGTCCAACAAAGCTTTTGTCGAGATATTGCTCATTGACACAAACGACAATTGTTTTCAAACCACAGTCTACCATTTCGTGAATTAATGCTGTTGTATCTCTATTCCACAGTGGAAATACGCCTGTGATTCCTAACCTTGCTAGCTGTGCCTCTCTAAACGTTTTTAAGTCTTCTAAGAGAATATCTCCATAAATACTATCCAATATACCTACACGCTTATACTGTTCCAATTGAGTCATTATAATAGCTTCATACTCTTGTAGAGAGAGCTTTTCATGAAGGTGTACTATATCTAAAGAGATTCCTATGCACTCTGCTTGTCGTGTTAATACTTCTTCTCTTATCCCATGCATAGATACCCGCCCGAAATGTTCATTGACAGTCGTCATTAGACGCATTACTTCTAACTCATTACTTTGTTGTATCTGATATAAGGCATAAGCAGCATCCTTCCCACTACTCCAGTTTAAAAAAGCACTCTTCATTCTTTTGTTGTTTTTGGTCCAAACAAGATATAAAAAAAACGGTCTCACTACTGTGAAACCGTTCTATATTTATTTTATCAAGAATTATATCTCTCTATTAGGATCGAATGCTTCTAATATTTGAGCCACTCTCTGTACGAACTGTCCTCCTAATGCTCCATCTACTACTCTATGGTCATAGCTGTGAGATAAGAACATCTTCTGACGGATACCGATAAAGTCTCCTTCTGGAGTTTCGATAACAGCAGGTACTTTACGGATAGCTCCTAATGCAAGGATACCTACCTCAGGTTGGTTGATAATTGGCGTACCAAATACACTTCCAAAAGTACCAACGTTAGTTACTGTATATGTACTACCTTGAGTATCGTCTGGTTTTAATTTACCAGCTTTAGCACGATTACCTAAGTCATTAACCGCTTTAGCCATACCTACTAAGTTTAACTGATCAGCATTTTTAATTACTGGTACAATTAAGTTTCCGTTTGGTAATGCAGCAGCCATACCTAAGTTAATATTTTTCTTCTTAATGATATAATCACCTTCTACAGAGATATTCATTCCAGGGAAGTCTTTTAATGCCTTCGCTACAGCCTCCATAAAGATAGGTGTGAACGTAAGTTTCTCTCCTTCTCTCTTTTCGAATGAATTCTTCACTTTATTTCTCCAGTTCACGATATTCGTCACATCTACTTCGATGAATGACTGTACGTGAGCAGAAGTCTGTACAGACTTCACCATATATCCTGAGATCAGCTTACGCATACGGTCCATCTCTACGATTTCGTCAGCACCGTTTACAGATACTGGAGCTGCTTTAGAAGCAGTTTGAGCTGCTGGAGCAGGAGTAGCCTTTGGCGCTTCTACTTTTACAGCTGCAGTTTGAGGTTGGTTTCCTCTATTTTTAATATAATCTAAGATATCATTCTTAGTTACTCTTCCATCTTTACCAGTACCCGCTATTGCTTCTAATTCAGCTACAGATACCCCTTCTTCCTTAGCTATATTTTTAACTAATGGAGAAAAGAACTTATCAGAGTCTGAAAAATCAACAGGCGTAGCTACTGTATCTTGTGCTACTGCTACAGTCTCCGCTACAGCTTTTGCCTCTGCAGGTGCACTGCTTGCTGCAGGAGCTGATGCAGGAACATCACCTTCTGTTTCTATGATTGCGATTGTTTGTCCTACTTGAACAACATCATCTACTTGGAATAAAATCTCTACTAAAGTTCCTTCAACCTCTGATGGAACTTCACTATCAACTTTGTCTGTAGCAATTTCTAATACTGTTTCATCAGCGTCAATATGATCCCCTACATTCTTCAACCAGTTTGTAATTGTTGCCTCTGCAACACTCTCTCCCATTTTGGGTAATTTCAATTCGAACTTTGCCATATTTATAACCTAAGGTTGTGTTTTCTTATACAAATTACAAATTTAATAATATTTCAGACTTTTTACAGCCATTTATAAAATTATCATTCTATCAAAAACTATACTTCTCTATCCTTATTTCTCTCATTACATCTATTTAAATAATCCATTTTTACATATTTTCTTTTGAATTTTATTCCAAACTACGCAATTCATTTTTTTAAATAAAAATGTCGTATTAAGTCAAAAAAGCTCTTCTCATAAGGATACTTCGTGAAATATACAAAAAAACAAAGCACCAAAAACTTTCTTCAATATTAAAACTTTGCAAAATAAAAAAGCCGACCATTTCTGGTCGGCTTTAGCTTTATATAAAATAATATCTATTATTATTTGATAGTATTACGTTTACGATCTGTCTCTTTTAAGAAGATTTTTCTTAAACGTAATGACTTAGGAGTCACCTCAACGTATTCATCTTTTTGGATGTACTCTAATGCTTCCTCTAATGAGAATTTGATAGCTGGAACAATTCTAGCTTTATCATCAGCACCTGAAGAACGTACGTTAGATAGTTTTTTCGTTTTAGTAACGTTAACAGTCATATCATCACTACGTGTATTCTCACCGATTACCTGTCCTTCATAGATATCCTCGTTAGGATCAACGAAGAATTTACCACGGTCTTGTAACTTATCGATAGAATAAGGAATAGCCTTACCATTCTCCATAGAAATTAATGAACCATTGTTACGTCCAGCGATTTCTCCTTTGTATGGTTGGTATTCTAAGAAACGGTGTGACATAATAGCCTCACCAGCAGTAGCTGTTAATAACTGGTTTCTTAAACCGATAATACCTCTAGAAGGGATTAAGAATTTAATAATCATACGATCACCTTTAGGCTCCATACTTAACATCTCACCTTTTTTCAAAGTAACATATTCTACAGCACGTCCAGATAAGTTCTCAGGAATATCAATAGTTAATTCTTCTATCGGCTCACATTTAACACCATCAACTTCTTTGATGATTACCTGTGGTTGTCCGATTTGTAATTCGTATCCTTCACGACGCATTGTCTCGATCAATACAGATAAGTGCAATACACCACGTCCGAATACCATAAATTTATCAGCACTATCCGTTTCGTTTACACGTAGAGCTAAGTTTTTCTCTAACTCTTTAGCTAAACGATCTTTGATGTGTCTAGATGTAACGTATTTACCTTCTTTACCGAAGAATGGAGAGTCATTAATAGTAAATAACATACTCATTGTTGGCTCATCGATAGTGATAGTTGGTAATGCTTCTGGGTTTTCGAAGTCAGCGATTACGTCACCGATTTCAAATCCTTCGATACCTACTACAGCACAGATATCACCTGCGTGTACTTCAGATACTTTTTTACGTCCTAATCCTTCAAAAGTATGAACCTCTTTAATTTTAGATTTAACAGTTTTACCGTCTCTCTTAATTAAAGAAACATTCATTCCCTCTTTTAAAATACCTCTATGTAAACGACCAATAGCAATACGTCCTGTAAATGTAGAGTAATCTAAAGATGTGATTAACATCTGAGGAGTACCTTCATTCATTTTAGCAGCTGGAATATGCTCTAAAACCATATCTAATAATGGCTCGAAAGAGTCTGTTGTTTTTTTCCAATCGTCAGACATCCAGTTGTTTTTAGCAGAACCATATACAGCTGGGAAATCCATCTGCCATTCTTCTGCTCCAAGTTCAAACATTAAGTCAAACACTTTCTCGTGTACTTCCTCTGGAGTACAGTTTTCTTTGTCTACTTTGTTAACAACCACACATGGTTTTAAACCTAAACTAATCGCCTTTTGAAGTACGAAACGAGTTTGAGGCATTGGTCCCTCAAAAGCATCTACAATCAAAAGAACACCATCAGCCATATTTAAAACACGTTCTACCTCTCCTCCGAAATCCGCGTGACCTGGAGTATCGATAATGTTAATTTTTGTTCCTTTATAGCTTACCGAAACGTTCTTAGAAGTAATAGTAATACCTCTTTCTCTTTCGATATCTTCGTTGTCTAAAATCAACTCTCCTGATGTTTCATTCTCACGAAATAATTGACAGTGGTGTAAAATTTTATCAACCATAGTAGTTTTACCGTGGTCAACGTGTGCTATAATAGCAATATTCCTAATTGGTGTCATATAGGGATTTTAAAATTAGAATTTCTTTCTCGCTGCAAATATATTCATTTAAAAATGAATAGTATCAACAAAAAAAGCTCTCAGTATTGAGAGCTTGATATTTTTTACTTACAAACCAAATCGTTGTCTCTATAATACTATAAAGCAGCAACGTGTTTTGTTAATTTTGATTTCAAGTTAGAAGCTTTGTTGTCATGAATGATATTTTTCTTAGCTAATTTATCAATCATAGAAACAACTACAGGTAATTTAGCAGCAGCATCTTTTTGATCTTCGATCAAACGTAAAGCTTTGATAGCATTACGAGTTGTTTTGTGCTGATATCTGTTTAATACTCTTTTCTTTTCGTTACTTCTAATTCTTTTTAAAGCTGACTTATGATTTGCCATTTCTTAAATATTTTATTAAGTCTATACTATTTTTCTCTTGTAGTCCGTAGGGGAATCGAACCCCTGTTACCAGGATGAAAACCTGGCGTCCTAACCCCTAGACGAACGGACCAATTAATTGTAATAAATAAAATTCTCAAAAAGAGAATCTGTAGTCCGTAGGGGAATCGAACCCCTGTTACCAGGATGAAAACCTGGCGTCCTAACCCCTAGACGAACGGACCAATAATTGTAATATATAAATCCCCAAAAGAAGATCTGTAGTCCGTAGGGGAATCGAACCCCTGTTACCAGGATGAAAACCTGGCGTCCTAACCCCTAGACGAACGGACCAATAATTATAATCTATAAACTCTCAAAAAGAGAATCTGTAGTCCGTAGGGGAATCGAACCCCTGTTACCAGGATGAAAACCTGGCGTCCTAACCCCTAGACGAACGGACCAATAATTATTTATATATTTTTTAGTCAAAGAACTTTTGTAGTCCGTAGGGGAATCGAACCCCTGTTACCAGGATGAAAACCTGGCGTCCTAACCCCTAGACGAACGGACCAATTTGCATTAGATAAATCCTCTTTAAAGAGAACTCTGTAGTCCGTAGGGGAATCGAACCCCTGTTACCAGGATGAAAACCTGGCGTCCTAACCCCTAGACGAACGGACCATTTGTTTCTCTAATGCGGATGCAAAACTACAATAAATTTTTTATCCCGCAAGAGAAAAACAAAAAAAAATGAAATTAATATGCTTTTGCAAATAATACTCTACCCTTAGAAGGCTTGCCTGTTAGCACACATATTCCCTCTTCCTCTTTTCTATCAATTGGAATACAGCGAATTGTAGCTTTTGTAAGGTCTTTGATCTTTTCTTCTGTCTCAACAGTACCATCCCAGTGTGCAGAAATAAATCCTCCCTTACCTTCTAGCACTTCTTTAAATTCTTCAAAAGAATTCACCTCAGTGATATGCTCAGCTCTATAATCGTAAGCTTTCTTAAATAAGTTACTTTGGATAGTCTCTAATAGATCTTGGATATATTCTACGATACCCTCTTTAGACACCACCTCTTTAGTAAGCGTATCACGACGTGCAACTTCGAAAGTTCCATTCTCTAGATCTTTAGGCCCTACAGCTACACGCACAGGCACTCCTTTTAGTTCGTACTCAGCAAATTTCCATCCTGGCTTATATGCTGTACGATCATCAAATTTGAAAGAAATATTTAATTTCTTAAATCTATCTGTAATCTTTTTCACTTCCTCACGAATAGCATCTAACTGCTCGTCAGTTTTATGAATAGGTACGATAACTACTTGTATAGGTGCTAAGTTTGGTGGCAATACTAAACCATTGTCATCAGAGTGAGTCATGATTAATGCTCCCATCAGACGAGTACTCACTCCCCATGATGTAGCCCATACGTGCTCTTGTTTCCCTTCTTGTGAAGTAAACTTAACATCAAATGCCTTAGCAAAGTTTTGTCCTAAGAAATGTGATGTACCCGCTTGTAATGCTTTACCATCTTGCATTAGTGCCTCAATACAGTAAGTCTCAATAGCTCCTGCGAAACGCTCATTCTCTGTTTTGAATCCTTTTACTACCGGAATAGCCATAAAGTTCTCTGCAAAGTCTGCATATACGTCTAACATTTGTTCTGCCTCTGCCACAGCTTCTTTCTCAGTAGCATGCGCAGTATGACCTTCTTGCCATAAAAACTCAGCTGTTCTTAAGAATAGACGAGTTCTCATTTCCCAACGAACTACGTTCGCCCATTGATTCACTAAGATTGGTAAGTCACGGTATGACTCAATCCACTTTCTATATGTATCCCAAATAATTGTTTCTGATGTAGGACGTACGATTAACTCCTCCTCTAACTTAGCATCTGGATCTACCTCTATCGTTTTTCCGTCTTCTCCTGTTTTTAATCGGTAATGAGTTACAACTGCACACTCCTTAGCAAATCCATCTACGTGACTTGCCTCCTTACTAAAATAAGATTTGGGGATAAACAAGGGGAAATAAGCATTTTGGTGACCAGTTTCTTTAAATTTCTTGTCTAACTCTGCTTGCATCTTCTCCCAGATAGCATACCCGTAAGGCTTGATAACCATACATCCACGTACACCTGAATTCTCTGCCAAATCTGCTTTGACAACTAATTCATTGTACCATTTAGAGTAGTCCTCACTTCTTTTAGTAATATTCTTGCTCATTTTTAATATATTAGCAGTTAAAATTGTTTAACTCTTAATTAACTATAATAATTCCACAAAACTAACTAAATTTGTTTTGACCGACAATTAAAAAAACAACGAAATGAAAACAATTATCCAAACTTCTAGATTATTAAGCAAATTAGGTATGTTTTTGCTTATAGGAGGATTAACTGTTTCTTGTGGTTCGTATTATAATACCTCTTATCACGATGGTATATATAGTCAAGGTGAGAATACTCAACAATATCGCAACAATCAAAATCCTGACGCTAATTACTATGCGGAGTATTTCAAGTCAAAAAGTGACGAGTTCGAATATTTCACTGATGTAAATCAATATACTTCACCTGTCAATGACAGTGTTATTCAGCACAAACCAAAACAAGCTGTCTCTTACGGCTCTTGGGGAACTGAACCTAGCAGCGTAAATATTAATTACTATAATAATAGTTACGGATACCCTTATTATGGATACGGTGGTTATGGTTATCCATACTATAGTAGTTATTGGGGGGGTTATTACGATCCATTTTACAGTCCATACTATTGGGGTGCTGGATTTGGTATGAGCTTTGGCTGGGGCTGGGGCGGTGGATACTACGGTCGTCCATGGGGTGGCTATTACGGGTATCCATATTACGGAGGATACTACTCACACAGACCTAATTACTATTATAATAATGTAGCGTATCCTAGAGGAGGTAGATCTAGCTACACTAGATCTTCGTATAACTCTAATAACGCTTACAGAGGAAATAGCAACTCTGCCTATACGAGAAGTAGCTACTCTGGAAGAAGTAGTAGTAACTACTCTAATAGCAGTAGATCGAGTTATAGCAGATCAAGCTACCAAACTAATAATAGAGGAAACAGCAACTCAGGTTATAACAATAACTCTAGAAGTTCTTACTCAAGATCTTCTTACGGTACTAGTTCATATAACAACGCTCGTTATAACAATAACTCTTCTAATAATAGCAATAGCAACTATAATAATAACTCCAGAAGTTCTTATTCACGTAGCAGCTACTCTACCCCTTCTTCTTCATACTCGCGCAGTAGTGGAAGTAGTTACAGTGGAGGATCTAGAAGCTCTTCTAGCGGTGGAGGTAGTTCACGCAATAGTTACAGTAGATAATATATAAGTAAACAAGACAGAAAAAATGAACAAGTATTTTTATACATTAGTAAGTTCTATCTTACTATCCGCAGCAGCCTATGCTCAAGAAACTGCACCTACAGATGTCATGAGATATAATCAATCAGATCTAAATGGCACAGCTCGTTTTAGAGGAATGAGTGGAGCTTTTGGTGCAGTAGGGGGAGATTTATCTGCCACGAATATTAACCCGGCAGGGGGAGCTATATTTAATTATAATACAGCAGCTTTCAGTTTATCTTATTTAGCTAGAAACAATAAAGCTAACTACTATGGTAATAATACGTCAAAAAACTATGATGGTCTAGACTTAGGTCAGATGGGAGCAGTATTTGTTTTTAACAACTACAATGACAACGCTACGATGAAAAAGTTCACGATAGGACTTAACTATGAGAGCACTAAGAATCTAAGAAACGACATCTTATTCAGAGGAACGAATACACACAATAGTTTAGGAGACTATTTCCTAAACATGGCTAATGGAGCTAAAGTACCCCATGGTATCGCACAACCAAATGGTAGCTCTGTAGAGCAAGACTATATGGATGCCGGTTACTATGGAGGGTTCGTAGGACAACAAACCTACTTAGCACACGAAGCATGGTTAATCAATAAAGGTACACAAGACGGGACATATACAGCGAACTATAATCAAAATAGTCAGTATAACCAAGCTAGAACATTTAGCAACAGCGGGTTCACAAACAAGTTTGCAGCTAACTTTGCAGCACAACTTGGGCAACGATTCTATGTAGGAGCTAACCTGAATATTCACGTAGTAGATTACACTCAGAGCAGCCTTGCTCAGGAGACTATCGCTACACCAGGAGGAAAAGGATCTATTCAGTCAATGAGTTACTTTAATGAAGTCTATACTTACGGGACAGGATTCTCATTTAATATAGGAGCTATTGGACAGATTACGGAATCTTTAAGAGCAGGTGTGGCATACGAGTCACCTACTTGGTACTCTCTTAAGGATGAATTAATCCAAGGGCTTTCTACATCTCGCGTAGGTGAGAATAACGCTGTAGTAGATCCTAGAGTAGTGAATGTATTCGATCGTTATAGACTGAGAACCCCTTCTAAATACACAGGGAGTTTAGCTTATATCTTTAAAGATAAAGGACTGATCAGTGTTGACTATACATTCAAAGATTATAGCAATAACGAGTTCAGACCTACAGGTAATGATACTTACTACGGCTTAAACCAAGGAATCAATACCATGATGACAGGAGCAAGTGAAGTACGTATCGGAGGGGAATACATTATCAAACAAGTAAGCTTAAGAGCAGGATATCGCTTCGAACAGAGTCCTTATAAGAAGGATTATAAAATGTATGGAGATCTAAATGGATACTCTGCAGGTATCGGATATACTTTCGGTAGTTCTCGTTTAGACTTATCTTACTCTAGAACTTCGCAGTCTTATAATACTTACTTAGTTGATACTACAGGTGTAAATCCTTATAAGCCTGCTAATATTAAAACGACAGATAACTTTGTAAGTTTGACATACAACATTAATTTCTAATTAGATTAGAAGTTTAAGTACTTAATCTCTTTATCGGATAAACTGATAAAGAGATTTTTTTATTATACCTTTGCAGTTCGATTTTTATAAAAATAATAATAAGCAAATAATGAAGTATATTTTTAAACTTTTCGCTGCAATATGCTTGCTTGCTACTGCTACAAGTTTTGCTCAAGAAGGTGTAACTACTCCTCTGCGTTATACAGATTCTAACAAAGGTAAATTCTACATTTACTGGGGAGGTAACCGCGGTACTTTCAGTAATTCTGACATTCGTTTTAGAGGTGATGACTATGACTTCATCTTACAGAATGTAGCAGCGTCTGACAAACCTAAAGGATGGCATATCGACTACCTAAACCCTACTCGTATGACTATTCCACAAACGAACTTAAGAGTAGGTTACTTTATCACTGATAAATATAATATCTCTTTAGGAGTTGATCACATGAAATATGTAATGGATCAAAACCAAACAGTAGGTATCTTAGGATACTACCCTGGTCAAGGTTCTTACGGAGAAACTATCCCTGGACACCCTAACCAAGTAAATCTAACTGAAGATTTCTTAATGTTCGAACACACAGACGGATTAAACTATATCAACGTAGAGTTAAACCGTGTGGATGACATCTCTAAACTTTTTGGAGTATGGAACACAGATAAAGTTCAGATCAACTTAACTGAAGGTGTTGGAGCTGGTATTGTATTCCCAAAAACAAACACTACTTTATTAGGTAAAGAAAGATATGACGAATTCCACGTTTCTGGATTTGGTCTATCAGCTAAAGCAGGTCTTAACGTGACTTTCTTTAAACACTTCTTCGTTCAAGCAGAGTTAAAAGGTGGATACATTGATATGTATGATGTACGTACTACAGCTAGCAAATCAGATAGAGCTATGCACAACTTCTGGTTCGGAGAAACAATCATCGTATTCGGTGGTATCTTTAGATTATAATAAAGACACATAAACAAACAATATACCGAGAGGCTATCATTTATTCGATAGCCTCTTTTTTATTCTCATTATTTACCACATATACCGTATAAACAGAACCTCAGCACTATTTGTTTATTTAGAACCCCTACTTTATCTCGTGATATAGTTCAAAACGAATGCTAAACCTATTCTTCTTCATTTTCTATTTTACTTCTATTTATTTATCCATTTCGACCCTTAAAAATCGTTTTATAGTAATTTATCCCCTTCATTTCACTCCTTTTTTTACTCAAAACCAGTTTTTTCCCTACTATCACTATCCTTTTCTTATAAAAAATTATATCTTTTTTTATACTCATATCGAGAACAAATAACAATAAAAACCTAAATATCAAATCATTACCAAAAAACACCCTTTTATTATCATTCAACCTTAACACCTCACTATCCTACTAAAAACAAGCCTTCATACCTATTCCTTCAACACTTCTTCAACATTTCCCCAAGATTGCTCTAGTTTAAAGCACTTTTCTTGAAGGAACATTGAAGAGGTGTTGTCGCAATATTGAAGGGGTAAATATTATTCTTAAGAAACAGGACTCTTCAAAATCTTTAGGTGTTTCGTAAACACCTAAAATTAAAAGACAACGATGGCGCTGTACAATCAAATCTTATCTCTTACATCGATTGATTTATATCCCTCATAAAATCAAGGTTCTAAAACAGAATGCTTATAATTAGACTACTAGATTCACATAATTATACTAAAGCGCTTAGTTTGTAGCTAAAAAAAATGTAATTTTGCAGTCCAATTTTTTTAAATCAATGAGAACCAAAACTTTAAAAAAGAATAAAATCAACGTAATTACTTTAGGTTGTTCAAAAAACGTTTACGATAGTGAAGTGTTAATGGGACAATTAAAAGCAAGTGGAAAAGAGGTAACACATGAGGCTGCTAATGATGAAGCTAATATTGTGGTGATCAACACTTGTGGTTTTATTAATAACGCAAAAGCGGAATCAGTAAACACAATCTTAGAATACGTAGAGAAAAAAGAGGAAGGTATTGTTGACAAGGTCTTCGTTACTGGATGTTTATCTGAGCGATACAGACCTGATTTAGAAGCTGAAATCCCTAATGTAGATCAATACTTCGGTACGACAGATTTACCTTTGTTATTAAAAGCATTAGGAGCTGACTATAAACACGAATTATTAGGAGAGCGTCTGACGACTACTCCTAAAAACTACGCTTACCTTAAAATCGCTGAAGGATGTGACCGTCCTTGTAGCTTCTGTGCTATCCCTTTAATGAGAGGAGCACACGTATCTCAACCTATCGAGAAATTAGTAAAAGAAGCTGAGGGATTAGCTAAAAACGGAGTAAAAGAGTTAATCTTGATCGCTCAAGATTTGACTTACTACGGATTAGATTTATACAAAAAGAGAAACTTAGCAGAGCTATTAGAGAACTTAGCGAAAGTAGAAGGTATCGAATGGATCCGTCTTCACTATGCATTCCCTACAGGATTCCCTATGGATGTATTAGAACTAATGAAGAGAGAACCTAAGATCTGTAACTACCTAGACATCCCTCTACAACATATCTCTGACAATATCTTAAAGTCTATGCGCCGTGGTACTACACAAGCGAAGACTACTAAGCTATTAAAAGAGTTTAGAGAAGCTGTACCAGGTATGGCTATTCGTACGACATTGATCGTAGGATACCCAGGAGAAACAGAAGAAGACTTCCAAATCTTAAAAGATTGGGTACAAGAAATGAAGTTTGAACGCTTAGGATGTTTTACTTACTCTCATGAAGAAAACACACATGCTTATTTACTAGAAGACGATGTTCCAGAGGAAGTAAAACAAGCTCGTGCAAACGAAATCATGGAAATCCAAGCACAAATCTCTTTTGATCTAAACCAAGAGAAGATAGGACAGACATTCCGTTGTATCATTGATAGAAAAGAAGGTACTGAGTTTATAGGACGTACTGAGTTCGATAGCCCAGACGTAGATAACGAGGTAAGAATAGACGCTACTAAACACTATCTGAAAATAGGTGAATATGCAGATATTCACATCGATAGTGCTTATGAGTTTGACTTATTCGGTACACCAGTAAAATAATATTTAAAAGCTGTTCTTCACTGAACAGCTTTTTTTGTACCTTTCTTTTAGAATCTAAAAAATTATTTAATCATACCGTCTCTGGCTTCTCTTCGATCAAGGCATTTATTTTAGTTTGTTTACACAACAATAATATTAAGGTAAAGTTGACAATACATAAAACATTCATCTTTGTCCTAATCAATTAAAACAGATACCATGAGATTTCAAAAGAGACTATTAGTTTTATGTTTAGCTATGAGTTCATTTGCATTTGCACAAGATAATAAAGTATTGCGTATCGCACATAGAGGTGCTATGGGACACGTAACGGAGAACACAGTAGAATCTGTTCTGAAAGCTGTAGAGATGAAATCTGATGCGATCGAAATAGACGTGTTTAAAGTAAAAGATGGAGCTCTAATGGTACACCATGATGATACCTTAGAACGACTAACAAACGGTAAAGGGAATATCGAACAATATACTCAAGCAGAACTACAAGCGCTACTAGTAGATGGTAAATATAAAATGCCTACACTAGAAGATATTATTGCTGCTATCAATAGAAAGGCAGTATTAAATATAGAACTAAAAGGAGCGAATACTGCAGAAGGTACATACGCTATCATCCAACAGTTCAAACAAAAAGGATGGACGAATGCAGACTTTATCATCTCTAGTTTTAAATGGGATGAATTAGAAAAAATAGCTGCTCTAGATCCTAATTTAGACATCGCTGTACTGACTTCTAAAGAGCCAGCTGATGCTATTGAATTTGCACATAAGATCAAGGCTGTAGCGATCAATCCTTACTTCAAAACATTGAATGAGAAAAACGTGAGTAAAATCAAACAAGCTAAGTTAAAAATATATCCATATACTGCGAATGAGGAGAAAGATATCCAACGTCTAAAAGACTTAAAAGTAGACGGTATCATCACCAACTTCCCAGAGAGAATATAATACATTTTGGTTAGGTTATTTTAAGCAGAAAGGCGTATTCAGTGTGAATACGCCTTTTATTTTATTCGTTATTTATACTTTATATTGCTTCAAAGAAACCTGTGAAATACTGTAAGAATAACACCCATAAGATGATAATCGTAGTACCTAATATCGCTCCAAATAATCCACCGAGTACGAAGTCCTTTTGCTTCAACATCCCTGTACCAAAGACAATGGCATTAGGCGGCGTAGATACTGGTAAGAATAATCCACACGAAGAACAAAGTCCTACTACTAACCCTACCGGTAATAACTGATCTGTAGGTAGTACAATAGCGGCAATATTAATCACAATAGTAGCTGTAGCAGTACTACTCATAATATTAGAAAACAACACTGTCACTACTGCGAAAATAATCATCATCACGATCATATTAAACTCCATCCCTGCTAAGAACTGAGAGTAATATGGTGCTAGTAGCTCTTTAATAGCCATCCCTAGAGATAACCCTCCCGCTACTAGCATCAAGGTATCCCAAGGCAATCTGCGCACGTCCTCTGCTGTGATAATCCCCAACATCGGCAAGAACATAATAGGCACCATCGCGGCTCCTGCTGTAGGTATATGTAATCTACTTCCTAACATCCACATCAATACTGTCACTCCTAAGATGATAATAACGGCTAGACGCTGTAAGCGCATACTATTCGTCATTTCTAAAGCTTTGTTTGCGAACGAAACATCTAATCCTTTTACCTTAGAAGTATACTTGCGTACTACAGCATACCAGAATGTCCCTAATAAAACTACGGCTGGTAAGAACCCTAATAACAACCACTGAGAAAACGTAACATCGAATCCTTTAGATTTCAATACGTTCACTACGATCAAGTTAGGAGGTGTTGATACCATACTCATCATCCCTGCAAAGGTAGCAGCAGCTGGAATACTGACTAAGATAGCCTTAGACATATTAGAGTCTTTCCCCTCTCTATCTATCAAGGGCATTACCGAAGCTAATACCATAGCTGCAGTCGCTGTATTCGAGATAATCAAGGATAGAACTGAAGTAACAATGATAATACCTAATACTAGCATATTAGGATTAGAGCCAAAAATAGAAATGGTCTTCTTAAACAACGACAAGTCAAGATTGGTCTTCCGCATTCCTTCACTCAAGAAGAAACCTCCTAAGAATATCCAGATCACACTGTCTGACCAGGTATCTGATATCTCCTGGGGCGAAATCGTGGCTCCCTGTATATTCCCCATGGTATAGACGAGAAAACCTATAATCATAATCCCTACCGCAAAGGGAGGAATGGCTTCTGTCGCCCAGAGTAATATAGAGAATATTAAAATAAACATGGTGTATTTCTGAGCTTCACTAAAAACATCTGGAGCTAAAAAATAAGTACCTAACAGTGCAGCGACTAAAGAAAAGAAGAAAATACCTACCCTCGTTTTGATATTCCACATATTCCACGAAGCCTCTATTAGAAGCTCACTGTAGAATCGGATACCCGTTCTAATCTTCCTAATCTTGTCAAAGTAATCAAATTCCATATTCTTGTATTTAACCTTTAAAATTACAACAAATTAGTACATCAAGCCACTTTTACTATTGTATAATAAAAACAAAAGTGGAACTCTGACGAGTCCCACTTTTAAGAATTAGTGCATTAACCTGATAATCTATTAACTATGAAAGCATTAATTAAAACTATATTTTAACCCTATTTGTATTTGGTATGGGTTTCCTCTATTGACAGGAGTCCCTTTTGTATTTACTCTATAATTAAATTGTTGTGTAGCTTGATCAAAACCTGGTAAAGCAGCTGTCTCTCCTTTCTTAGGTACACCTAAAGCATATAGAGACTGCGTTCTCATAGATTTATTCACTCCCCAATCTTTATTCAATAAGTTCGCTACGTTAAATACATCTGCTGATAGCTCAAACTTGTGTTTCCCTTTAACATGGAAAGTCTTCGCTATACGCAAATCAAATACACCATAGAAGCTATTCTTTCCTCCGTTTCTCTCTGCTATTTTACCATAGCTATCTTGGATATAATTTTTAAGGCTACTGCTTACTTCTGGATTATCCATAATCGCTTGTAATCCATCCTTAATATGCTGTGGAGTCTTAGGATCATTGATATCAAATACATACGCTAAGTCATTATTACCACTAACAAAATCTCCATTCGTATTACCTCCTGATAATAAGCTATATCTCGTTCCTCCAATACCAGAGAATCTCACTCCTACATTCACTCCGTAGAAACTAGGTGCATTACCATACACTACTAACTTATGTCTAAAGTGATTATCAGAATAGCTCATCTTGCTTAAATCTCTAGGGTCATCTGCTACTGGTAGTCCTAGTGTAGCCGAGTTAGCTACGTTTCCATTATAAGAAGTATTGTCCTTAGTAGAGTTCCAAGTATAACTCACTGCTATCTGTCCATCTCTGTAATAGTTATAATTCGTGTCAAATACTAAAGCATAGTTATTTACTTTTCCTTCACTTACTAACTCTAATACACGACCTAGTTGGTTTGATTTTCTACCTTGTTTCCAATCAGAAGCACCGTTCGCTAAAATAGTTTCTGCAGGGACGAATACACCTCTTCCTCCTTCATTGTCTAAAGTAAAGAATGGTTTATCCACCATATTTCTATCTTTATAGAAGTAGTTATTACGAGCTAAGTTCATATACCCTGTCACACTCACCTTAAATCTACTGCTGAAGAAGTGTGTATACGATAAGTTAGCCTTATACACCATCGGTACTTTTGCATCTTTTCCTGTGAAGTTGATTGTGCTTAACTGATGTTGAGTCAAAGAAGGTATTGTGTTTTTATCTTTTCTATAAGCTTCAAAGTCTGGAGTAGGTACATCAGCTCCCATTACATCCACAGTAGCTAGCTTACTTCCATCAAAAGTAAGGTTGTTAATCAATGCATAGTTATTCACATCCGAACCAAAGATACCTCCACCTAGACGGATATAGTCTGTATTGTTCTCATTGATATTCCAATCAAACTGAATACGTGGCTGTACAATCAAAGACTTAAAGTTATTGTCTGTTCTTAGTCCTAGCTCATCATATACTAACTGGTTAAACTTAGCTGTCGGATACTTCGCATAATCTAAACGAAGCCCTAAAGTCATATCTAAACCAGGATATAAAGAAGTCTTCATTTGTCCATAGATACCCGCATTTAATATATTCCCATCGACAGTAAGGTCATCTACTAAAGGTACTTCTCTATAATATCTATAAGGTCTTAGATTCTCAAAGCTATCCATAGACGAATATCCTAGAGCAGGATCATTATTAAAATGAAAACGTCCATTCACTTCACTACCGTATACCGATTTAGAGTTAGTCTGCATCACGTCAACACCGAAAGTATAGTTTACTTTATCTGTGTTATAGTATAAATTATTTACAACCTGAAAAACATTATTCGTAAACTTCTCTTGTGCAAAACGGTGTCCTCCCAACTGTATATTCGCTGAGCGCACACCTCCTCCAATATTAGAAGTTACGTTCTCCACAATAGCACGTGGTATATACCATCCTGGTAACTCTGCACTCTGATGACTATCCTGGAATGTATATAAGTACTGTACTTTTAACTCATTAGTCAGCTTAGGACTGATATTCGTTCTTAATGTAGCTAATAAACTGTTGTCAACACTCTTATCTGTACCATAAGATTCGTATAGATTAATCTGTGTGTTATCTCCTAATCCTAGTGGATTATAGTCATATGTAAGGTTATTTCTAACCGTCAATAAGTTGTTCTCGTTAATCTGCCAATCTAAACGTAAGAAGGCTGCATCAGAGTTTCTTCTCTTGTCAAATGTTCCGTACTGAGGATTATTAGACACACCATATTTATCACGAGCAATACCTACGAACTTATCTAAAGTCTGGTTAGTAATACCGTATCTATCCTCATCTGCTGGCCCATTAATATCTGCAATCACTAGTGATCGAGTGTCTAACTGGTGATCCCATGCTACAAAATAATGTAGTTTATCCTTAATAATCGGGCCACTTAAAGATAGTCCATATTGATAAGTAGAGTAATCTCTATCCCCTTTCTTATTTCCGTTGATATCATACGGGCTAGATAACCAATCTGCACGCATATAAGAGAACATCGAAGCTGAGAACTCATTGGTTCCAGATTTAGTCACTGCACTTACGGTTCCTCCTCCACTTCTCCCTAATGTCACATCATACTGATTCGTCACTACCTGAAACTCACGTACTGCCTCCATAGATACAGAATATGGAGCACCACTTCTACTAGTAGTCGCCCCTCCTGATGTAGGATTCTTAGCAGTAGTACCATCTATCGTAAAGTTAATAGAAGATCCTAGTTGTCCTCCTATAGACCCTCCATTCGATAAAGGTGATAAATCCGTTAGGTTAGCAAAATTACGTCCGTTAATAGGTAAATTCTTTATAGAGCTTGCTGTAAAAGTAGTCGCTGCCCCCAAAGACTCTTTCTGATTCTTTAAGCTCTTTCCATCAATAACGATTTCTTCTAAATGCTGATCATCTAATCCAATAACAATATCTACGAATACATTATCACCTTGGTTTACGTAGTACCCCGTTTTCTTTACTTCTCCACCAGTCTCATCCTGTGTAACAACAATATAAGGCCCCCCTAATGGAATTTCTTTAAAGACGAACTCCCCATTAGCATTCGTCTTAGTACGTGTTGTAAACCCTGTAGATGTATTTCTAATCATAACTTCTTTTCCCTGTTGGATCGCATTATCCTGTAATACGATCCCTTGGATAGAAGCTTGTGTGGTTTGAGCAAAAACTTGTGCACTAAATAAAGTCGCACATACCAAACCTGCTAATTGTAATTTTTTTTTCATTTACGTTACTACTAGTTGATTAATGAAGTCAAATCTATTCCTCCATTATTATCTCTTGATTTTTAGTACGTAAAGAAATTGTCATTTTTAAATTCAAGAATTCAAAGAGTTATTATGAAAGTGTTAACTCATAATCATCTTATACTAAAGTCTGTCTTTTTCTGTCATCTCTATTTCTTTAGAACTGTATTTCACCTTTTGGTTTCCTAAATTATACTTTAAAGAAACAGCAAAACCTTGTGTATCGCTATAGTCTTTAAAGTAGTTATTTTGATTCGCATAGTTAGTACTAATGATCTGTCTGTCACTACCAAAAATATTATACACATACAGATTAGCAGATAACTTATTCTTCAAGAACTCTCTACTCATGATAAAGTCTGTACGCTGATAACTACTTATTCTAAAAGTCCCCTGTACACCTGGTGTATAAAAACTATAAGTCAACATCGCTTTCCAATTACTCTTTTTTTCTAAAAGTGCAGAAGCATATAGTTGCCCTCCAAAACCGAATGCATCATTCTTATACAACTTCTTATCTAGACCATAAAAGTAATCTTCCTTATACTCTAATCTTAAATAGCTATTTAGAGTCAGCCACTCTCCTACTTTATACGGCGTGTTTAAACTCATCCCTGCTACCTGTCTCTTATCTATATTTGTATAGTGATATACTAATGTATTAGTAGCATCCTCTTGATATGATATTTCCATAGATGGATTCTGCTCTCTCTTATAGTACATCTCTAAACTCCACTCTTTATAATCATAACTCAGACTAAAATTATGACTGATCGTTGGTTTTAAATCAGGGTCTCCTTGAAAGTACGAAAACAGATTATAGTAACTCTTCGCTGGGTTCATCCAAGAATACGAAGGTCTGTCAATGCGCTTGCCATACGAAAAGCCCAAATGATGATCGTCTGTTACATCATACTTCACATAGGCTGTAGGAAATAACTTAAAGTATGACTGTGTGTCACTCCCTACCCCTGTGCTCTTCGTCTGAATGACTGTGTACTCTCCTCTCAATCCTGCTTTAATCTGCCATTTATCCCATTGCTTCGTAAATGAAGTATATCCTGCCCAGTTGATTTCTTGATAATCATAATCGTTACTCTTGTCTTTATTAGGATTCCCTGTTTTAGTATCAAAAAAGTCTAATGAATATAAAGCTTTGACAATACTATACTTTCCTCCTAACTCCCACTTCGTTGTTTCTTTATCTATCGTATAATCAATACCAGATACAGCTAATCGTGTACGCGAGTTATCTTTCGTTGCGAAAAAGCGTTCAGTTGGTACTTGATTTTTAAAGTTTAATTCAGTTCGTACATCTTGGTTATCTTTCTGGTTATCATACGTAAAATAAGAAGACCATAATAAGTTTTTCTCTTGACTAAACTTCTTGTCTAACATAAAATACCCTGTGTACGTATCCATATTAGCACGCTTCTTATTAAAAGTAGTATAGTTAGATTCTATAATCCCCTCTTTATTATAGATTAATGTAGGGATGACATAATCACCTTTGGTTTGCTCATTAATATAGCCATCCCCTCCTAATGTCAGTGTCAATGTACTATCTACCTTTACATCCATCTCCGCATTAAAACTATGTCTTCCTCTCATCTTATTCATACGAGTCAGGTCTGTACTCCAACGCTCTCCGGTCTCATAGATAACGTTGTCTTCATTATAGCGTACTCCTGATCCTTTTGTATAAGAATAATTTCCAGATAAATTCACTTTATCACCAGAGTAAAAATGTTGTGTACCTAAGGTGTTAACTGCATAGGTAGTTTGTTTAAAACGATCTGTTACACTCCCTTTATATCCTAAGTTTACGTTCTTTTTTAATTTAATGTTCAATACTGCTCCCCCCTGAGCATCATACTTAGCAGGAGGATTAGTAATAACTTCTACAGCCTCTACCTGTGTACCATCTGTAGATTCAAGCATCTCTTTTAACTGCTCTCCTGTCAGCATCACCTTTCTATCGTTAATCGTCACCAATATACTAGAGCTCCCACGGATACTTAGGTTATCTCCTATCGCATTGACCCCAGGTGTTTGTTTCAGAATATCCCACGCATTCGTAGTCGCTAATGGTGTGTCTTGCACATTAAATACTAATCTGTCTATCTCTCTTTTTATAGTAGGACGCTTAGCGGTAATCATTACTTCTTCTAAAATAGCATTATCTTCTGCTAACTCTACTACAGCTGAAGTGGTACCTAAAGCTATCGTCTGAGATTTAAATCCTACATAACTAAATTCTAATTGGGTAATCAATGTATTAGCGTCTAAATCATAAACACCTTGTTCATCTGTATACACAGACTGTACTATCTTGCCATCGGCATCTTTAGCTACAACAGTAACAAAAGCCAATAGTTCCTTTTTATTGTCTGTTACTTTTCCTTTGATCTGAGAGTTAGTTGTTTGTGCATTTACTAATACACTTAACAATAATATGCTCCATAAAATAAGTATGCGTACCATAATTTCATTAATTTTAAACAAAGGTGCTGTATTCAGAAAAAGAAGGCGGTTAATGAACGGTTAATGAACGGTTAACAGCAAAAGCCTCTTGATGTATTACTCTCTTTTTAAAGTATATTTGTGTATATGAAAAAGCTAAATTCTAAATATTACTTAATCATCTTTTGTTTGTTTTATATACTTCTTGTAGGGGTAATGATTTTTTATTTCATGCAAGCAGTTAAACTAAAACAAAAAGAAATAAGTAGTATCTCTCATCAAAAAATGGATGATTTACTAGAGGAGCATTTCTACAAAGAAATTAGCTTAACAAAAGAAAATTTACTGTATACTTCTTTTTTAGACCTACTGCAGCAAAAAACAACCTTAGAAAATATCAAAACAGACTTTACTTCTGTCCTAGACAAGAATAATGAATTGTTTACAAAAAAGATAGACAGTACGTTCTCTACCTTAGGATATGAAGTGGCTGCGAAAATAGTTATCAAACAAGTAGTCATACATGATAGCAAAGAGGAGTTATTAGATAAACCTTTTGTCCTTTTAGAAACAAAGCGAAAACTGAACGCTCCCCAAAGAATAAATACTTCTGAATGGGAAATTAATGAGACTAGTATAAAGGATGAAGGTGATACATGCACAGAATGTCCTGATAGTTATAAACTACATATCACTATTTACCAAGAAAGATTTATAGAGGTAACTAATTATTTAAGCTTAACACTAAGGCAGTTATTTCCCCTTTTAAGTGGTTCTATTCTAATCTGTGTTTTTATTCTCATATTATATTATACTACTTATAAAGCTATCAAAAGAAAGGAAAGAGAAATAACTAATCTCTACAATATGGTAGATAATGTCTCTCATGAGTTTAAACTACCTATCGCTACTCTAAAATATGGTTGTAAGAATCTGTCGAAAGAATATGAGTCTCCTACAGTGAACCTTCTACTCCGTCAAGTAGATCGATTAGACCGATTACAGAATAGCCTTAATCCTATCCTATCAGATGAAGAAGAAGGTTATAAAAAAGAAGATGCTTTAGTACTGATAGAGGATATCCAAAACCTGTATCCTGAAGTACTATTAGCTATAGAATGGAATGCTAAAGATGAACTAAATCTCTCTAAAACTAAAATAGAAACTGTACTTCTTAATCTATTAGAAAACAGTATTAAATATGGTGGAACAGAGATTAAATGTATTATCTCATCAGAAGCTAATCAGTATACTATCACAATTATAGATAACGGAATGGGTATCGCTAAGGATAAACAGAGTGATGTCTTCAAAAAATTCTATAGAGTACGAGAAGGCAATATCCATAATACCCAAGGACTAGGCATCGGCTTATACCAAGTACAACAAATAGTAAAATCACTTCACGGGAATATTAATATAAATAGTAAACTACAAGTAGGGACTACTTTTAAAATCACAATACCTTATGTATAAATTGTTATTAGTAGAGGATGATATTGATTATGGTACAGTTATCCAACAGTATTTAGGTATCTGTGGTTTTGAGGTAAAATGGTTCACTACTCCAGAAGAAGTTATAGAGACTGTAACACAAGAACACTTTGACTTAGCAATATTAGATATTATGCTCCCACAGAAAGATGGTTTTACCTTATCGAAAGAGATTAATACGGTATTACCAAACTTGCCTTTCTTATTCTTAACAGCAAAGAACCAAAGTATTGACCGCTTAATGGGGTTAAAGCTCGGTGCTGATGATTATATTTCTAAAACATGTGATCCTGAAGAACTAAAACTTAGAATAGAGAATATCCTAAAGCGAACTGCTGTACCAAAGACAGAACAGTACTTATTAGGCAGCTATACTTTTAATCCTATACAGCTAAAGCTGAGTCATCCCACTGAAACGATACGTCTGACAGAACGAGAAAGAGATTTATTACTTCTATTAATCAGTCATAATGGTGATATTATCTCTCGTGAAGAGATCTTACAGAAGCTTTGGCCATCTGCAGACTACTTTAATGGACGTAGTTTAGATGTATTCGTCACCCGCTTAAGAAAATACTTTCAACACGATGAATCAATAAGTATCCTGAGTTTAAGAGGAGTTGGTTTTGAAGTGAACTTATCCCTTAAATAAGCTTGGTACTACTCCGTAGTAGCAATATAAAAAGGGACTGCGAGTAAGATCACAATCCCTTTACTTATGCTATTTATCTTGAAAACGTTTGAGAAAAGTCTCGTTCAGTTTTCCTTTATCTTTGATTCTACTTAAAGCTTCTAAGGCTTTCGCTTTATAACTTTCATTCTTAGTCTCTTTAAATAATTCGTCTGAAGCAAGTGCATAATTAGCATTAAAGTCATCTAGCGTATTAAAAGTAGTTTGGCACTTATCTAAATATTCTAAACCTGCCTCATACTGAGTATCCGCTATAAAGAGGATTCCCTTCATTAAATATACTTCTTGTTGTCGTTGCTCCGTCCAGGTATTCTCTGTTATATACAACTCTTCTGCAATACTTAGCTTTTGCAATCCATTAGCTATATCTCCTAAAGAAGTAGCGGTAAGCCCTATTCCATAATAACCATCAGGGTCATTGGGAAAGTCCTTGATCAATTCTTCATACTTCTTTCTCGCTAAGCCAATATTTCCGACTCTTAAAGCTGCTTCTGCTAACTCTTCTTTAAATACTGAATTACTCTTACTAGCTAAACTATCAGCATAGTAATAATACGTTACTGCGGCTTCGTGCTTATCTTGTTTAGTTAAAGCTACTCCTGTAAAGAAATATGCATCACAAAGTGTTTTATCTCTTTCTATTAAACTAAAGAACACTTTACCTGCGATATTATAATACTTAGGTGAATTAAGAGCTTCTAAACCTACTTTATATAATCGTTCTACTTCCATATCATCAGATGGACAACTAAGCTCTAAATCATCATAAGAATACTTATAATCAACAGTCTGAGCATAAACACAGTTATATGTAAGACACCAAGTACTAATAAGTAGAAATACTACAATCTGTAGTTTATCTCTGGTAAACAATCTCACTGGTAGGAGATGCATTATAATATTCATTATTTTCTTGTTCTTTAATACGATCAGTAAACAACACTCCATTCAAATGATCAAATTCATGTTGTATAATGACAGCTGTAAAACCTTCTATCACTTCTTGGAAATGTTCTCCACTTAAATCATAGTAAGTAATCTGAATAGCTAAGCTTCTATATACTTCTCCATATTCATTAGCAATAGATAAACACCCTTCTTCTCCTCTTCTCAATATTTTAGAATACCATACAATCTCTGGATTAATAAAGAATTCGAATGGTTCTCCTTTTTTATCCATTCGTTGCACTAGAAAAACTCTTCTATTGATACCTACCTGAGGTGCTGCTATCCCTACTCCAGGTTTCTCTTCATTGCGAACAGTTTTATACATTCGCGCAATCAGATATTTTAAGTTCTCATCTGTTGGAAGTACTTCTTCACATCTCATTCTAAGTACTTGTTCTTCTACAGGACTATCTACCTGATAGACATGCATTGGTTCTTCTACAGTACTTTGTTGTATAAGAAGATTTTCTATATCGTTTAACTTGGTGTAAGTATTCATTTTATTTTGTTTTACAAGTCAAAAATATAACTTAAATCACATATAAATAAAAAAAGCCTCAGAATTAACGAGGGCACTGAAAAAGTCTTCTTTTTCGAAATAGAGGTAAAATAGAGGGCTTAAGCTCTTCTATTTTACCTCTTTGTTTTTTTAGCTTTGTACTGATCAAATAAAAAGCAATGGTAAGTCATCAAGAAACAATCTCTTTTAGTAAATATTCTGAGTTATACGATATGTTAGTTCCTAAGGATAATATGTTACGTCAGATAAATAATCTTGTCGATTTTACTTTTGTATATCAAGAACTATCAAGTAAGTATTGTGTCACCAATGGTAGAATGGCATATTCTCCTATTCGTTTGTTCAAGTACTTATTATTAAAAACAATCTTTGACATATCAGATCAAGATGTTGTAGAACGCTCGCAATACGACTTATCGTTTAAGTATTTCTTAGATATGTCAATCGAAGAAAAGGTAATAGAAGCTAGTACGCTAAGCAAGTTTAGAAAATTAAGGCTTCAGGATACTGATATGCTAAACTTGTTAATTGGTAAAACAGTAGAGTTAGCTATCGCAAAAGGGATTATAAAATCAGAGGCAATAATATTAGATGCAACACATACTAAGAGTCGCTCTAATGCAGTATCTGTTATAGAGTTTCTAAGATATCGTTCAAAGAATGTAAGAAAGGTTCTTTATGAAACAGATCCAACAGTAAAAGATCATTTACCTACTAAAAACACAGACGATAACGTAGAGAATGAGATGGCTTATTGTACAGAGTTAATCAACTACTTAGAAGACAAAGGATCTTTGAGTAGCTTACCTAAGGTAAGTGAGAAACTGAATGTTTTAAAAGAAGCGTTAGATGATGTAAAAGAACAACGAGATATATCTAAAGATCAAGATGCTCGTATAGGTCATAAGTCAAAAGAGGAATCATTCTTGGGATATAAAACTCATATTGCCATGAGTAAGGAGCGTGTTATCACAGCTGCAGTAGTCACTTCAGGAGAAAAGGGAGATGGTCCTTTGCTAACTACATTAGTAGAAGAATCTATTAAAAATGGAATGACAGTTAACACTGTTATAGGTGATCGTGCTTACTCCAGTAAAGACAATTTAATCTATGCTAAGAAGAATAATATTAGTGTAATCTCTAAACTAAATCCTGTAATTAGTCAAGGTACTCGTAAAAAAGAAGACCAATTTGACTTTAACAAAGATGCTGATATGTTCGTTTGTCCTGCAGGACATTTAGCCGTTAGAAAGGCTACTCAAGGCAAGAAAGGAGAAAATACTAATCAAGTTAAAACATACTATTTTGATGTTGAAAAGTGTAAACAATGTCCTTTAAAAGATGGTTGTTACAAACCTGGAGCCAAGACCAAATCATATTCGGTCTCTATATCAAGTCAAACACACTTAGACCAACTAGCCTTTGAAGACACTCCAGAATTTAAAGAAGAGGCTAAACATCGTTATAAGATAGAAGCTAAAAACGCAGAATTAAAGAATGCCCATGGATACGATACTGCTTTGTCGTACGGATTGTTGTCTATGCAAATGCAAGGGGCATTGGCTATTTTTGCCGTAAACTTAAAAAGAATACTGAAATTAATGTAGTAAGGATAGCTAGGTAGCATTTTGTCCTCTCAGAAAGAGAAATAAGGACTATTAAGCACTAGCTATATCTTTAAAAATAATCTTAAAAACAAAAGACGCTTTAAAAAAGGTTAGTTATAACCTCCTTTAAAAGCGTCTTTTTTTGCCTTATAGTGACTTGAACTCAAAAAAAGCCTTACTTTTTCAGTACTCTCGAGAATCTCTGAGCTTTTTACTTATGCCGACTTAGGAAGACTATCAGGGGCTTGTACTGGCAGTACCTCTGGTAGAGCAGGGATAGAATCATTCACTGATTTTACATCTGTACCTTCATCCTCATCTTCGTCATCATCTTTTGCTCCTTGTCCCAATACTTCACTTGCTTTATATCTACCTAACTTAATTTTAAAATCTTCTGCATTACCTGTTATTCTCATTGGTATTCCTATAATACCTAATGGAGGCAATCCCAATCTAAATCCAATATTTAAATCTCCATCTAAACTTACTTGTCCCTCAAAACGTGGCCTAAAACCAGCCATCTTCATTTTAGTTCGTTCAATAGTCATTACATTATCTTTAATAGATGATTTAATATTAACGTCAGATAATGTTCCTTTTTCTAACGATTTAGCATCCGTCTTATCTGCAATAGCTCCTAAAAGTTTAAATCCTTTAAAACTAATATTTGCTAATGATAATGTACCTTGACCTTCAATGCTCTTCATTACAGGGAACATACTACTGTTTAATTTCCCTTTCAAACTATAATCTAAAGAAACCGTTCCGTAAGCATCCTTCGCCATTGTCACCATTTCTCTAAACAAAGTAATTTCTTTATATGCTCTTTGAATATCAAATTCAGAAGCTTTTAAATGATAACTAAACAATGCACTTCTATAACCTGTTGGTTCATAAGTTCCATTCATAGCAACATTTGTTCCTATCAAATTAAACTTAGTATCTTTCAAATCTATACCTCCTTTAGAAACAACTAGATTACCTGTAAAGTTTTCAATATTGTATTCTGTGTATTTAATCTTATCAGCTACAGCATTAAAGGCAATATTAATGTCTTTAGGAACCTGAATAACACCTGCGTTAGATGTATTTGCTATTGTGACATTACTAGTTTTATTATTTGCAAACATCATAAATTCATCAACATTCATATAAGGAGTTTGTAAATCAAAGTTCCCTTTTAAAGTATCTCCTTTCAGCATATAACCAATCACATTAGTCAAGTATCCATTCATAGAAAATTTAGAACTACCATAAGTAGCTTCAAATTTCTCAAACTTCATCTTTTCTTTATAGAACTTGAATACTCCTTTTTTAATATGTAATGGTTTTGGGAACATCTCAGAAGTCACCGTTATATTGTCTACTTCAAACTTTCCTCCATTCTTTAATTTATCAAAATCTCCTTTTACAGCATCACTTTGTAATCCACTTAAGAAAAGACTCGTTAATAATCTACCGCGTACATCTATTCCATCAATCTTAAACAACTTATATAGGTTACCTATATTCAATGTTCCTTTTGACTTCACATTATAATTTAAGTTATTTAAATTATACAAACTAGCAGCTAATTGGAAAGGTTCTCCTGCTATTTTAAAGTCAATTGGTAAGACTTTAATTGTTAAGTCATGTAGAGATCCACGCTTACTCTTAATGATCGTATGAATCTGAATATTCTCTATTGGTAAGTCAGGTATACGTTTAAATTGAACATATCCATTGACAAACTTAATTTCAGAATCAATTACAGGGAATAGTTTACGCTTTGGCTCGTATGTTCCCTTTATACTACCCTTTGCATCAATCACTCCTCTAAGCACAATATCTTCTATTGGTATGAATTCCTTTATATTCTCTAAGTCCACTTTAGCATCTACATCCGCCTCAATATTGTAATCACGTAGATTCTTTAGATATATATTACCTTTTATAAAATTACTCATAGCAGATAATGAAATATCAGAAATTCTAACTGAAGTATTCTTATAATTAGAATCCTTAGCTGCTATATCAAAGTTAAAGTTAATAGCTTCTAATGCTTCTGGTAATTGTTCTAACTTAAAATATCCATCTTTTATAGATCCTTTTAAATCGAATTGAGGAATACTAGTGATAGTACTGTCTCTATATACTTTACGTAAGGTTCTTCTTTCAACAACACCTTTAGAGTAGGTTCCATCAAAAACTCCATCCAAAGCTAATTCACCACGCATAGCAAATCCTTCAATACCTATTGCTTTTTGAAATAAATCAAGATTAACTATTGAATTGATCTTTCCTTTTGCATTGATAACGGTCAAGCCCTCAACTTCTGCATTGATATCAGTATGTTTATTATCTAAATCAAAAGCCAACTTATTAATAGACACTTTTCCTTTCTCTATATCTAACTTTGGCATCGAATAAGCAAAGTCAAGTTCTACATTTTCTAAAGGCTTACTAACTTGTTTATTTTGTATAAAACCATTCTTTAATTTTAATGACAAATCAACATTAGGACTTAAAGTATCAACAATAACATATTTACCTTTTAATAAAAACTTACCATTAACATCTCCTGCAAATTTAGTATCATCCAACCAATATTGATACTCTGGTGGTATAACTGATAATAGTTGCTCTAGAGTAGCATTCTCTGTTTTAATATCAAAGAGCATATCATAACCATTCTCTATAAAACCAAAATGTCCTTTAAAATCAACTGGTAATCCTTTAACACGTAAGTCATTCTTTTCAAAGACAAAAGTCAAAGACTTTGTATCTACTTTAGTTTGAAGTTTAGCTAAAATAGGTTTCTCTTTTACATAGTGAACACCATCAAAGTTCAGGTCAAAAGAATGAATACTTGCTTTACTAAGTAAATCAAATACATCATCACTCATATTACCTTGTCCAATATAATCAAAATCAGAAGCTATAAAACTCAACTTACTAGCTAAATCATTATAAACTATTTCAGCATTATCTATATGAAGTTCATCTATCTTTAATTCAAGACTCTCATCACTTTCTTCTTTCTCATCAGATGGAACAAAAACATCATAATTTGCTTCTCCTTTCTCTGTAACATTAATATGAACAATAGGGCTATCTACATATATTCTATTAAAAGACAATTTACCATTTACTATGCTAAAGATATCAACACCTAAGCTAACTGATTTAGCTTCAAATAAATGATCAGAATACAATGAATCTAATTGTACACCAGCTATACTAGGATTAACTACTGTAGCTGTTAATAAAGGAAATCTATTATAAAATGATAGATCAATTTTCTCAAAGTCTACTTCTCCCTTGATGGATTCTTTCATTAATTCCTTTACCTTAACATTTATTTGATCTGCATAAAATACTGGTACAATATACATTAGTGCTAATACTAATACACATAATACTCCAATGCCTATTCCTAATCTAATAAGAATTTTTTTTACAGTTTTCAACATAGCTTACTTAATCTTCAATATGCGTACAAAGTAACATCTTTTTTTCGCAACTTTAACAAACTTAAACAGAAATATAGTACAACATCTTGTCTGCAGAAACAAAATATGACTAATCCATATAAACAAAAAATCCCCAACCTCATACGAGATTGGGGATTCTATAAAGAAAGGCGGCGACATACTCTCCCACTGGTTAGCAGTACCATCTGCGCTAGCGGGCTTAACTTCTCTGTTCGAAATGGATAGAGGTGAGCCCCGCTGCAATAACCACCTTAAATCGGTTGTTACACGATTGAGCGTAACTAATATTTTTAACTATATTGATATTTTAAACTTAACTATACCTTAGAAAGTTGCCCTCCCCTTGAATTAACAAGGGGAGATTCACATAAGCTTACGGGTTATTAGTACTACTCGACTTTGACATTACTGTCTTTACATCTATAGCCTATCAACGTTGTAATCTCCAACGACCCTTTAAAGAAATCTCATCTTGTGGTGGGTTTCGCACTTATATGCTTTCAGCGCTTATCCCTTCCCAACGTAGCTACTCTGCGATGCCCCTGGCGAGACAACAGATGCACTAGAGGTTGGTCCAATTCGGTCCTCTCGTACTAGAATCAGATCCACTCAAATTTCTAACGCCCACAGTAGATAGAGACCGAACTGTCTCACGACGTTCTGAACCCAGCTCGCGTGCCACTTTAATGGGCGAACAGCCCAACCCTTGGGACCTTCTCCAGCCCCAGGATGTGACGAGCCGACATCGAGGTGCCAAACCCCCCCGTCGATATGAGCTCTTGGGGGAGATCAGCCTGTTATCCCCGGCGTACCTTTTATCCTTTGAGCGATGGCCCTTCCATGCGGAACCACCGGATCACTATGCTCTACTTTCGTACCTGTTCGACTTGTTAGTCTTTCAGTCAAGCTCCCTTATACCATTGCACTCTACGCACGGTTACCAAGCGTGCTGAGGGAACCTTTAGAAGCCTCCGTTACTCTTTTGGAGGCGACCACCCCAGTCAAACTACCCACCAAGCAATGTCCTCCGCATCGCGGAGTTAGATCTCAAATAAGCAAAGGGTGGTATTTCAACAATGACTCCACAACGCCTAGCGACGCCATTTCACAGTCTCCCACCTATCCTACACATCACTTATCCAAGAACAATACTAAGCTATAGTAAAGGTGCACAGGGTCTTTTCGTCCCACTGCGGGTAATCGGCATCTTCACCGATACTACAATTTCACCGAGCTCATGGCTGAGACAGTGTCCAGATCGTTACACCATTCGTGCAGGTCGGAACTTACCCGACAAGGAATTTCGCTACCTTAGGACCGTTATAGTTACGGCCGCCGTTTACTGGGGCTTCAATTCAATGCTTCTCGACAATTACTCATCGATAACATCTCCTCTTAACCTTCCAGCACCGGGCAGGTGTCAGGCCCTATACGTCATCTTACGATTTTGCAGAGCCCTGTGTTTTTGATAAACAGTCGCCTGGACCTTTTCACTGCGGCCAGCTTGCGCTGGCGACCTTTCTCCCGAAGTTACAGGTCTATTTTGCCTAGTTCCTTAGCCATGAATCTCTCGAGCGCCTTAGGATACTCTCCTCGACTACCTGTGTCGGTTTACGGTACGGGTACTAATAATCTAAGTTTAGAAGCTTTTCTTGACAGCCCTTAGGCACACTATCTCGTTGTCCGAAGACTCAAAGTACTATCGCATTTCTCCAAGTTCGACGCATTTTACTATCAAACCTATAGGTACGTGCTTCAACGAACTATTCCGTCAGTTCGCGGTGCTTTCATCACTGTGTCACTCCATCACAATTATTAGTAGTACGGGAATATTAACCCGTTGGCCATCGACGTCCCCCTTCGGGTGTGCCTTAGGTCCCGACTAACCCTCAGCTGATTAGCATAGCTGAGGAAACCTTAGTCTTACGGCGGGGGTGTTTCTCGCACCCCTTATCGTTACTTATGCCTACATTTTCTTTTCTAAAAGCTCCAGCAATTCTCACAAATCACCTTCTGCGCCGTTAGAATGCTCCCCTACCACTCACGCAACTAAATGCGCAAATCCATAGCTTCGGTAGTATACTTATGCCCGATTATTATCCATGCTCGATCGCTCGACTAGTGAGCTGTTACGCACTCTTTAAATGAATGGCTGCTTCCAAGCCAACATCCTAGCTGTCTGGGCAATCAAACCGCGTTTTTTCAACTTAGCATACATTTGGGGACCTTAGCTGATGGTCTGGGTTCTTTCCCTCTCGGACATGGACCTTAGCACCCATGCCCTCACTGATGACTATCATTACTTAGCATTCGGAGTTTGTCAGGAATTGGTAGGCGGTGAAGCCCCCGCATCCAATCAGTAGCTCTACCTCTAAGTAACTATCGATCATCGCTGCACCTAAATGCATTTCGGGGAGTACGAGCTATTTCCGAGTTTGATTGGCCTTTCACCCCTACCCACAGGTCATCCGAAAACTTTTCAGCGTTAAACGGTTCGGTCCTCCATTTAGTGTTACCTAAACTTCAACCTGCCCATGGGTAGATCACACGGTTTCGCGTCTACCACTACTGACTTAAGCGCCCTATTAAGACTCGCTTTCGCTACGGATCCATGACTTAATCACTTATCCTTGCCAGCAACGGTAACTCGTAGGCTCATTATGCAAAAGGCACGCCGTCACTTCACGTAGAAGCTCCGACCGCTTGTAGGCGTATGGTTTCAGGATCTGTTTCACTCCGTTATTCACGGTTCTTTTCACCTTTCCCTCACGGTACTGGTTCACTATCGGTCTCTCAGGAGTATTTAGCCTTAGCGGATGGTCCCGCCAGTTTCAATCAAGGTTTCACGTGCCCCGACCTACTCAGGATACCACTATTCTTATCTTCTCTTACTTATACGGGACTATCACCCTCTTTGGTTTACCTTTCCAGGTAATTCTAATTAAATCCGCAAGAAATCTCGTGGTCCTACAACCCCAAAATTGCCGTAACAACTTTGGTTTGGGCTATTCCGCGTTCGCTCGCCACTACTTACGGAATCACTTTTGTTTTCTTCTCCTCCGCC